>CAKTPM010000005.1 GCA_934591705.1 uncultured Oscillospiraceae bacterium
CCGCTTGCCGTCCACAAAGACGGCGGTGATGCTGCCCGCCGGCAGATCGGTGGTGAAGGTGTGATCCCCGCTGTAGCCGCCGCCGGAGCCGGAGCCGCCGGAGCCACCGGAGCCCTTCTTCAGCTTAGCGTAGGCCGCCTCAGCGTCCGTCAGGGTCTTGAGAACATCTGCGGAAATCAGCTTCTTCTGCTCGGCAGTCAGTGCGTCATAGGCCTTGCGGGCTGCTTCGATCTTGTCCTTGCTGCCCTTGGTAACGGTGCCGATGTCGCCGATGAGGTCATCGACCTTCTTGGCGGCGGCCTGATCGGCGGCGGCCTTGTCCGCCAGCGTCTTATACGCTGCCTCGGCGGCAGTCAGAACGGACAGCTTGCTGACCAGCTTCTTCTGCTCGGCGGTCAGGGCGTCATAGGCCTTGCGGGCTGCCTCGAGCTTATCCTTGCAGGCATCGGTCAGCGCGACCTCGCCAATGGCACCAATGAGGTCATCGACCTTCTTGGCGGCGGCCTGATCGGCAGCGGCCTTGTCCGCCAGCGTCTTATACGCTGCCTCGGCGGCAGTCAGAACGGACAGCTTGCTGACCAGCTTCTTCTGCTCGGCGGTCAGGGCGTCATAGGCCTTGCGGGCTGCCTCGAGCTTATCCTTGCAGGCATCGGTCAGCGCGACCTCGCCAATGGCACCAATGAGGTCATCGACCTTCTTAGCGGCGGCCTGATCGGCGGCGGCCTTGTCCGCCAGCGTCTTATACGCTGCCTCGGCGGCAGTCAGGGTGGACAGGTTGGTGATCTTCGCCTTCTGCTCCTTGGTCAGAGCATCATAGGCGGCGCGGGCCTCCTTGATGGCCGCCTCGCTCTCCAGTGTCACCGTACCGATGGCGCTGATCTTCTCCTCCACGGCGGTAATACCCGCCTTGAGGGCCGCCAACTGCGTCTCTGCCTTTTCCAGCTTATCGAGATTCGACACCAGTGCCTTCCTGGCGTCGGTCATGCTGTCATAGCGCTTGCGGATATTTACAACGCTCTGCTCCTCCGCCAGCGTGATGGGGTCGGACAGGCCGTTGATCCAACCGATCACCACCTCGGCGGACTTCTTATCCTCCTTCAGCTGCTCCAGCGTCTTTTCGGCGGCCTCCAGTGTGGTGAGGGCACCGGCGTTTTTCACCAGGTTCTGCTGGCGCAGCTCCAGAGCGTCATAGGCCTGGCGGGCCGCCTTGATGGCCGCCTCACTCTTCAGTGTCACCGTACCGATGGCGTTGATCTTTTCGATTACGGCGTTGGCGGCAGCCTGATCGGCAGCGGCCTGCGCGGCCTTCAGCTGATTTAGCTTGGCGCGGGCATCCAGCAGCGTCTTGGCATTTGTTACCTTGGCCTTCTGCGCAACGGTCAGCGGATTATAGAGCTTTTCAGCCGCTATGATCTTCACATCGCTGCTCAGGGTAACGGGCTGGGGAATGGCCTCAATGGCCTTGATAGCGGCCTGTACGGCCTCCTCATCCGCGGCTAAGACCCGGCTCTTCCACTTCTTGAAAAGGGCGTCTTGCAGGGTGTCGCCTTCGGCGGCCCCCAGCAGCGTCAGCATCTCGGCCTCGGTCTTTGCGGTGCCCTTGCCGTAATTTTTAACGGCAAGACAGGTGTTCAGGTAGTATACATCCTTGCCGTAGCAGCTGTCCTTGTTGATACAGGCAGCGCCGCCAACGAAGGTTTTGCCAGCTACGATGCCGATGTTGTAGCAGTCGCTGAGCTTGGGACCGCCAAGCGGGCCCGCAGCGGCGCAGGAAACGATGCCGCCCACACGCATTGCGGTGGCTTCTACCCGGCCGGCATTATAGCAGTTGCTTATGCTCTGGCTGTTATGGCCGCCGCCTGCAATACCGCCGACATTTTGCTTGCCGGTGACCTTCACGGCACTGTAGCAGTTTTCAATCTTGCCGCTGTAGAGGTAGCCAACGATGCCGCCGGCAAATTTCCCGGTGGTGGTCACCGTACCGGTAACGCCCAGGTTCCGGATGGTGCCGCCGTCTTTGACGAAGCTGAACAGGCCCTGCTTATTGTCGGCGTTGTCGATGCTAAGGTTGCTGACCACATGGCCGGCGCCGTCGAATACGCCCTTATATGCAGCCTCGCCGGTGGTGCTTTCCACGGTGTTGTTGCCGATGGGCGTCCAGGGGTTATTCTCCAGGTCGATATCGGCAGTCAGAATAGCGTTCAGCGCATACTGGCCTTCGTTGACGGCCTTGGCAAACCAGGCCAGCTCCGCGGCGGTGCCGATGCGGTAAGCGCCGCTTTCATCCCTGGTGGGCTCGGTGGTGGTAACGCCGTTCCAGTCCTTCACGGAGCGCAGGACGGCCAGCATCTGATCCTTGAAGGGGTGCTCCTTGGCCTCGACCATCCTTCGCAGCTCGGAGGCGGGGGCGGCGGTGCCGCGTTTCACGGTCTCATCGGGGCAAGAGCCCTCCAAATAGTAGCTGTTGGTCACCGTGCCAGTGCCGGAGACCAGTGCGCCTACAACTTTTTTAGATTGCGAAGTAACCGCTCCCACATTATAGCAGCTATCCAGCGTGGGGCAAATGCTCGTGGTTCCTCCGCAGGAGGTGATGCCGCCCGCATAGCCGGCTGAACCGGTGGCGGAGATTCGGCCTGCGTTGTAGCAATTCTTGAGGTTGGCCTTCAATGATTGACCGCCGCCGGCAATACCGCCTGCCCATTTACCCGCGGTGACATTCACGGCACTATAGCAATTCTCTATGCTGCTGCCATTAAACATATACCCGGCAATGCCGCCGGCGTAGTTACCAGCGATAGACACATTGCCGGTAACAGCGAGATTACGCACCACAGCCTTGGCGGCCAAATAACTAAAGAGTCCCTGGTAGGTTTCCTTACCGGTTTTGTTGATATAGAGATCGCTGATCACATGACCGGCGCCATCAAATATGCCGGCATATTTTTTGGAATTGCTGCCGATGGGTGTCCAGTCAAAGCCCGCCAGCTCAATGTCGGCGGTCAGGACGGCATTGATGGAGATGCTCCCGCCATTAACGGCTTGCGCAAACCAGGCCAGCTCTGCGGCGGTGCCGATGAGGTAGACGCCGCTTTCGTCCTTCTGGGGCTCGGTTTTGGCCTTGCCGTCCCAGGCGTTGGCGCCGGGCTTCTTCATGGCGGCGGAAACGGTCAGGATGCCGTTCTCCACCTTGGCGGCGTCGGCGCCGCCCAGGGTGAAGCTGCCCGCGGTGCGGACATAGCCGTCCTTCGTCAGCGTATAGCTGTAGGAGCCATAGCCGAGAGTAAAGGTGCCGTCCCCGTTGGCGGCAACGGCCTTGCCGCTGCTGTCGGTGATGGTGACGCTCACATCCTCCACGGTGCTGCCGCTCTCATCGGTGATGAGCAGCTTCACGGCGTAGGTGACCTTGCGGTGTACCGTGACCACCGCGTCAGCGTAGTGGTTCATGTAGTAGTCGATGTTGACGGCGTTGAAGTTGGTACCCACGCCGGTATCCGTCATGCCATACAGGAAGGCAAAGGGGTTGGCGGCAGAAAACATACTGCCGTAGGTGTAGCCGTTGGTGAATACGCAGGCCGCCGTGTCCGCACCGTCGGCAAAGGTCAGCTCCTCCGGAATGGTCACGGTGACGGAGGCGTTGTCCATCCGCTGGTACTGACCCAGCGTTCCATTAAACTTGTTCTCGCCGTTTTGATAGGTGGGGTTGAAGATGGTGGGGTTGAAGATGCCGGAAACCTTGTTAACGGCGCGGTACATACCGCTGAATGTCAGCTTCACCTGATCGCCGGGCATAATGTCCTCACCCTTGTGGCTGGCGTTCTCCGCGGTGATGGTGACCTTGGCCACCCGCACCAGACGGTAGCTGACGCCGGTTTCATCGGTCATTTTAATGATGACGGTGCCGCCCTTGGTGTTGGCGGTATTGAAACCCTTGAGGGGCACGCTGTAGCGGCCGTCCGCACCGGCGGTGACGGCGGTAAAGCCAGAGAGAGTGCTCTCCATAGCGGCCGTGGTGGTGACAATGGCGTACTCCACGGTGGTGCTGCCGGTGGACTTGACCGCGAAGTCCAGGGTGGGGTTCTCCTCCTTGGCCTCGTAGAACCAGGTGTCGTAGTTATAGTCCCAGTCCATGGAGCGGGTGGTGGTGACGCCGGGGGCCATGTTGAAGTCCACATCCGCGTCGGCGGTGCCGTGCTTTACTTCAGTGCCGCCCACCACGATGACGCCCACGCGCTGGGGCTGGGTGGCGGGGAACAGGCCGCCGTGGCTGCCCACCTTCTGCGTGCCGTCTTTGGGGTCCGCCGTGGTGACATCCACGCTGTCATAGTAGACGGTGATGACGGAATCCTTCGTGCCGGGGGTCACATCCGCCCAGTTGGCGGTGGTATTGCCGCCGTTGACGGTCTGGAGCTTGGCATCGCCGTCTCCCATCACGCTCCAGTGGAAGTCCGGCTCCACCATGATGTTGCCGGCGTCGGAGTTGATGAGCTGCCAGTGGCGGTAGGCCCGGACACGGGTGGTTCCGTCAAGGGCCTTGTAGCCGCTGGGATCCAGATTCACCTGCAGATCGGCCTCGTCGCGGGTGGCGGTCTGCGTTCCCAGCTGGCTGAAGTCGTGGGACAGGCGATCCGTCGCGGCGCTGGCGGTAAGGCTCAGCTCCTGATCCGCGTTCAGATCGCTGAGCCATCCGGCGCTGGTCACATGACCGGGCTGGCTGAGACGCCAGGTGTAGTTGCTGTTGTTCTTGGTGATGAAGTATTCGGCGGACTTGGTATCGCCTTTGACCGTCCAGCCGTTGCCGTCCTCCGTCACGCCCAGGGGCTCCACCTCTGTGGTGTTGAAGTTGTTCCACTGGAAATACAGTCCGAAATCTGCCGTCTTCGGCACGGTGACGGTGAGCTTCACGCCGGGATTGATGGCCAGTCCCTTGGAACTGGCGTTGGAGCTGGGTTGGAAGGTCTGGTTGATGGTCTGCGTGAAGATGTAGCCTTCAATATCGGGATAGGCATAGGCATTGTACAGGCAGGCATTGCCGCCTGCATACAGCACCGTGGGATAGTAGTCATAATCTCCCTTGGTGTAGGGCGTACCCATGACGCAGGAGGTCTTCATGATGGGGCAGTCCACCCGCACATGGTACTCAGCCGCCTTAAAATAGGTGTTGTCCGTCTTGCGGCTGCTGGTATAGACGGAGTAGCACTGGAGGTAGATGTTGGTGCCGCCGCCGGCGCCGCCGTCCACATTGCTGTCGGTGGGCAGATCCAGTGTCATACCGCCCAGGGCCACATCGTAGGCGCCGGTCTCCGCGTTCTTGGCAAAGGCGCGGTAGGCATAGCGACCGGCGGTAAGGCTAGCGTAGAACATCTGGTAGTTGTCGACCAGCTTGCCGACGGCCACATCATAGGGCTCCTCGCCCTCGGCGGGCGCATTGGTGAAGCTGCTGTAGAGGAAGCAGTTCTGCAGCTCCTCCCCCAGCACCTCGCCGCCCTGGGCGTCCGTCTTCACGCTGTAGAGCTTGATGACGGGATAGCCGCCGGTGTAGTCCTTGCCCACATAGAAGGAGAAGTTCATGAGGGGTGCATCCTCCACCGTCAGGGTCAGCGTCCAGGCATCCTGGGAGAAGTGCTTCCCATCGTGGGAGGCGCAGAAGCGATAGGTGTAGGTACCGGCCTGCTTCTCGGTGAGCTGGATGGTGGTAGCGCCGAACAACGCCTTAGGGAAGCCCTGCATGCCGCCCCATGTCTGACCGCCGTCGGTGGAGCGCTGGTAGTAGTAATTCTCATAGCTCAGCGTCTGGCCGTCCACGGGCGCGAAGATCTTGCCTGCCTGCAAATCGCTGAGCAGATACGCCATACCGGTCTTGACCGCAGCGCTGCTCTCGGCGGGATACCCCGCCTTGCGGGTGGGAACGGGCACAGCCGGCTTCTCCGGCTCGGTGGTCTGCTCCTTGGCGAAGCGCACCGCCACATCGTCATAGGCGAAGTAGGCGGGCTGGGAGAAGCCGTGGCCGTTGTCGCTGGAGCCGGTGATATTGAACTCCACCTTGGTAACGGCGCCCAGGCCGGAGAGGTCGAACTTCGTCCAATCCATGACGATGTTCTTGGGGCCGTTGCACAGGTAAATGGAGGCATCAGCGGTCTTTTTCTCGCCGTTATAGCCGGTGGCCGTCAGCTTGACCCAGTCGTCATCGCCGATCTTGGCGGTCAGGCCGTTGCCGTTGAGATAGCAATTCAGCGCATAGCAGATGTTGTTGACATACATGTGGTCGATCACGCGGGCGACCTCATCGCCAAAGGACAAGGACGGCAGGATCTGAGAATCCGTGTAGCCGGAGTTATCCTTGTAACCGTAGTGTACGGCAAAGTTGTTGGAGCCGTTGTGGCCGCCGCCGGTGCGGACATCGCCCTCGGCACCCACTTTATACACGGTCAGCTGTTTGTCGTAGCCGCCATTTTTAACAAAATCGCCGGAGGCATAGTTGGACACGGCATGGCCGCCGCCCATATAGCAATACTGGTTCCAGCTCTTGGGCAGCGTATGCTTCAGCTCGGTGTTCCCGGCATCGTACCAGGTATACGCCTTGCTATCGTCCGTGGTGCCGCTGCCGTTGGGGTACAGCAGGCTGCCGCCGTACTGAGGATCGTCGATCAGGCTCGACCAGTTGCTTCCGCCGGCAAAATTGGTGCCGCCCTTATAGTCGGTATCCTCAAATGTCAGCGTCCTGAGCTCATAGCTCTCAGAGGCGGATGGTTCTCCCTCCGCTGCGAAGGCGGTGAGCATGGTGGCATTGAACAGAGAAAGCACCATGACCAGCGCCATCAGGGCGGAGGCAAGTCGTTTTGTGATCTTCAACTTTCTAACATCTCCTTTTTGTAATTTGCTTTACTCTCCCGTATAGAAAAAGGCCTTTCGGCAAAAAGCACTGCTCTGTGCTCCTGCCGAAAGGCCTGCAATCTTCCTATTCTCCGCCATAAAGATGGCGGTTTACGGTTTCAGCGTCCCGGTACAGGCAGGAGCTGCAGCATATCCTTGGCGTATCTGACTTATCCGCTGCCCCAAGGGCGCGGCTTCACAGTGACCGACTCGCGGGGAATTTCACCCCATTCCGCTTCCGGCAGGCAAGCTGCCGGGCAGGATATCTGCTGTATTTACTTGTTCTGCATCCGGACGATGGATTGGTAGAGGGCCTGGTAGTCCAGGATGTCCACCCGGCCGTCGCCGTTGATGTCCGCGGCCCTGCGCTGCTCTTCAGGCAGGGGGCTCCGGCCGCAAAGGTGGCCGTAGAGCGCCTGGAGGTCGCCTACATCCACCGCTCCGTTCCCGTTGAGATCCAAAGGATCAGCCGCGACCCTTACGCAGGCCACCGCCGGGGCATAGCACGCCTGGCTGGCGCCATCGTCCATTTTACCGGCGTTTTCATCCGCCGCCAGCAGGTAGTAGGTGCCCGGCTTCGTAAAGGTGAGCGTATAGCTCCCCTGGCCGTCATCCTCCATGGCGCAGGCATCCTCCGCCGGCGCCATCTCCTGCACCGATTTAGTATAAACGGACAGGGCCAAATTGTCAATAGGTTCAAAGCGCTCTGTGCCCCCGTCCGCCACGGATTGTGTGCCGTACTTCAGGGTCCTTACGGAAAGGGGTACGCCGGCCTTCGCGGCATAGCTGTCCCGGTCGAAGCAGCAAAAGGCACCCCGGGTATAGAACTGCCAGTCGGTAAACATAGCCAGGTCGATGGCGTCCCCCTCGGACAGGAGGATATAGTCCGCGGTGGAGCCCCAGCCGGGGCTTTGCAGCGGGAACATATGGTTGCGGTAGTACATGAGGTTTTCATCGTGGCCCCAGAAGTTTTTCATGTAGACACTGCAGCTGCCGCCGATGAGCGACAGGGCGAAGGTGGTGCTGCTGTAGGCCGTGGTGCCCCACACGGTCCGCACCTCCACCGGCTCCTGATAGTCGAACAGGCCGCTCTCACCCGTGCAGCATTCCTCCTCCGGCAGGCCCATGTAGTAGCGCTCCAGCAGGTAGATGTACAGGTGCAGCAGCGTGGGGCGCTCGATGACCGTGCTGCCGGTGTAGGCGCCGCTGCCGTTTTCCGTTGCGTAGCGATAGAAATCCTTCAGGTCATAGAGCTCCAGGTCGAAGTATCGGAGGGTCACCGGCAGGCGCATAAGAGGCGTTTCTTCTTCGTCATTGCCCAGCAGGGGGATCCCGTCGCTGGAGAGGGTCACATATATGCTGACGCTCTGGGCCGGCGTCTCCTCATAGCTGTACTGCCTGGGGTCTCCCGGCGCCGCCGCCTCCACCGTGATGGGCAGGGTGAAGGTCACGCTGTCCTCCCCACAGGAGGCGGTGATCCGCGGGGCGTACTCCCCCGGTGTCCTGGAGGTAAAATAGTAGATGCCGTCCTGCAGAGGGGTGGTGGCTCCGTTGCCGGTGTTGTCCGCCACCGTGTAGTGCAGCCTGTGGCCGCTGCCATCCCGGCACACCTCCCCCAGGTCGATCTTCAGCATCCCGCCCTGCCTGACCTGGTAGGACTTCTCCGCGGCGGTGATATGACCCGCCGCGAAAACTGTCTGCGGCAGGAGCATCAGCAGGACCGTGATGAGACAGAGCACTCTTTTTTTTGCGGTTCTTTTCATCTTTTATCCTCCCACTGTGTCGCCGGCATTCACATCCTTGCCCAGATCACAGGTATAGACCCACCGGACGGCATCGCCCTCCTCCAAGATATACTGCGAGCAGCCGTAGTTGGGAAATTCCCCGTTGACGCTGTACATCCAGCCGGAGTCCTTGCCGCCGTCAAATTCATAGAGGTTGCCGATGCCCTTGACATAGGCACTTTTGTATAGGGCTGTCCAGGCAGCGTCCAGGGGGATGCCCGCCTCCCGGCAGGCTCTCTGCAGGGCGTCATAGACGCTGGTCCCCCGGGGGACCTCCAGCTCTGTCTCCGGCAGGAGCATACCGCTCTGCGGCAGATAGGCACGCTTTTCCTCCCGGCATTGCTCCGGATTTTGGGACAGGGTCTCGCAGGAAATAGACAGCGTATAGTGTAAAGTTATTTCACTTGTCTGTTCCTCTCCGCAGGCGGTAAGCAGGAGCAGCAGAGCGGCGGCCAGCGCCAGTGCCAGCTTTCTCATTGACTGCGCCCCCCTCCTGCCCTTTTGACGGCCTCATAGAGCGCCTGGTAGTCCAGAATATCCACTTGGCCGTCCCGGTTATAGTCCGCCGCCTCCCGGTAGGCCGTCTCCCGGCCGCTGTAGTCCCCCTCAATGGCGCCGGTGGACAGATAGGTATAGAGGCATTGCAGGTCAAAGATATCCACCGCGCCGTCGCCGTTCAGGTCCCCCAGGCCGGCGGGCTCTACCCGGATGCTCAGCAGCGCGGGAACGGAGGTCACCTGGGTGCCGACGCCGTCCTCTCCGTCCTGATAGAGGGAGTAGGCGAAGTGGAGGAGAAGCTCCCCCTCGTCTTCCCGGCGCAGGGGCTCCCGGGGCCAGGTAAAGTATGCTATCTTTTTTCCGTTTACTGTCCGCTCCGCCGGCAGTGTGCGGGAAAGACCGTTTTCATAGGTGAGGGTGATCTCCATGCCGGTGGGGTCGAAGTATTCCCCGGCCACATAGGCGGTCTTGTCCGGCTGCCGGGTCACCTCCATGCTTACGATGCTGCTGGCCAGGGCCATCAGATGGGCGGAGTCGTTTTTGAAGTAGATGGTGCCGAAGCTGTCGGCAATGGGCGAACAGATGGCATACTGCGCCTGGGCGTCCGCCGGGGTAAAGAGCACATAGGGCGTTTGATAGACCGTGGTCTTGTCCTTGTCGATAAAGCTCTCCTGAGTGGTCAGCACCGGCTTGGTCTGGCCGGGCGTGTCCTTGAGGACCCGCAGCTTTCCGGGGGTGAAGTTGTCAAAGAAGTAGACATACACCGCGCCGTCTCCCTCGCTGTAGGCCGTGGTCAGCAGGCCGGAGGTCTGGGGATACCCCTGGGTGGGCACGCTGTAGGCGATCTGCCAGGTCTTGAGGTCGATGACGGTGATGCTGTGGCCGGAATACTGGGTGAACTGCCCCGTGCCGGATACGCCGATATAGGCGCGGTCCTTGTAAACAACGGGGGTGCAGGTGCTCATGGCGGGCTGGGACGGCGTGCCGCCGTTTTCCAGGGCCACGGCCCGGAGGGAGTCCTTATCCAGGCGCCATATATCCCCTTGCTTTTGGGGCGCCGCCACGGAGTAGAAGTACCCGCCCTTGGAGGTAAAATAGAACCTCCCATCGGCGTAGGAGATGTTGGAGCGGATGTCGCCCCTGAGGTTTTTGATGGAGTCCATCAGCTTTCCGGTGGCCGGGTCGATGCACAGGAGCGCGGCGGTCTCGCTGGTGCAGCCGCCGGTGCCGTCATCGGTGCCGATCAGCAGATAATCCTCGCACACATAGGCCCCTGCCCAGTAGAAGCCCCCCGGGGAGGTATAGGTCCAGCGGGGCAGCTTGCTCTCCTTTTCGGAGGCGGGATCCTCGTCCGTGATGCTCAGGCACACCAGGTTTGCCTCCCGGTCCTCCTTATTCCAGAAGCCGGTATAAATGCAGCCGTCCCAGTAGGTGATGGGACAGTTGGGCTGACCGCCCAGGGCGTCCTGGTAGAGCCAGAGGGACTTGAGGGTGGCGGCGTCAAAGGCCTGGACGCCGCCGTCGGCAAGGCCGACAAAGAGCATCCCCTGCGCAAAGGTAGCGGAGTTGATGGCAAAGCTGGAGTTGTGGTCCATCTCCCCCTCCGCCACGGTGACGCCGGAAACGGCATCCAACTTGAAGAGCTTTTTGCCGGAGTAGACGATGAGGTAGTCATAGCCGTCCTCGGTGATCAGGATCGGGCAGCCCACGGCGGCGGTGTCAAAGCCCTTGCCCAGCTTCGATGCCCAGCTCAGATAGGCGCTCTGTGCGGTAATGGGGGTCTTGTGCTCGATGACGCCGTTGGCCGCATTGTTCCCCCGGAAGGAGTCCCAGGAGGAGGTGATACCCTCCCCGCAGCGGCTCTCCGGCGCCGCCGTCATGGTGAGCCTCAGGGCGCTGGCGGCCTTCCCGGCGGTAAAGACCCGGCTCTGTCCCACATAGCCGGGGCAGGTGACCACATAGGTGTAGAGCAGCGTATCCACCAGCAGGTAGCGGCCATCCTCCCGGGGCCACACCCGCTTGCCGGTGCGGTTATCATATACGCACACCAGCGCATCCGCCAGCGGCTGCCCCGATGGATCCCGCACGGTGAAAAGGGTCTCCACAGCCGCCTTCTTATGGAGGGTCAGCGTGTAGGTGCGGCGCTGGGCACCGGCAGGCACGCGCTCACTGCCGGGGGTGATGGAGATGACCTCTTGGTCCTTCTCCGTATCCAACGGCACGCGTACGGTGAAGCTGCCGGCGGTACCCTGCTCATCGGCCGGCGGCGCATAGCGGCGGCCGTTTACATAGACATAGTAGTTTTCTCCGTAGGGCTCCAGCGTCAGCACCGCCTCCTCCGTGCTGCGGGGCAGCGTGGCCCGGTAATCGGTGATGTCCCGGTCAAAGCCCGTGACCTCCTCTCCTGCGGTGTTTTTGTAGGAGAGGGGGGTATCTATACCCTCCGCCGTCAGGCGCAGGCCGTTGGTGTCCTTCAGGGTCAGTGTCTTGTGGAGCGTGAGGATGTAGTCCTGATACTGCTCCACCTCGCCGCCGCCGTTTTTTGTGGCCCGAAGGGTCAGCGTCTGGGTCTCATCGCCGGTGCGAAGGAAGCTCCGCAGGAATTGGCCGGTGCTCCCCGTTTCCTTTTGGTTCACGGTGTAGCCGGTCTCCAGGGCGGTGAAGGTGCAGCCAGCGTTTTGCACCCAAATATAGAGGGAGCTGCTTGCATCCGTCACGGAGACCGTATGGCTGTGGGCCGGGGCCTTGGGCACCTGTAAAAGAACGCTTTTGTTCTTTGCAACGGGCATGGAGCTGGCGGCAAGCCAAAGGCCGTCCAGTGCATCCTCCGTTTGCGGCGCGGCGGCGGCGAGGGTGAGCCCCGCCTCGGCGGTGAAGGAGCCCTTGGCGTGGTAATAGATCTCCCTATCGGTGACATAGGTATAGCCCTCGCCGGGAACCAGCAGGAAGACATCCTGGGTCCCGCCGGCAGAGGCGGGGCCGATCTCGGCCCCGGCGCTGTTGAAGACATGCACCTTGACATCCGCAGCATGCTGCACGGTGACGGAGACAGCCGCCGTCTTTTCCACCGTCAGCGTATAGCGCCTGCTCTGCCCGGCATGAGCCACCTGCACCTCAAGAGCCGTCTCCGGCTCCGTAAGGGCGACGGTCATCCCCTCGCCGCTCCGGAGCGGCTCGCCGTTGACGGAAACGGCATATGCCTCATCAAAGGCAGTGGGCGTAAGGGTGATTTCATCTGCTGTCACCCGGCAGGTATAGTGCTCCCCCTCCGGCGTAAAGCCGAAATTCTGGGGGATCCCTTGGACGCTGAGCGCCAGGGCGCTGAGGGTGGGGACCCGCAGGATCTCCATGCGGTACTGCTGATAGGCCGTGTAGCCCTCCTTGGCGTACCGCGCCTCGATCACGGCGGTGCCGCCCCGGGAGGAGGCATCTAAAAAGTCCTTCAGAACGGCGTTGATGCTTGCCCAGGGGGCTCCGACCTTTTCGATCTCCGCCCCCGCCGTGTTCCGATAGAGCCCCGCCCAAGACACGGAGTCTGTGTTATAGCTGCCGCCGGTCTTAGGCAGATCTCTGCCGGCAGGGCAATAGATGTAGGCGCTTTTCACCGCGTCCGGCACATAGTAGATGCTGCTGTTGTCCGTCCCCTCCGCAGAGGGATAGGCGTCCCCCTCCAGCTTGCCGGAGGTGCGGTGGAGAATGGGCGCTGCCAGCCATTGGGCGTCCGCCGGGAGCTTCACGGCGGATACCGTCTTGCCCTCCATTTGGACAGCCCCATCGGCCAGCACGGTCATGGTACCCCGGGCGCCGTTGAAGCCGGCGGTCACCTGAAAATCATAGCGGCCCTCCGCCAATTGGAGCTTCTCTCCGGCGGCGAAGGTAAAACCGGTGCCGTAGGCATTTTTCGCCGCAAAGGCATAGTCCGTCAGGGGACTGCCGCTCAGGTCGGTGACCGTAAGGCGCAGCGTCTTTTTCTCCGCGTCCAGAACGGCCTGATAGGCCTCCATTTTCTCCTTCAGAGCCGTGGCCGCGGCATCGTGGGCCTCCGCCGTCAGCAGCGCCGCCTCCGCGGCGGCATACTCCCCGGCGGCGTAGTTTCTCACCGGCTCCTGGGCCTCGGCATAGTCCGCCATGGCGCACACCAGCCGGCAGTAGGCCCCGGGATCCTCGGCAGAGAGCTCGGTGAATACGAAGCAGGCGGTGTCAGCGGCGGGAGCGTTCAGATCGTAGCCGCCCCGGTCGTCAAAGCGGTTATAGTTCCCAGAAACGCCGTCGATCTCGGTGATAAAGCCGTCAACGGCCCCTGTAAAGGTATGTCCCTGCATCCCGCTGAGGACCTGCCAGACGGTTTCACCGGCGGCAGCGTTCACATACTGCGGGGCGATGACCACCCTTTCACCTGTGACGGCGGCCACCGCCAGGCGGCTCTCCTCCTCCGCCAGGGCGGCGGGAATGCCCTCCAGGAGCATGAACAGCGCCAGCAGAAGGGCGGTGATCCTCTTTTTCATGCTTCTTCCTCCCTTCTCAGTACAGGCAGCAGATCCAGCGCCGATAAAACCGCTGCCAGGGGCTCCACCGGCTCTTACACACCGCAAGAGCCGTCTCGGTCTGCTCTCTCATGCGTTGGCGCTCTGCCGGGGACACATCCTCATTGCTGTAAAGTGCTTTTGCATTACAGGTAATGATATCTCTTATATTCATCGTTTCCCCTGCCCAGTCCTGCAGGGCATTCTCCAGCTGGGTAAGGGGCACATTTCGCCAGGGAACGCCGCAAAGGCGGGCCAGGCAGACCACATAGGCGCACATGGCCGCCGCCGCGGCATTGGCATCCGGCTGGGTAAAGCGCCTGCTCCTCCTGCGGCAGATGACGCCGCGGCGTATGCAAAGGGCTCCTACGGCACCGGCCAGAAGGATGAGCAGCACATAGAGCCAGTCCCTGGGACCCAAATGCAGACGGCTGAAGTAGTCATAGAGGCCCTCCACGAGCTCCTGGAGGTGTACTCCCGACTCCGGGGTCTCCTCCTCTACCTCATTCTGCCGCTGGGTCTGGGAGAGGGTGCCCTGGCCGTTCTCGGCGGCCGAGCCGCTCAAGAGGGCGTTTTCATCCTCCTCGAACCACAGCCACTGGGGCTGGGGCATCACATCATAATAGGCGGGCGCGGCCTCGAAGGGCACCCAGCCCACACCGTCCTCATAGTATTCCGCCCAGGCATGGGCATCCTGCCCGGTAAGGGTCAGGGTGGTCTCCCCGGTGCTGCCCGCTATGGCGGCGGGGGTGACGAGATAGCCCTCCACATAGCGGGCGGGGATGCCGAAATACCGCAGCATCACCGCCGCCGCGGTGGCGTAGTGGACATCGCAGCCCTGGGCCCCCTCCTGCAAAAGCGCCAGGACGGGGTCCTCCCCCCCGGAGAGGGCCGCGGGGGTGTCGCTATATTCCACGGCGGTCTCTAAAAACGCCGTGATGCGCCGCTTGGCCTCATAGGAGGTGATGGTCTGGGGGGCCTCCCCCAGCGCCTCCGAAAGAGCCGTTTGTATCCGGGTGGGAATGGCCAGATAGTTCTCATAGACAAACGCCCGGTAGGTATCCTCAAAGCTCAGATAGTCCTCCAGCCCCTCCTCCTGCCAGCGCTCATTGAGTCCGGCCAGCAGGGCGTAGGCCTCGGCGGTGAGGTTTTCCGACACGGTATAGGAGCAGTGCTTTTCCCCGAAAAGCCCCCGGGCAGCGGGCAGGGTATCCCGCAGCTGCGCCGGATCCGCCGCCGGGCTCTCCGGCGTCAGCTCATAGGGGGTGATGCGTCCGGCGCGGCAGGCACCCAGCAGGCGTACATCCACTGTAAGGGTGTCCTTTCCCTGCCCCAGCAGCTCGGAGAGAGCCGCCAGCTGAGAGAAGCCGTTATATCCCCGCAGGTGCCAGGCATAGAGGGACGCATGGTCCGCCGTCATGTCCCGGGCCTCGGCATCGGCCCACCCGGCGGAGGTGTAGCGCTGCCCCACAAAGCTGCGGAGATAGAGCGGCGTCGGCTCCGAGAGGGTCACCTCCAGCATGGGGGTCTCAGCATCTCTCTCCGGCAGACGGGTCAGGTCTCCCTCCGGCAGCGCCTGCCGGGCGGGCTCGTAGCGCAGGGCGTGCACCGCCCGGTGCAGGGCGTTGGCCGCTCTCTGCGTGTCCACGCTCACCCTTTGGGAAAGGGTCAGGCCCACCGCCGTGATAAGCGCCGCCAGGACGATCAGCAGTGCCAGGGCCGCGGGCTGTGCAGGCACCGGTCCCTCCTGGGCGCGCTCCTCTGTGAAGAGCAGCACGCTGCAGCCCAAAAGCAGCAGGATCAGCCAGCCGCTTCCGACGCTCCAGCGGAGGGAAAAGATGACCGCCGCCGCAAAAACTGCCCAGCTCGCCCGGGGCCGCAGCGCCGCTAAGGCGCCGAGGCAAAGCCCCAAGACCCCGCAGGCCGGCAGCTGTGCCCACAGCAGGGACACTGCCTCGCAGGCGTAAGGGGAATAGTCCAGGGCGTCGATATCCCGCCGCCAGGCGCAGAATTGATTGGCCAGCTGCAAAAAGCCGTTTGCCGCCCCATGGGAGAAAATCCCGCAGAAGCAGATGACCGCCAGGAGAAGTCCCATCGGCAGCCAGAGCAGCCGGTCCCGCCGGGCGGAAAAGAGCGCCGCTGCCGCCGCGGCCAGGGCCCCGACGCAGAGGGACGCGGGGCTTCCCAGTGGAAAGCCATCGGCCAGCAGGCCCACGGTGCCGCCGAAAAGCAGCAGTGCGCCCAGCACCCGCAGAAGGGCGCCGGGAGACAGCACGCTGCGCGCTATTGGTTTTTCCGGGGCTGCTGTGAACCCTCCGGCGGTTTTTTTCATTCCTCTTACTCCTGCCTGTCAGCAAAGATCGATTTCCGCCAGCATCCCGGCGTAATGGGTCTCATCAAAGCTGTATACGCGGCCCGCTCCGCTCTCCCCGCCGCCGCACAATAGGGACACTAAGTTCTCCTCCGGGCACAGCGCCGCCGGGGGCGGCGCCTCGGCCAGGCCCACAAAGATGACCTTGGTGTTGTTTTCCAGCCCATAGAGCCGGCGGTACATTTCCGCTGCCGTTTCCCCGCCGCAGGACGGCGAGGCGCTCAGAAGCTGCGGCAGCAGCTCATAGAATTCTTCCTTTTCCCGGGCCTCGAAGGTCACGAGCTCCCCTGCCCCGCGATCCCAGGCGGCACGGCAGCTGACCCCCTGCTCCAAAAGCTCCCGGCACAGGGTGGCCATCACCTCGGCCATGGCATCGCTCTGCCGGGGCGTGGGGCTGCCGCCCCGCTCCCAGAGGATCAGCACCGCCTGCTCCAGAGGCAGAGCCGGGTCGCGGACAATGAGCTTGTCCATTTTGGAGGACAGCTTCCAGTGGATCTGCCGGAGCCCGTCGCCCGGGACATATTCCCGGATCTGATAGGGCTCGGAGTAGTCATAGCCGGGCCGATCCGGGGCATAGCGGTCGCTTTCCCGGGAAATACCGCTGCGCTGGGGCAGCAGCAGCTCCATGGGAAAAAGCGCCGGCTGCACGGCCAGCTGCAGACTGCAGGCCGCCTTTACCGGAAGGCGGCAGATGCCTAAGGGGTCGCAGACCTCCAGGCGCAGCAGCTGGATCGTGAATAGGCCGCACTGGGCGCTCTCCAGCGCCAGCACCGCCTCTCCCCGGCCCCTGGGCGGGAGGGAGAGAACAGCGGTGCAGTCCGCCGTCTCGCCGGTAAGCCCGTTCTCCAGCCGGCAGCAGCAGCGCACCCGGGGCAGCGGCAGGAGGGATGTATTTTCCCCCCGGAGCAGGATGACCGCCTTTTTCCCCTTCTCCGCCGCCCGGGGCAGCCGGATGTCCAGCTCCACCGCTCTGCGGGCCGGCAGGGTCAGCAGGATGCCCAGAAGCGGCACCAGCACCGTAAGGAGCGCCAGCGCCAGCGTCCATCCTCCGGGGGCGGTGACCCACAGGGCCGCTGCTGATAGGATGGTCAATAGCCAGCCGGCGGCTGCAGGGACGCTCACAGCGCCGCCACCTGGGGGACCGCCACCTGCTCCCGGATGCGGTAGGTGATCTCCTCCGCCGTGAGCTTGCCCAGCCGGGCCTTGGCGCTGAGCACCAGGCGGTGGGCGCATACGGCGTCAAACACCTCGTAGACATCCTCCGGCGTCACAAAATCCCGGTCCCGGACAAAACCGTGGGCCTTCGCCATCCGGCACAGGGCCAGAGCCCCCCGGGGGCTGATGCCCAGGTCAATATATTCGTTGCTGCGTGTGGCGCTCACCAGCTCCACGATGTAGTCATAGATGCTCTCGGCGATATGTACCTGCCTGGCCTGCTCCGTCAGCTGCAGGAGCTCCTCTTTGGTCACCACGCCCTCCAGACGATCCAGCGGGTTTTCATGGTGGCGCTCCCGGAGGATCTCCAGCTGGCTCTGCCGGTCCGGATATCCCATGGTGGTGCGGATCATGAAGCGGTCCAGCTGGGAGGAGGGCAGCAGCTGCGTGCCCGCCGAGCCCACGGGGTTTTGCGTGGCCAGCACCACAAAGGGCTCCGGCAGCGGATAGGTTTGGCCGTCCACCGTGACCTGGTATTCCTCCATGGCCTCCAGCAGAGCCGACTGGGTCTTGCTGGAGGTGCGGTTGATCTCGTCGGCCAGGAGCAGATTGGTCATCACCGCGCCGCTTTTGAAGTCAAAGGCGCCGGTGGCCTTGTTGTAAACGGAAAAGCCGATAATGTCAGAGGGCATGGTGTCGGAGGTGAACTGCACCCGGCGGCTGTCCAGCCCCAGGGTCCTGGCAAAGGCCAGGGCCATGGTGGTCTTGCCCACGCCGGGAACATCCTCCAGGAGCACATGGCCCTGGGCCAGCACCGCCATGAGGACCTTTTCCGTTACCTCTTCCTTACCGATGACCACGGAGTTGACCTGCTGCAGGATCCTTCCGGTAGTCTCATTCATGGACATCACTTCCTTTTTTCTTTCTCACGGCAAGCACGCCGCAGGTCCCTGCCGCCAGCAGGACGGCGGGGAGGATATAGACAGCCGCTCCGGGCCTTTTATCGGCGGCCGGGACCGCCTCCGCCGCTTGCTGCGTCCACTGGGGCGGCTTGGCGGCGTCCTTCATCTGAAAAAAACTGTCTTCACCGATCCGGAGGCGCCGCAGGGCCTCCAGGGCCTGCATCGCCTGCTCCGTGGCCATGGGGTCGGCGGTGTCGGTATGGGCAAAGCTGCCGTCCTCCGTGCGGAAGCGCAGCAGCGCCGCTACCGGGTCGCCGCCGGGCTTTATAAATCGTGCCTCCCGCTCCGGGTCAAGACCCAGGGCGCAAAGCGCCAGGATCACCTGGGCACTGCTCTCGGCGCTCTCCGCCCCCCAGGAGCTGAAGCCGCCGTTTTCCAGCTGCAGCGCTGAGAGGGCCGTCAAACCTCGGTCGATGGCCTCCCCATACTGATCGGCATAGGGGGCCAGGGCCTGCAGGGCCATGGCGGTGATGTCCGCGTCCGCCGGGCCGCCATCCAGGGAAAAGCCGCCGTCCGCCGCCTGGGCGGCGAGGATGGCCCCGAGCATATCCTCCCGGGTATAGACCGCACTCTCCCCGGCGGCATAGCCGCCGGAATCCACAGTCAAAAGGGCGTATATCCAGCCATTGAGTCCCTGGGCGCCGGGGCCGCCCTCCACCACGCAGTTATAGCAGCCGTCGGCAATAAGGTCGATGGGAGTGCCGTCGGAGTGCGTGCCGAAGGCGGATGCATCCCCGCCCAGGGCCGTGACAGCCAGGGCGATGCGGTGCCACTCCGTGGCCTTATAAAGGGAAAGACCTTCCCCGGCATAAGCGCTCTCCACATAGCGCCGCAGAGCCACCAGATAGGTATCATAATCCTCGGGGATGCCGCTGCGGGCCATGGCGATAGCAAACCAATCCGCCACTGCCGAGTCCCCTGCCGGCAGGACCTCCTGCCGGGAGAGGAGGGCGCCGCCCTGGGCGTACCGGGCGCGCTGCGCCTCCGCCGCCTGCAGGATCAGTGCCGCGGGGTCCTCCTGCGGCGCCGCCCCCCGGGCCGATCCCGGCATAAGGCAGGCACACAGAAGCAGCAGCGCCAGCACTTTCAGATATTTTTTCATGTTTCCTCTTCCTCCTCCCGGCCGCAAATGGTACACCTTCCGTCCGCATAGGTATGCTCTCCGGTCTTCGGCAGCACATCCGTCACGGTGCCGGAGACCGCCGTACCGTCGATGGTGCCGGCGGCCCGGTAGATGATGCAGCCGTCCTGTCCGCAGGTGGGCTCCCGGCGGTCGATGACCTCCAGGGTGCATGGGATGCTCCGGTGAGCGGCGCATCGGGTGCAGGTGAACTCCGCGGTGCAGCTCTCTGCGCTCTCCCGCTGCACCGGGCCCATCTTGTAATCGTGGCCCAGGGCCGGGATGCTCCGGGTACTTATCTCGCCGCATTCCGTGCAGGTGAGGGTCATTTCCCCGGGCGCCTCGCAGGTGGGCGCCGCCGCGACCGTCTCCGCCCAGGTGTGGACATGGGCCTCCTGCGCCTGGCCGCAGACCGCGCATTTTCCGTTTTCAAAAACATGCTGCGGCGTATAGGTGCCCCCCAGCCATGTGCCGCAGTAGAAGGGTAAGGTCCCCCGATTGCCGGCGGCCGCCGCGCCGCCGATATCCTTTCCGTAGGCCAGGGTGAACACCAAGCTCAGCACATCGCCGTCATCCAGGTAGACATTGCTCAAGCTCTGGCCGGGATAATAGCCGTTGACGGAGAACATCCAGCCGGAGCCCACGGTGTAGTCAAATTCCCCCAAGGAGTCCTTATAGGCGGCCGGGCGCTTGATCTCCCAGCCGTCCAGGGTTAGGAGATTTTTAAGCTCCGCGGGGATCTGCGCATCGGCAAAGGCGCCGCCTCCGCTGATACGCTGCAGATAATAGCCCACCTCTTTTGTGCCCTTGGCGGAAACGGTAAAGCCCATATCCTCCAAAAAGCGCGCCGCCAGATAGGAGGCCGCCTCCCCCTGGCGCACATCGTAGGTCTCGCTGTCCACGATCCCCATGCCCAGGGTGGTGAGATCCAGCCGCAGCGTGGCCGCGCCGATCACCTGACCCTCCTCGGAAAAGAGGTAGTCGATGGTGTATTTTTTATAGGAGGAGCTGCCGTTATCGTCCCAGGCGATGACCTCCACGGTGTGGCGGATGCTGTCCCCCACCGTGCCCGGCTTCAGATAGAGCGGATACTCCACCGTGCTGCCGCCGGTATACTGGGTGATCTCCACACCGTCCAGCAGCACCCGCAGGTGATTGTGATAGATGGCGCCCCGGCTGTTATAGGCGGTGACCTGCAGGGTGAAGTTCTTGTTTCTTACGGTGTTGCCCTCGTCCCGCAGATTGGTGACGATGGTGGGGGGGTCCTCTCCCACCTGGGCATTGTCGCCATCCGCCATGGGGGCCTGGTAATGCACGGTCTTTGTAACAGTCTGCAGGAGCGTGCCGTCCTGATAGACCAGCAGGGTGAAAACATTCTTCCCCTGCTGCAGGGCGGCGGAAAACCGCCCGCCGGCGCTGCCGCTGAGCCGCCGACCCTCTAAGAGGACCCGGACAGAGGCGCCCTTCTCCGCATTTTGCAGGTAGGCATAAAACTGCAGCTTTCCCTCCGGCAGCTCACCGTAGGGGATGGTCCTGTTCTTAAGATCCGTCACCAGCTGCATCCGGGGCTTCTCGGTGTCGGTCTTATCCTTGTCGGCGGGGGAGCCCTCCTGCTCCTTCTTCTCCTCGCCCCCGGCGCCGCCGCCGGGCTGCTGGGTCTCGGTCTGCTGCTCCTTGGGCTCCGGCTTATCCTGGGGCTGCTGGGACTCCCCCTCCCGGTTTTCCTCCGGGGCCTGGGTCTCCTCCGGTGCCGCGGCGTCATACCGAAGGGGCACCGGCCGCAGGTTCACGCCGCGAAAGGCCCGATCCGCCGGGGCGGCGGGCGGCGTATGGGCAGCACCTCGCAGCAGCAGCGCTGCCGCCGCCAAAAGCGCGGCCAAGAGCACCAGCCCGGATAGCCGGAGTATATACGGTTTTTTATTTCTGCGATCGATCTTCATTCCCATTCCGGCCTTTTTCATCCAGTTTCTTATGTCCGGTGCTGTCTTCTGTAAAAAAGAACGCCGCCTTGCAAGGCAGGGCGGGCGTGCCGATCATCCTCCGAAGAAATGAGGTCGGGCGGAAGCGGCACGGCTTCATGCCGCTTCCGCCCTATGGAAAAGCTGACGGCCCTGCGTCGACCGTCCTGGCTTAGCAAAGGGGATGCAGCGCATCGTTTCACCTGACGAAAAAGGCCGACTGTCCAAGGACAGCCGGCACCTGACACATAAAAACGGCGCTGACGAATTCGCCAGCGCACACATCTCTTTTCGTCACAACGATGAAGCGCCGCTGTAAACAAGCTCTCGACCGTGCAATTCTACTGCCCTCGCGCCATGAAACTCTCGTTTCTGCGTACATGACCTACCTTCTCAGAGCTTGCGCTCCAATGGCGGTATTACCCAGCGGCTCAAAGCCGTTTCGGTCACTTCCTTGCGCTCACAGTGCCGTCCGCAGTGGGTTTCGGTACCCATATTCCTTTTAGACTGCTGCCTGATGAGGTGTCATCTTTGCGGCAAACAGTCACACGGCGTCACAGAACTTTTTCGATATTCTATTGGGTGCAGAGCTCCCCTCCACACCATGAAAAACTATACACCAAATCCCGTGGTATGTCAAGGGAGCTCCGCAAATATTCTCCTTATTCCGGGATGGGCGCATAGCCCACCGGCCGGCCCTCCTCGAAGGTCACGGTGTAGCCCGTGCCGGGCTTCCGGGGATAGGTAAAGCGGTCGCCGCCGAACCACTGCATCATCAGGTTGGCGATGACCCCGCCGTGGATGACGCATACGGCGTCCCCCTCCCCTGCCAGCACCTGGGCGATGGCGGCCATGTTCCGGGCCACCACCTCCGGCACGCACTCGCCGCCGGGACAGGGAAGGTGCTCGGGATCCTGGATCCACTGCAAAAAGGCCGGGTCGTCCTTCAGTTCTTCATAGGAATGCATCTCAAAGATGCCGAAGTCCATCTCCTGAAGGCCGGGGAGCCGGGTATGGGGCAGCTCCCCATAGATGGCCCGGAAGGTCTGCTCCGTGCGCAGAAGGCCGCTGGTATAGTAGCGCGGGGCGGTGGGGAAATCCGCCGCCCGGGCGTGGAGCTCCGCCAGAGCGTCCTCTAAGGCCGGTATATCGGCCACGCCATAGTAAAGGTCGTGTAGACTGCCCTCCGTCTGCGCATGGCGCAGGATGGTCAATTTCATTTCAAAATCTCCTCCAGTCCGCAAAGAATACGCACCACCCGGCGGCTGCGGCGGGCCAGGGTCTGCAAAAAGGTGCCGTGGGCCTCCCGCCAGGACCGCTCAGCGGCATCCATCGGCACGATGCCGCCGCCCACCTCCCGGGAGACCACAACGGCCTCCTCGAAAAGCGGCAGATACCGCTCTAAGTCCGCCTCCCGGCGGCTGAGGGCCTCCAGGTGAAGGTAGCACCGCCTGCCGGGCACCGGGTCCTCCCGGGCCAGGTCGCAGATGTCCTCCGGCCGCAGGTCGTAGGTTTTTACCGCATAGGCACACTTTCCCTGAAAGGCGCCGCCAATGATCAAGATCATACTCTCACCTCACACATACCGCCACTAACGCCCCGGCCAGCTCTCCCAGGGTCAGGGCAAAGCCGGAGACATCACCGGACATTCCCCCCAGCTGGCGGCCGGCCCACAGAACACAAAGCCAATATACCGCTGCCGCCGCGAGGGCCGCGAAGCTGTGCCACAGAAAAAGCGGCAGCACAGCGGCCAGCGCCAGCAGCAGGGCGCTCCACACCACCGGCGCCGGCTTATGGGCCAGGGCCGCATACTGGCTGGTGCCCATAGGCCGCAGGGTCTGCACCGCCAGGGCTGCCGCCCCACGGCTGGCCACCGGGATAAAAAGCAGGGCCCCCCAGGGTACCCAGGCGCCCAGGAAGGCGCTCCATTGGCACAGGGCCAGCAGCACCATGCCGATGACGGCGAAGGCCCCGCAGCGGGAGTCCTTCAGGATGCGCTGGCGGGTCTCCAGATCCCGGCGGGAGAGCACCGCGTCGCACACATCCATGTAGCCGTCCAGGTGGAAAAAGCCCGTGACCAGCCAGGGGGCGGCGGCGCAGAGCACAGCCCCCAGAGCTGCCGGCAGAAAGCCGCTCAGCCAGGCGCACAGCACCCAGAAGCCCCCCACGACGGCCCCGATAAAGGGCAGGGCGCAGAGCATCTGCCCCCGGGCCGCCTCATCCCAACGCTTATAGGGACAGGGCACCGCCAGAAACATGCCCCAGGCCATGAAAAAGCCCGTTATGCATTTTTTCACAAGGGCCACTCCCCTTTCCACAGATGCGGCAGACCTCCGGACATTTCGCAGACCGCATCGAATTCCGCCGCCAGCCGCCGGGCGATGGCCGCCAGGCCCCGGACATAGACCTCCGTCCAGTCCTCGTATATCTCGCCGCCGCGGAAAATATCATCGCACACCGCCACAAAGTGCCGCACATGGCGGCTGACGGTCAAAAGCTCCTCCGCCACGATGTCCGGGGCGTTTTCTGCAAACTCCGCGCCGAACATCCGCTCGGAGAGCGCCGCCGTGACGCTGTCAAAGAGCACGCAGCCCGCCGCCTCCACCTGCTCCAGGGCCCCGGGGAGATCCCGGGGGCGCTCCACGGTGGCAAAGCCCCAGCCGTCCCGGTCGGCGATGTGCCGGGCGATGCGGGCGCGATCCTCCTCGTCACGGGGGGTCATGGTGGCCCAGTAATAAAGGGGGCCATCTCCGCCCAGGGCCCGGCACAGGTGCTGGGCCGCGGTGCTCTTTCCGCTTTTGCTGCCGCCTAACAATAAAACTCTCATGTTTTTTCCACCGTAAAGCTGTCGTGGGCCCGTATCTCGTCCAGATAGCCGTCCTCAATGGACGCCTGGGCGAAGGTGGCCATGCCGGCGGTCATGGCACAGGCCGCCTGCAGGATGCGGAACAGCAGCACGCAGCCGCTGCCCTCCCCCAGGCGCATATCCATGTCCAGACATGGTGTTAAGCCCAATTCCTTTACAGCGATCTGATAGCCCACCTCATAGGAGCTATGGGAGAGGAAAAGGGCGTCCTTCACCGCGCCGCACAGGCGCACGGCGCACAGGGCCGCCACCACGGAGATAAGGCCATCGGCCACCGCCGGCAGGCGCAGCCGGGCGCAGCCCAGATAGGCACCCGTCATGGCGGCCAGGTCAAAGCCCCCCACCGCCGAGAGTACATCCGGTACATCCGCCGGATCGGGGCGGTGCAGGGCCAGGGCCTCCTCGATGACCTTCTTTTTCAGGGCAAAGCCGTCGTCCGTCAGGCCGCCGCCGCGCCCCGTGACCTCCCGGGCGCTGCGGCCCGTCAGGGCGGCCAGCACCGCCGAGGAGGTGGTGGTGTTGCCGATGCCCATCTCGCCGATGCCCAGAGCGTCCACGCCCGCACGCTTGGCCCGCTCCGCTGCCTGAATACCCACAGCCACGGCCTCCAGCACCTGCTGGCGGGTCATGGCCCGCTCCCGGCGGAGATTTTTCGTGCCCGGGGCGATGCGGCAATTCAGGATGTGCTCATAGGGCAGCGGCGTGGCCACGCCCACATCCACTACCTCCACCTGGTCGCCGAAGGCGGCGGCCATGGCGGACATCCCGGTCTTTCCCCGGGTCATGTTGATGCACTGCTGGGCGGTGACGGTGATGGGGGCGCAGGACACCCCCTCGGCCACCACGCCGTTGTCCCCGGCGAACACCGCCACCCGGCAGTGCTCCACCCGGGGGCAAACCGCCCCGGTGAGCCCTGCCAGGCGCACGGCCATGTCCTCCAGCTTGCCCAAGCTTCCCGGGGGCTTGGCCAGCTCCGCCTGGCGCTTTCGTGCGGCGTCCATCACCCGGCGGTCCGCCGGGGCGATGGACGCGATATAGCTTTTCAGTTCCTGCTCTGTCATAAATACCCCTTCTCCCTGAGCCAGTCCAGGGAGGGCCGGCAATTCATGTTTTCAATGGTAAAATCCGCCGCCGGGCACTGCTCCAAAAGTGTGTCCAGCACATGCTCCATGGGGATGCTTCCCTGCCCCAGAGGGGCGTGGAGATCCCAGTCGCCATCGTTGTTGTGGATGTGTACATGCCGCAGCCACGGGGCAAGCGGCGCGATCCACTCCCCGGGCGGCAGGGCACTGACCCGGGTGTTGGCGTGGCCCACATCCCAGCAGCAGACCAGCCGGGGGTCATCCACCGCCTCCAGCACGGCCCGCAGCAGCCGGGGGTCTTCGTCCATGACATTCTCCAGGGCCAGGGTCATGTCCGCCGGCACCTCCCGGAGAAAATCCTGCCAAAAGAGCACCGACTGCTCTATGAACCATTCCGGGAAGTAGACCATGGGCACATAGCCGTCATGGATGACGATGTGCCGAATACCCAGATGCCGGGCCACGGCCATGGTCTCCCGGTAGCGGCGGCGGGCGGTCTTTCTCACCAGCGGATCGATGGCGCAGGGGTGGAGCTCTGCAAAGGGCGCGTGGAGCCACAGGCGGTTCTGTCCGGCGGTGTCCTTCTCCGCGGCGGCCAGGGTGGGGCCGTCCGCCAGCAGGGAGGCCTGACAAAAGGCCGTGACCTCAAAGCCCAAGCCCATTTCCCGGGCAATGCCCGCCGCCTGGCCGTCGATGCCGGAGAGGCACAGCTTATCCCCCAGGGCTTTTCGCTCCATATCCCCGCCTCCTTTCGCCATTATCCCCGCTATTATGCCATAGCTTTTCCCATTTGACAATGGCAGATGTGGAAAAAGCGGGCCTCCCCGGGGGAGGCCCGCTTGGTGATTTACTTGTCCCGCCGGACCATACTGTCCGCCAGGGCGAAGAGAAAATCGTGATCCGGCCACAGGGCCACCTCCGCCTTGGCCCGCTGGGAGCATTCCAGCACCTTGTCCTGGCAGGCGTCCATGCCCAGGAGGTCCACCATGGTGACCTTGCCCTCCTGGCGGTCCGAGCCGATGGGCTTGCCGAACACCGCCTGATCCCCCACCACATCCAAGATGTCGTCCCGGAGCTGGAAGCCCAGGCCGATATGGTCGGCATAGCTGACGGCCTGGCGGCGCATGGCGGCGTTCATCCGGGAGGCAACGCAGCCCAGCTCCGCCGCGGCGGAGATCATCACGCCGGTCTTCAGGCGGTTGCGCTGCAGAATGCCCGGCTCCTGCGTCACGCTGCAGAGGGTGTCCAGCACCTGCCCGGCCACCATACCGTCAGCTCCGCTGGCTCTTGCCAGCACCTGCACCGCCTCGATGCGGCTCTCGGCGGTCATCATCGGTGCCTTGGCAATGAGTCGGAATGCCTCCGGCTGCAGGGCGTCTCCGGCCAGGATGGCCAGGGTCTCGCCGTATTTCTTATGGCAGGTGGGCTGGCCCCGGCGGAGGTCATCATCGTCCATGCAGGGCAGATCGTCGTGGATGAGACTGTAGTTGTGCACCAGCTCCAGGGCGCAGGCATAGGGCAGGGCCAGGCGCCAGTCGCTGCCGCCCTGCCGGGCCATCTCCAGGGTCAGCACCGGGCGGATGCGCTTTCCCCCCGCCAGGACGCTGTAGCGCATGGCCTCGTAGAGCCGGCCATAGCCAGTATCGCCCTGAAAGAGGCCCTGCAAATATTTCTCCACCGCCTCCTGATAGGCGGCGTATTGCTGCTTAAAATCCATCACGCTTCCTCGTCTAAGAAATTGGTTTCCACCGGTGCCCCGTCGGCGCCCTTCATGAGCTTCACCACCTGCTGCTCGGCGCTCTCCAGCTCCCGGCGGCAGTCGCCCACCAGGCCGGTGCCCTCCTCAAAGAGCTGCAAGCTCTCGCCCAGGAGGGCATCGCCCTTTTCCAGCTTGGCCACGATCTCCTCCAGACGCTTCATCTTTTCTTCAAAGGTCATG
This sequence comes from uncultured Oscillospiraceae bacterium, assembly GCA_934591705.1. Lineage (GTDB taxonomy): Bacteria > Bacillota > Clostridia > Oscillospirales > Oscillospiraceae > Vescimonas. Next base: position 27,129 of record CAKTPM010000005.1, read on the forward strand.
TTTCCCATATTCATTCTCCTTTATTCTCCACGGTGCAGCCCAGGACACCCTGCCCCAGCTGCAGGCGAATGTGCTGCCCGGTCTCCACCTGGGCGGCGCTTTTGATCACAGTGCCGTCCCGGGTCTGGGCCATGGCGTAGCCCCGGGCCAGCACCTTCAGCGGTGAGAGGGCGTCCAGGGCGGCGGTAAGCTGGGCAAAGCGCCGGTGCTCTTTTTCCACCCGGCTCTGCCCCAGGAGGGCCAGGCGGCTGTGGAGCTTGTCCAGCAGCAGGCCCTTGTCCTGCAAAAAGGCGGTGGGGTCCTGGAGCACCCGCTTTTCCGAGAGCATCTGCAGGTGCTTTTGCGCCTGCACAAGGCGGCTGCGCTGTGCCTGCAGCATCCGGCCCCGGTATTGCTCCACGCTCTGGAGCACCCCGGCGCGGTCCGGCACCGCCAGCTCCGCCGCGTTGGAGGGGGTGGAGGCCCGGACATCCGCCACAAAATCGGCGATGGTCACATCCGGCTCGTGGCCCACGGCGGAGATCACCGGGATCTCAGAGTCATAGATGGCCCGGGCCACCCGCTCGTCATTAAAGGCCCACAGATCCTCGATGGAGCCGCCGCCCCGGCCGGTGATGAGCACATCCGCCAGCTGCCAGCGGTTGGCATAGCGGATGGCGCCCACGATCTCCGGCGGTGCCTCCAGGCCCTGGACCCGCACCGGCAAAAGCAGCACCTTGGCGACGGGATACCGGGCCCGGAGAATGCGGATCATGTCGTGGACCGCCGCGCCGGCGGAGCTGGTGACGATGGCGATGCGCCGGGGATACCGGGGCAGGGGCTTTTTATGGGCGGGATCGAAGAGGCCCTCCTGACGCAGCTTTTCCTTCAGCTGCTCAAAGGCCACATAGAGGTCGCCGATGCCGTCGGCATGGAGAGCGGTGCAGTAGAGCTGATAGGCCCCGTCCCGGGGATAGACGCTGATGCGCCCCGAGGCGATGACCTTCATGCCGCTCTCCGGACGGAAGGCAAGGCGGGCGGCGGCGCCCCGGAACATCACGCACCGCAGAGCGCACTCGCCGTCCTTAAGGGTGAAATAGTGGTGCCCGGAGGGGTAGATCTTATAGTTGCTCAGCTCGCCGCGGATCATAATGTCCTGCAGCGGCGGCACCTCCTCTAAGAGGCCCTTGATCAGATGGTTTACTTCTGTTACGGAAAAAATATGCGGCTCATCCACGAGAGCACCTCCTTTGCATGGGAAAAAGGCAGAGCCATGGGCGGCTCTGCCTGATGGTCTTATTCCTTGATCTCGTCCCGCAGGAAGCTGCCGAGAATGCCGTTGATGAACTTCACCACCTCCGGCTCTTCGTACCTCTTGGCGATCTCCACGGCCTCGTTGATGGCAACGCCGTGGGGGATATCCGGCATGTACATGATCTCGAACATGGCCACCCGCATGATGGCGGCGGCCACCAGGGAGATGCGCTGGAAGCGCCAGTTCTTGGCGTATTTCTCGATGTATTCATCCAGCTCCGCCGCGTGCTCGGCTACGCCGGACACCAGCCGGCGGATATACTCCATCTGATTTTGATCGGGGAGCTCGGCATAGATGCCGCACTCCGCCGAAAGGTCGGCAAAGTTCTCCTCCGTGAGCTGCTCGCTGAGGAAGCTCTCCGTATCCAGGTCGGTGTAGCTCAGGGCATAGGCCATGTGCGTGGCGATCTCTCTTGCAGTACTGCGTGTCATTCTCTTCTTCCCCGATCTCTTTAGTTGAAGCTGATACCGCCCACATGGACATTGACCTTGCCGATCTTAAGTCCCGTCATGCCCTCCAGGGCGGCGTACACGGCGTTTTGCACCTTCTTGCCCACATCGCCCACATTGCAGCCATAGCGCACCAGGATGCACACGGTGAGCACGGCGGCGCCGTCCTCCCCCTTCTCCAGGCGGATGCCCTTGGCCGCCAGCTTTTTGTTTTTCACGCTCACCAGATCCGCCACATTGCCGTTGCTCAGGCCGCTGACGCCCTCGATCTCCATGGCGGCGCCGGCCGCAATAGAGCCGACGACCTCATCGGCGATCTGGATGGAGCCCAGCTCCTCTTTATATGTCATGTATTCACGGTTATCCGCCATAGGACATTCTCCTTATCCGTTTCATTCGTGTCGGTTTTCATTCGTACCTCACAGTATACCATTTCCTTCACGAAATTACAACCGTTAATTTGCCTCCATGATCTTGATCTGGTTGGGGGTATAGGCGGTTTCGCTGACCACGATGTCCTTGATGCGGGCGGCGTCCACCTCATCGAGGCCATCCGGGTCGGAGACCACCACGCTGCAGGAGTCCACACCCATAAACACCACACAGTCGGCATAGCCCTTGGCGGTGACCAAGCTCTCGATCTGGGACTCGGCCACGGTATAGCCCGCCAGCACCTGCAGGGTGCGGGAGGCCTCGTTGAGCACATCCTCGGCGGCATTTTCGTCGGTCTCCGCCTGCTGCAGCAGGCTGATGGCGCTGTCCCGGGCCTGCTGGCGGTTGAGCCGGGCCGTGGCGAAGTAGTCGTCCTCCGGGGCAGGCGTCTGCGGGTTGGTTTCGTCCTTCACCAGGGTCGCCTCGCCCAGGATCTTGCCGCTCTCGGCCACATTGCCGGCATACCTCCAGTTGAGATACACCGATGCCCCCACCAGCACCAGCACGCCCAGCACCACGGCATGCCGTTTCCAGTTCTTCCACAATGCGATTTTTTTCATGTCCTTCCTCCTGCTTTATTTTTTTAATGCTTTATGACTGCCATTGCACAACGGTGATCCTGTCGCTGCCCAGACCCGTCAGCACCGAGACCGTTTTGACCACCTGCAGGCGCACCTGGGGATCCGCCGCCCCCTCGCAGGTGACCACGGCCCCCCGGTAGGTGGGGTAGAGCTCCTCCGTGACCACCACCTCCTGGCAGCCGCTGCCCCGGGGGAGGGTCACCACCTGGGATTGGCTCTTTTCCTCCTCCTGCCGCCGGGTATCGCTCTGGTCCCGGGCCAGCGTGAGGCGAGAGGAGCTCTGGAGTGTCAGCATCACCCGGACACGCCCCACCCCCGCCGTATGGCGCAGCAGCTCCTCCATCCGCCTCTCCGTTTGCTCGGCGGCGCAGGCGGTATTCTCCTTCTTTTCGCCGCCGGTCCCCTGGGACTTGCCGGAGGGAAGCAGCAGCAGCAAAATGCCGGCCAACAGGATCAAAAGGGCCAGCTTCCCCTTCTTCAGCGCACCGATGAGTTTTTCCCTGTTCATGCTCAGCCCCCCTGCCAGCTCTGCCGCTCCGCGGGGATGCCCAGCTCCTTCGCGATGCGCCGCGACAGGCCCGGATGATAGGATATATCCAGTGTCACGGCATCGGGAAGGGGCAGACCGTTCTCCTCCCGGCACCGAACCTCGGCCCGGCAGGTAAGCCCCAGCTCTTCGGCTGTTTTTGCAATATATGCGCCTGCCTCCCGCTGTATGAGTTCCTCTTGAGCCAGATAGTTTTCCCGGCGATAGTCCTCCGCCCGCTCCTCCGCCGTGATGCCCGTGCCGATGCCGGCGAGATGCCCTCCCAGGGCCCGGAGCTCCCCGCCGGTCAGGGGCTGCAGGAGCACCAGCACCATGGTAAGGCCGCTGAGCAGCCGCCCCAGGGCGGCAAAGGCGCCCTGGGGCATCACGCTCTGCAGCAGGGAGATCACCAGGGCCGCCGCCAGGACTCCCAAGAGCCACATGCGAAGAGCCGTCATGCCGTCACCACCGATACGCAGGAGGCGATGGAGATCAAAAGCAGCAGGGCGCAGCTCCCGGTCATGCCCAGCACCAGACCGAAGGCATCCCCCAGGCGGCTCATATACTCCCGCAGCCGCTCGCCGCCCAAAAGACCGCAGAGGAAGGCCGCGGCCTTATAGAGCAGGTACTGCACCGCCATGGTAAGAAAGGGCGTAAGACAGCAGCCCAGCACCGCCAGCATCCCTGCGGCGCCCAGGGCGCCCTTCAGGAGCCCCGCGCTGTGCAGAACGCTGTCCGCCGCGTCGGATACGATGCCCCCCACCACCGGCACCGCGGCGGAGATCGCGCTGCGGGTCAGCCGCAGAGTCAGGGAATCCGCCGAGGCAGCGCCGGCGCCGCAGAGCGTGAGATAGCCGGTAAAAAGCAGAAGAAAACCGGTCAAAAGCCAAGTCACCGCCTTTTTTACGCCCCCTGCCAGCTCCCCCAGGTGCTGCCGGGGCAGCATGGCGCCCGCCGCGGACAGGGCGATGAAATAGTAGGTCAGGGGCAGAAGATAGCTGTTGATGAGCCAGATGAGCACATCGGAAAAGAGGATGGTAGCGGTCTCGTGGACCCCGGCGGAGAGGAGGCCGCCCCCGGCTGCCACCGCCGCTGCCAGGGTTGGCAAAAGGGCCCGGGAGAATACATGCAGCTCCTCCACGGTCCGGGCCCCCAGGCCGATCATGCTCTCCAGCTTCTCCGCCGATACCACCGTCAGGCACAGCACGCCGGCCATGTCCACATAGTCCCGGTTGGCCGAGACCCCGGTGAAGATGCCCTCCGCGGTGGTGCACACCGCGCAGATGCCCAGCAGTACCCCGGCGCTGCGCAGGCCCCGGCGCAGATAGTCCGGCAGCAGCGCCTGCAGCTTCTCCCCTATGATCCGCAGGCCCCGGGAAAAATCGGAGCTCTCCTCTCCCAGCTCCTCTATCACCTCCGCCGCCTCCGGGGGCAAGGCGTCAGCCACCTCTGGAGGCAGCGACGCGCCGGCGCGGCAGGGCGCGAGCAACAACAGCAGCAGCAAAAGCAGGCAAAATCTTTTCATAGCAGTTTCGTAAAAAGCTCCCACACCTCCTGCAGCAGCGGCGCAGCCGCCATAAGCCCCGCCAGGATCCCGGCAAGCTCCGTCACCGCCGCAGGCGTTCCCGCGCCGCCGTCCCGGCAAAGCTCCGCTCCCAGGCGGCACACCAGGGCGATGAGCGCCACCTTGCACAGGGGCAAAAACCAGCTCTCCTCCAGGCCCCCTGCCGCCAAAATCCCCCGGGCCAGATCCCAGAGCTCCCCCAGGCGCCGGCCCAGCAAAAGGCCCGCCGCCAGGCACAGCCCCAGGGAGATACACAGCGCCGCGGCCGGCTCCGTTCCCTTCAAAAGCAGCGTCAGCACGGTGCACAAAAGGCACACCGCCGCCACCTGAAACGCCCCCTCCATCACAGGGCAAACAAGCTCTTGACCATGGAAAAGAGGTCGGCGATCTGCTGCAGGAGGATCATCAGCACCACCACCAGGCCCGCCAGCGTGGTCAAAAGCGCCTGCTCGTCCCGTCCGGAGCGGACAAGGATCAAATTCAGCACAGCCACCAGGATCCCGATGGCCGCGATCTTAAAAATCAGTTCAACATCCATGCTCCATCCTCATAGCAGCAGGATCAGCAGCACCGCCGCGCCGCTGCACACCACCGCAAGAAAGGTCTTGTCCTTTTCCTTCCGCCCCCGGCTCCGGTCCTGCCGCAGCTCCCGGAGCTCCTGAGCCGTACCCAGCAGGCTCTTGACGATGTGCTCTGCATCCCCGGTGAGGTCCGCCCGGAGGATCACCTCACCCGCCTCCGGCTCCCAATCGCAAAACACTTGCTTCCATGCACTATGTAAAGCTATATTGCTTTCCAGCATATCACTCAATCTTTCAAACCGCCGGCCCAGGTGAGGCCGCCGGGAGAGATCCCGAAAGATGTCCGGCAGGCGCCGGCGGCGCCAGCGTATCTCCCCGGCGATGTACTCCAGGGCGGAGATCAGCGCCGTGAGCGCGGCCCGCTCCCGGGCGACGCTGGCAAAATGCTCCCATACGGTGAGCCCGGCGGCGGAGAGCACCAAGACCGTGCCCAGTATTCTTCCCATCATGCCAGCTGCTCCACCCGGTAGCGCCGGACGCCTTCCTCCCGGGAGATGATCACCGCCCGGCTGAACAGCCGCGTCCGCAGCAGTCTGCCGAAGAGACGCTTTTGCCGCAGCTCCTCCACGGAGGCGCCGTGGACCGTGGCCAAAAGCGCCGCGCCGCAGTGGGCGGCGGCCTCCATGGCCCATATATCCGCCTGGGCGGTGATCTCGTCCACGGCGATGACCTGGGGATTCATAGACCGCATGAATATCTCCGCGGCAATGGCCTTGGGACAGCCGTCTAAAACATCCGTGTGGCTGCCCACCTCCAGCTGGGCCGTGCCCCGGTACATCCCGGCTACCTCCCCCCGCTCATCCGCCAGGGCCACCCGCAGGGCACCGTGGGCCTCCGTCCCGTCAGAGAGGCAGCGCACCAGCTCCCGCAGAAGCGTTGTTTTGCCGCCGCCGGGCGGCGAGAGGAGCAGGGTGCTGCAAAAGCGGTCCTTCTCCCAAAGCGCCGGCAGAAGGGGCCCGGCAATGCCCCGCTGCTCCCTGCCGATGCGGATGACGGCGGAGGATATCTCCCGGAGGTTGGTGCTCACGCCGCCGCTGATCACGGCGGTGCCGCACAGGCCCACCCGAAAGCCCCCGGCGGCGGTGAGATACCCCTGGGCCAGTGTCTGGGTCACGGCGTAGCGGGAATAGCCGCTGACAATGTCACAGAGCTGCTCTAACTCCCCGGGCAGCACTGTCTGCTGCGGGGCCTGGGGCATGAGGAGCCGCTCCCCCTCCGGCAGCAGCACCGTGGCCGCCCGGCCGCTGCGCAGGCGTATCTCCTCGGCAAGGGCCTTGCTGTGGTCCGGCAGCTGCCGGGCCGCCGTCTGCCACCGGCCGGGCAGCAGCCGGCAGGCCAGCTCGTAGCGTGCAATGGGCTCTACCATGTACATCACATCCTTACAGACACACTCTATGAGAGGTTGTCCCGGATTATGATAGCGTAAAAGAAGGAAATGCCCCGGCGCGGCGCGCCGGGGCATTTTGCCGATACAATTGTTTATCCGCCGTAGAGGGCCGCCAGAATGTCGGAGAACACCTTCTCGGGGTCCTTCTCGAAGCGGGCCTTCAGATCCTCGGCCATCTGCCGGGTGGCCACCATCAGCTCCAGGTTCATCAGATCCACCTGGGCGTCGCTGAGGTGCAGCTCCACGGTGTAGGTGCCGTCCTCCCGGGCGTGCACCGTGCCCTTTACCCGGGAGCGCCGCAGCAGCTCCTGGCGGAAATAGGCGATCTCCTTATCCGCCCGCAGCCGCACGGAATAGGGCAGCGACGGCTCGCAGATGCTGCTGTTGCGCAAGCCCTTGGCGGTGACGCTGTAATTCCCCTCCCCGTCCCGGAACAGGTGCTCCGTTTTCACCAGATCCGCCAGGCACACCGAGAAGTCGAAGTAGTTGACCCCGGGGTCGATCATGGTCAGCTCCTGGAGGTCCTCCCCGGACACCGGCTCATGGAGCCGGGAGGCGATATAGAGTATTAAAAAGCGTATCTCCAGCTTGTCATGGATAAAGCCGGCTGCCATAAACATCTCTCCTTTCCATCTCTGAAAAGCCATTTCACTTTACAGCATTTTTCCTGACCACCACATTCTCCTCCCCCAGCCACAGCCGGCATTCCTCCAGAAACGCCGGGTGCGCCAGGCATTTTGCGCCCAGCAGGCGGCCGGTATCGGCGATGCGGAGCTTCAGGGTGTCCTCCCCCTCGAACATGCCCAGGACCCGCTCCAGCTGGCGGTATTCCCTGCTGTCCACACTGGGGATCCGGAGGTACACGGTGGTTTCCGGGCCGCCGGCAGGCGCCGCCTGGGACGCCTCGGAGGCATCGCCTGCCTCCTCCCCCTTCTTCAGGGGCTCGATGTAGTCGCACATCAGCTGCGGCGGCTTATCATCCCGCAGGGACAGCCGGCCCTTTACCAGCACCGGCAGGTTCACCTGCATATAGGCACCGCAGCGGTCGATGACCCGGCTGAAGCACAAAAGCTCCATGGAGGCCAGCTCATCCTCCACCGTGACATAGGCCATGAGAGTATTGTTCTTGGTGGTGCGGGTGCGGGAGACGGTGATGACACCGGCGATGGTCAAAAGCTGCCCGTCACTGAAGCGGCCTCCCTGCTGCTCGGCATCCTCCAGGATGCTGTGGATGGATACGGCTCCGGCGGCCCGGGCGGCGCCCCGGTAGTCGCTCATGGGGTGGCCGCTGAGATAGAGGCCGGTGGTCTCCTTCTCCATGAACATCCGCTCCGTGGCGGAGAATTCCGGAATGTCCGGCAGGGCCACATCGTCCGCCCGCTGGCCGCCGCCTGCCATGCCGAAGAAGTCCAGCTGACCCTCCACATTGGCCCGCTGGCTGGCGGCGATGGCGTCCATGATCTTTTCGTAGACCTGGACCATCTGGGAACGGTGGGCGCCCATGCTGTCAAAGGCGCCGGCCCGGATGAGATTCTCCACCGCCCGCTTGTTCATATCCTTGGTGTCGCCCATCCGGCGGCAGAAGTCCTGGAGAGAGGTAAAGGGGCCTCCCAGCTCCCGCTGGCGCACCACGCTCTGGATGAAGCCCCGGCCGATGTTCTTGATGGCCACCAGGCCGAAGCGGATGCCTCCCTCCTCCACGGTGAAGCCGTCAAAGGAGCGGTTCACATCCGGCGGCAGCAGGGGTATCCTGCAGCTGCGGCACTCGGCGATATACTCCGCCACCTTGTCGGTATTGTCTAAGATGGAGGTCAAAAGCGCCGCCATGTATTCCTTGGGATAGTGGCACTTGAACCACGCGGTCTGATAGGCCACCACCGCGTAGGAGACTGCGTGGGCCTTGTTGAAGGCGTAGTTGGCAAAGTCGTAGATCTCGTCATAGATGGACTGGGCCACGCTCTCGGGAATGCCGTTGGCCACGCAGCCCTTGATATTTCGCGCGGCGTCGCCGTGGAGAAAGGCCTCCCGCTCCTTGGCGACATCCTTGGCCTTCTTCTTGGACATGGCGCGGCGCACCATGTCCGCCTGGCCCAGGGAGTACCCCGCCAGCTCCTGAAAGACCCTGATGACCTGCTCCTGGTAGACGATGCAGCCGTAGGTGCCCTTGAGGATGGGCTCCAGCTTGGGATGCTTGTAGCTCACCAGCTTGGGGTCGTGCTTGCAGGCGATGAACTTGGGAATGGATTCCATGGGGCCCGGGCGGTAGAGGGCGATGATGGCGGTGATGTCCTCGATGCTCTCCGGCTGGAGGCCCAGACACACGCCGGTCATGCCGGTGGATTCCATCTGGAACACGCCGCAGGTGCGCCCCTCCGTGAGCATGGTGAAGACATCCCGATCATCCATGGGGATATCCTCCAGGCGGAAGTCGGGCTGCTGCTTCTGCACCATCTTCACGGCATCGTCCAGCACTGTCAGGTTCCGCAGGCCCAGAAAGTCCATCTTCAGAAGCCCCAGTTCCTCCAGGGTGATCATATTGTACTGGCAGACGATGGAGTCCTCGTTCCGGGCCAAGGGCACATATTCGTACACCGGCCTTTTGGTGATGACCACGCCGGCGGCGTGGGTGGAGGCGTGCCGGGGCATCCCCTCCAGGGACTTGGCGGTGTCGATGAGCTTTTTCACCGCCTCATCGGACTCATAGAGGTCCCGGAGCTGCTTGGAGAGCTTCAGGGCCTCGTCCAGGGTGATGTGCAGGGCGCCGGGGCCGGCGGGCACCAGCTTGGCCACGGTGTCCACATCCGCATAGGGCATATTCAGCACCCGGCCCACATCCCGGATGGCGCCCCGGGCGGCCATGGTGCCGAAGGTGACGATCTGGGCCACATGGTCATCGCCGTATTTGCGGCGGACATAGTCCACCACCTCGCCCCGGCGGGTATCGCCGAAGTCCATGTCGATATCGGGCATGGACACGCGCTCCGGGTTCAGGAAGCGCTCGAAGTAGAGGTCGTACTGCATGGGGTCGATGTCTGTGATGTGCAGGCAGTAGGCCACCATGGAGCCGGCGGCGCTGCCCCGCCCGGGTCCTACCGGGATCCCCGCGGACCGGGCATAGCGCACAAAGTCGGACACGATGAGGAAGTAATCCGTAAAGCCCATCTTTTCGATCATGGCCAGCTCGTAGTCCAGCTGCTTGTGATAAGCCCCGTTCTCCCCATAGCGGGCCATAAAGCCCTCCTCGCAGAGCTTGCGGAGGTACTGGGAAGAGGTATAGCCCGGGGGCAGCTGAAATTCCGGCAGATGGTACTTGCCGAAGGTGAATTCCAGCTGGCAGCGGTCGGCGATGCGCTGGGTGTTCTCGACGGCCTCGGGATAGGCAGAGAAGAGCTGCTCCATCTCCTCCGTGGAGCGGAGATAGAAGTTCTGCGGCTCATAGCGCATGCGGTTTTCATCGTCCACGGTCTTGCCGGTCTGGATGCATAAGAGCACATCGTGGCTCTCGGCATCCTCCTTGCGCAGATAGTGGGCGTCGTTGGTGCACACCAAGGGGATGCCTGTTTCCTTGTGCATCCGCAGGAGGGCGCTGTTCACCTGGGCCTGCTCCCGCAGGCCGTGGTTTTGCAGCTCCAGGTAAAAGTTCCCCTCCCCGAAGATGCGCTGCATCTCCAGGGCATAGTCCCTGGCGCCGTCATAGTCGCCGTTGAGGATGCGCTTGGGTATCTCCCCCGCCAGGCAGGCGCTGAGGGCGATGAGGCCCCCGCTGTGGGCCCGCAGCAGCTCCAGGTCGATGCGGGGCTTGATGTAAAAGCCCTCCACATAGGCCTGGGACACCATGTAGGAGAGGTTGCGGTACCCCTCCTCATTTTGGCACAGCAGCACCAGATGCCGGGACTCGGTGTCGAATTCGTGCATCTTGTCGAAGCGGGTGCGCCGGGCCACATACACCTCGCAGCCGATGACCGGATGGATGCCCTCCGCCTTGCAGGCGCGGTAGAAGTCGATGGCGCCGTACATGGCGCCATGGTCGGTGATGGCGCAGGCGGTCTGCCCCATCTCGCGGACGCGCCGGGGCAGATCCCGGATGCGGCAGGCGCCGTCCAGGAGACTGTATTCCGTATGGACATGCAGGTGCGCAAAAGACATGGTTCTTACTCCTGTTCCAGCTCCGCCAGATAATCGCTGAGCATATCCACGGCGGAAACGATGAGGATGGCACAGTGGCCGGTAACGCCCAATTCCCGGGCAAGGTCGGTGGGCTGCAGGTCATGGTCCTGCAAAAGCTCCCGGCAGTTTAAGTGGGTAAAGCGCCGGGTAAACCGGCGCTGGAGCTCCTGGGTCCGGAGGGTAGACGCCTTTTTCCCGGCAGCGCCGTTCTCGGCATTGTGGGGATAGCGCATGCCCAGCGCCATTACCGCGCCGCTGACGGCGCCGCAGATGCCGCCGCAGCGCACGCCGCCGCCGAAGCCGGTGGCGATACCGCAGCTCTGCGGCTCACTCAGGCCGGTGACATCGGCGAAGGATAAAAGCATGCACTGGGCACAGTTGAGGCCCTGTTCATGGGCCTTGAGGGCGATAAGCGCCCGTTCTTTTTTAGTCATGGCTCGACCTCCTCGGATATTTCCACAAGTTTTCGTAATCTGTGATTCAAGCAGGATTTGCTCAGGGGCGGGGTATGCTTGTCCGCCAGCTGCTGCAGAGAGAGCTCCGGGTTCTCCCTGCGGAGCCGGGCCGTCTGCCGCAGCTTCTCCGGCAGGGTCTCCCACCTTCCCGCCCGGTGCAGCCGCTCGATGGCCTCCAGCTGGACCTCGGCGGCGGAAACGGTTTTGTTCACATTGGCCATGTCGCAGTTCATGGCCCGGTTGGCGCCGTTGCGGATGGACTTGTCCACCTTGGCGGTCATGATGTCCATGGCGGCTACCGGCGCGCCGATGGCCGTCAGGAAGTCCTCGATATGCTCGGACTGCTTGAAGTAGATGACGCTGCTGCCCGCCCTCTGCACGCTCCGGGGCAGAAAGCCGCACTCCTCCAGCAGCGTGGAGACCTCCCGGCTGGCCTGGATATGATTGGTGGCCAGCTCCAGGTGATAGCGCTTCTCCGGGTCGGTGACGCTGCCGCCGGCTAAAAAGGCCCCCCGCAAAAAGGACATGCGGCAGCAGTCCTCCTCCAGGATCCCGAAGTTCACATGCATTACCACGCTCTGGCGGTGGTCGTAGCCCAGGGCAGCAATGAGCTTCTCCATCTTCTGGGGATCCGTGATCTGAAAGATCAGCTTGCCGGGCGCGTCCGGCTCCGGCAGGCGGTCAAAGCGGATGCCGAAGGCCCGCTGGAAAAGACGGGGCAGGCGGCCTGCCAGGTCGCCGCTCTCCGTGATGATGCGCACCTCATCCACATGGAAGGTGTTGCAATAGAGCAAAATACCGTAGCACTCCGCCCGGGCGCAGCACAGCCGCTGCACCGGTGTCCGGCAAAGCTCCGCTCTTACATGAGACGCAAAGGACATGCCCTGCCCTCCTTTTTCTTATCTTGCCATGTCCCGGTGGCTGAGAGTCACCGGGCAGCCCGCGCCCTGCAGGCGGCGGAAGAGCTCCTCGGCCACCGCCACGCTGCGGTGGCGCCCGCCGGTGCAGCCGATGCCGATGACCAGCACGGACTTGCCCTCCCGGCGATAGCAGGGCAGCAGAAAGCCCAGAAGCTCCTCCAGCTTGTCGGCGAATTTCTCCGCCTCCGGACCGGCGAACACATAGTCCCGCACGGCCTTGTCCGTGCCGTTTTTCTCCTTGAGCTCCGGCACATAGTAGGGGTTGGGCAAAAAGCGTACATCGAAGACCAGATCGGCCTCCTGGGGAATGCCGTATTTATAGCCGAAGGAGGCGATCACCACGCTCATGCCCTGCTGGTCTCCGGCGCCGCCGAAGAGCTCGATCACGGCGCTGCGGAGCTTGGCCACGGAGTAGCCCGAGGTGTCAAGCACGATGTCCGCCTGCCGGCGGATGGGGGCGAGTATCCGCCGCTCCCGGGCGATGGCGTCCTCCATGGAGTCAGCCAGTGCCGCCAGCGGATGGGTCCGGCGGGTCTCCTTATAGCGGCTGATGAGCGTTTTGGTATCGCTCTCCAAAAAAAGCAGGCGGCAGCCCCCTGCCCGGCGGATGGCCGCAAGGGCCTCCGGCAGCTTTTCCGGCGGCTCGTTGGCCCGGATATCGTATACCATGGCCACCCTGTCATAGCGGTTTCCCATGGCGCAGCAGAAGTCGGCGAATTTCGCCATCATCTCCGCCGGGAGATTATCCACGATATAGTAGCCCATATCCTCCAGCACCGCGGCGGCGCGGCTCTTGCCACTGCCGCTGAGGCCGGAAATGATCAGAAATTCCATGCTCAGCCCTCCACCAGGCGCACCTCCGGCTCCAGAAGGACGCCGCTTTCCTGCAGCACCCGCTCCCGGACCTGCCGGATGAGCTCCCGGACATCCGCCGCCGCGGCGCCGCCGGTATTCACCACGAAGCCCGCGTGCTTGCACGAGACCTGGGCCCCGCCCACGGCCAGGCCCTTGCAGCCCGCCGCCTCGATGAGCCGGCCGGCAAAGTCCCCCTGGGGGCGCTTGAAGGTGCTGCCCGCGCTGGGAAGCTCCAACGGCTGTGAGGCCTTTCTCCTTGCCATCAGCTCGTCCATCTCTTTTCGTATCTCCTCCGGGTCGCCGGGCTGCAGGGTCAGCTTCACCCCCAGCACCACCGCCTCCGGATGGTCCGTCAGCAGGCTGCGGCGGTAGGAAAAGGCCATTTCCTCCCCGGTGAGGGTCTTGACGCCCTCCTCCGGGAAGAGCACCGTGACGGCGCTGACCACATTTTTCATCTCGCCGCCGTAGGCCCCGGCGTTCATCACGATGCCGCCGCCCACGCTGCCGGGGATGCCGTGGGCAAAGGCCAGGCCCGCAAGGCCCTTTTTCTGCGCAAAAACGGCGACATTGGCAAGTGAGGCGCCGCATTCCGCCGTGATCTCGTTTTCATCCGCGCCCTGTGCCACCCCGGTCATATCCCGGGTGCAGATCACCAGGCGCTCCAAGCCCTCATCGGGGAAAAGCACATTGGTGCCGTTGCCCAGCAAAAAGGGCCGGGCTCCTAATTCTAGCGCCCGGGCCAGCAGCAGCACCAGCTCCTCCCCGCTGCGGGGAAGGGCCATGCGCCGGGCCGGGCCGCCGATGCGGAAGGACGAATGGCGGCTCAGGGGCTCCTCCCGCAAAAGCCGCATATCCGGCAGATAGTCCTGCGCCCAATTATCCAATTCCTTTATCCAGGACATAATACCTCCCCCCAAATCAAAGCCCCGCGGTGCTCTGCCGCTTTTTCTTACCCAGAAGGGCCGCGCCCAGCATACCGGCGTCAGTGCCCAGCTCCGCCTTTACGATGCGGGTGCGCTTCGTCGCCTGGCAGGGGATGCTCTCCCGGGCCACCCGCTCCCGCAGGGGCAGCAGCAGCTGGGCGTCCTCCTCATTGCTGACGCCGCCGCCGATGGCCAGGGTGTCCGGTTGGAAGATGTTCACCAGGTTCACGATGCCCGCCGTCAGGTAGTCCAGATAGTCCGCGCACACCTGCTTGCCCACCGGGCACCCGGCCCGGGCCGCCATAAAGGCGGACTGGCCGGAGACATGGTGGTCGTTCTCGGCGATGATCCCGGCCATGATGCTCTCGGGGTTTTCCTCCAAATAGCGGGTGGTCAGGCGCTTGAGGGCGCTGGCGGAGGCATAGCGCTCCCAGCAGCCCCGGCGTCCGCAGGGACAGGGCTCGCCATTCAGGGCGATGGACATGTGCCCTACCTCGCCGGCCATGCCGTTGGAGCCGTGGAAGATCTTGCCGTTGTGGATGATGCCGCCGCCGATGCCGGTGCCCAGCGTCACGGTGACGAACCGCTTGCTCCGGCGGCCGGCGCCCAGGTGATACTCCGCCAGGGCGGCGCAGTTGGCGTCGTTCTCCAGATAGAGTGGCAGTGCGGAATAGCGGTGGAACATCCGCCGCAGGGGCACATTGCGCAGGGGCAGGTTGCAGGTATAGAGGATGCTGCCGCTGCGTATCTCCACGGCGCCGGGGCAGCCCACTCCCACGGAGGCGATGTCCTCCGGGGCGCACCCTGCCTCCGCGCACATGGCCATGCACAGCTCGTAGATGATCCGGGCCAGCATGACGGCGTCCGCGATCTCCGCCACCTTCATTTTTTTGGTGGCCAGCACCTCGCCCCGCTCGGAGACGAGTCCGGCCTTCAGGTTGGTCCCACCGATATCGATCCCTACATACATCATGCCTCCGCAGAGCCCTCCTTCGTCATGGCGTCGATCCGCGCGTCAAACTGCTGGGCAAAGTCCATGCCGGAGTTGACATGGTAGCGCATCTGGCGGTTTTTCATGGTGGCGATCTCCACGATGCCGGCCAGGTTCCGGCCCGGCCGCACGGGTATGGTCATAAAGGGCAGCGGCACATCCAGGATGGTGTGCTTCTCCTCCCCCAGGCCCAGGCGGTCATAGAACTTGCCGTCCTGCCACTGCTCCAATTGGATCACAAGGTCGATCTCCGTTTCAAACTGCACGGCGCCCATGCCGAAGAGCTGCTTGACATCGATGACGCCGATGCCACGGATCTCGATATAATGGCGGATCAGCTCCGGCGCCGTGCCGTAGATGCTGTCAGACACCCGCCAGATATCCACGGCATCGTCTGCCACCAGCCGGTGGCCCCGCTTTAGGAGCTCAATGGCCGTCTCGCTCTTGCCCACGCCGCTGTCGCCCAGCAGCAGAACGCCCTGGCCGTAGATGTTCATCAGAACGCCGTGGCGGGTGATCTGGGGCGCCAGGGCCCGGTTGAGGTAGTCGATGGCCTGGGAGGTGACGGAGACGGTGTCCAGCCCCGTGCGCAGCACCGTGCGGTCGTGCTTCCGGGCCGACTCCAACAGCTCGGGAAACACGCCCATGTTCCGGGCCACGATCAGGGCCGGGATGTGGTAGGTGAAAAAGCGGTCAAAGACCTCCCGGCGCTCATGCTCCGTCATCCGCTGCAGAAACTGCATCTCCGCCATGCCCAGCACCTGCAGGCGCTTTTCATCGAAGTAGTCGAAAAAGCCCACCAGCTGCAGGGCGGGGCGGTTCAGATCCGCCACCGAGATCACGGTCTCGTCGTATTTTGTGCTGCGGTACAGCACCTCCAGCCCGCAGGCGGCGACCAATGCGCTCAGCTTGGCCGGTGTGCGTCTTACTTTCTCCATGGTGTCCTCGCTCTCCCGCAGGGCCTGCGCCCCACCGTCTTTGGAATATACTCTTTTATTATACTATACCCCTTCGCCTTTCGCAACTTGAACGGTGCAGAAATTTTTTTGATTTTTTGTCAAATAATGCTTGCATTTTATTGTTACTTCTGCTATTATTTCTTTTGCTTGCGATGCAAGCATAGTTTTTTGATGTTACAACAGCAAGGAGGTGCAACGGATGGCTAAATGCGAATTTTGCGACAAGGGCGTGACCTTCGGCATCAAGGTTTCCCACTCTCACAGACGCTCCAATCGTCCCTGGAAGCCCAATGTCAAGCGTGTCAAGGCCCTGATCAATGGTACGCCTCGCCATGTATATGTTTGTACCCGGTGCCTGCGTTCCGGTAAAGTTACCCGCGCGATTTGATAATAACATATGCTGTGCAAAAAGCTCTGTGGATTTTTCCACAGAGCTTTTTTCTATGCGCTTTTTCCTGCTTACCGCTCGGGGTCCCAATTCGCCTTTTTCCGGGTGCAAGCCCCTGCCGGCGGCTCCTCCGCCGGGCCCTCATAGGCCCGGCTTCCCTGCCTGTCAAAGCCCAGGTAACGGGTGCCCTGGAAGGTCAGCTCGCCGCTGTCGCCCTCCGCCAGCAGGCCGTATTCGCTGCCGCTCAGGCGCAGCTCCAGCCGCTCGCCGTTCTGAAGCTGAAAGGTCACATAGTAGGCGGTGGAGGTGGTGATATGCATCCCCCGGGCGCCGCCGCTGTGGTGGTGATGCACGCTGGTATTCTGCCGCTTGGCAACCACCACAGCCGCCGCCGTCAGCCGGGGCGCTTTGTTGTTTCTGTGCCATGCGGCGACGCCCCGCACCGCCATGACGGCAAAGGCCGCGGCCACTATGCCGAAGATCAGATAGCATGCCCTCGTCACGAAAAGGCCGGTTTCGAATCCCATACTGTGCCTCCCTTCTTCTATATGCTTCTTTTTACTTCACCGTCAAATGCTTCGCCGCGGCCTTGAGCATCAGCTTCTTTACGCCCACGCCGTCAAAGGCGATCTCGATGAGGGCGTCGCCGCCCATGGGCCGCACGGAGAGCACCATGCCCTTGCCGAAGGCGCTGTGGGTCACGCTCTGCCCCGGCTGGATGTCGGGCAGCGGGGTCTCGGCAGCCGCCGGTGCCCTGCGGGCGGAGGCCGCCGCGGACCGGGCCGTACCGGGCCGCCGGCGCTCTGCCTGGATGTCGATGCTCCGGGCGTAGCCGCCGTCCTGGATATAGTCGTCGCTCCAGTGGCGCTCCGGACGGGGCTCGGGCTTCCCCAGCCACTCCATACACGCCTCCGGTATCTCGCTTAAAAACCGGGAGGGCATGTTGGGAGTGGTGCGGCCGAAGAGCATCCGCTGCCGGGCATTGGTCATGGTGAGCTTTTTCATGGCCCGGGTCATGGCCACATAGCACAGCCGCCGCTCCTCCTCCATCTCCTCTTCCTCCGCCATGGCGCGATTGCCGGGAAAGACCCCCTCCTCCATGCCGGAGACGAAGACCTGGGGGAACTCCAGGCCCTTGGCACTGTGGACGGTCATCATCACCACGCAGTTGTCCCCTGCCGCGGCGTCGTCCAGATCCGTATAGAGGGCCACCTCGTCCAGGAATCCGGCAAGCGTCGGATCCTCCGGGTCGTTGTCCAGAAAGGCGTGGATGCTGGAGCTGAGCTCCTCCACATTCTCCAGCCGCCCCCGGGACTCCAGATCGTCCTTCTCCTTCAGCATGGCGGTGTAGCCGGTCTTTTCGCAGACCTTTTCATAGTAGCCCACCAGGTCGCTGTTATCCAGCTCCGCCTGCAGTTGTGCGATAAGGGCTGCAAAGGATTCCATCTTTACAGCAGCGCTCTTCAGCTCCGGGTAGCTGCCGGCATTTTTCACCACCTCGAAGAGGGAGCTCCCCTCCTCGGCGGCGATGAGCTGGGCCTTGTCCACGGAGGTCTGGCCGATCTTTCGGGCCGGGACATTGATGATGCGCCGCAGACGCAGATCGTCGGCGGGATTGTTGATGACGCACAGATAGGCCAGCATATCCTTGACCTCGGCCCGGTCGAAGTATTTCATCCCGCCGAAGATCTTATAGGGAACGCCGTTGCGCTTGAAGGCGTATTCCAGGGCGTTGGACTGGGCGTTCATGCGGTAGAGCACCGCGTGATCCCTCCAGCTTGCCCCTCGGTTGTAGCTCATCATGATCTGGCCTACGATGTAGTTTGCCTCGTCACTCTCATTGAAGCAGGTCTTCACCGTCACAAGCTCCCCGGCGCCGTTGTCCGTCCAGAGGGTCTTGCCCTTGCGGCCCCGGTTGTTGCGGATCACCGCGTTGGCGGCGTCCAAGATGTGCTGGGTGCTGCGGTAGTTCTGCTCCAGACGGATGGTCCGGGCATGGCGGTAGTCCTTTTCAAAGCCCAGGATGTTCTCGATATTCGCCCCCCGGAAGCGGTAGATGCTCTGGTCGTCATCGCCCACCACGCAGATGTTCTCATACTCCCCTGCCAGCAGGTGGGCCAGCAGGTATTGCAGGTGGTTGGTATCCTGGTACTCGTCAATGAGCACATAGCGGAACCGGTGCTGATAGTAGGCCAGGGTCTCGGGGCTGCTCTGCAGCAGGCGCACCGTGTGCAGGATGATGTCGTCAAAGTCCAGGGCGTTGGCGTCCCAGAGCTTTTTATTGTAAAGTGCATATACTTTACCGATCCGCTGCCTGCGCCAATCCCCCATGGTGTCCGCCTGCTTTTGATAGGCGGATGGGTCCACCATAGCGTCCTTGGCGTTGGAGATGGCGGAGAGCACCTCCCGGGGCGGAAAGGTCTTTTCCTCCAGGGACAGCTCCTTGAGGCAGTCCTTGATGAGGCGCTTGGCATCGTCGGTATCGTAGATGGTGAAATCCCGGGACAGGCCAAGCTTATCGATGTCCCGCCGCAGGATGCGCACGCAGGCGCTGTGGAAGGTGCAGGCCCACACATCCCGGGAGACCGCCGGGCCGAGCATGCGCTCCAGGCGCTCCTTGAGCTCGTTGGCCGCCTTGTTGGTAAAGGTGATGGCCAGTATCTCCCAGGGCCGGGCGGGCTCCACCGCGCAGAGATATTCCATCAGCGGACGCATCTCCTCCCGGGGACTTTGGGCGTACTGCTCCAGCAGCTCCGCGGCATCCTCGCTGACAGGGACCGTCAGCTCCTCCGTGTCGCTCCCCCGGCCGAAGCGCAGGAGGTTGGCAATGCGGTGGATGAGCACCGTGGTCTTGCCGGAGCCGGCGCCCGCCAGCAGCAGAAGCGGCCCCTGGGTGGCCAAAACCCCCTGCCGCTGCATGGGATTCAGGTTTTTATATTCTGCGGCAATGGCCGCCGTTCTCGCCTCTATAAATCTTTTTTCCAATTCCGTCATGGTGATGTCCTCTACAAATTGTGGTCTTGCTTTCATTTTAATACAAAATCCTGCGCAGGTCAACACAGTTTGCAGAAATTCGCATTTTTGTTCTATTTTTTTATTGACAAGAACGCTCGTTCGATATATAATGACAGCATAAATAGAACGCTTGTTTTTAGGAGGTCATATCATGTCAGCTATAACCTATATCATCATCGTTCTCGGCGCCGCCTCCGTATCCGTCAATATCATGCGCTTTGTGGAGCGGGTGCAGCAGCCCCGCCGGCGCCGCCGCACGGTATAGGCCATGGACCTTTTGGAGAAGCTGGAGATCCTCTCCGACGCCGCCAAGTATGATGCGGCGTGTACCTCCAGCGGTGTGCGCCGGGGCTTCGTGCCGGGAAAGGTGGGCAATACCACCTCCTCCATCGCCGGCTGCTGCCACAGCTTTTCGGCGGACGGGCGGTGCATCACCCTGCTGAAGGTATTGATGACCAACGCCTGCGCCTACGACTGTAGGTACTGCGTCAACCGCCGCAGCAATGACACCCGCCGGGCCGCCTTTACACCCCGGGAGCTGGCGGAGCTGACCATACAGTTTTACCGCCGCAACTATATTGAGGGGCTTTTCCTCTCCTCCGGGGTGCTGCGCTCCCCGGACTATACCACCGAGCGGATGATCGCCGCCCTGCGGCTGCTGCGGCAGGACTACGGCTTCAACGGCTACATCCACGCCAAGACCATCCCCGGCACCGCTCCGGAGCTGGTGCGGAAGCTGGGCTATCTGGCTGACCGCCTCAGCGTGAACATCGAGCTGCCCTCGGAGGCCGCCCTCAGTGCCCTGGCCCCGGATAAGTCCAAGTCCGCCATCCTGCGGCCCATGGGGCAGATCACCCGGCAGGTGCAGGAGAACCGGCAGGAGCTGGTGAAATACAAGCACGCCCCCGCCTTCGCCCCGGCGGGGCAGAGCACCCAGCTCATCGTGGGGGCCACCGGCGACACGGACCGACACATCCTGCAGCTCACGGAGTCGCTCTATCAAAAATACCGCCTCAAGCGGGTGTTTTTCAGCGCTTATGTGCCGGTGGTGGAAAATGCCCTGCTCCCTGCCCCGGACACCAAGCCGCCCCTCCTCCGGGAGCACCGCCTCTACCAGGCGGACTGGCTGCTGCGGTTTTACGGCTTTTCCGCCTCGGAGCTCCTCAGCGACGACCAGCCGGACTTCGATCCGCTCCTGGACCCCAAGTGCACCTGGGCCCTTCGCCATCCGGCGTTTTTCCCGGTGGAGGTCATGACCGCCGGCTATGAGACCCTTCTGCGGGTGCCCGGCATCGGTCCCACCGGTGCAAGGCGCATCTGCGCCGCCCGGCGGCAGAGCCGCCTGCGCCCGGAGGATTTAAAAAAGCTGGGTGTGGTGATGAAGCGGGCCCAGTTCTTCATCACCTGCGGCGGCAAAGCAGCGGAGGGCCTGCGGTTTTCCCCGGAGACCCTGCCCGGGCAGCTGGCCTACCTGGAGCGGGGCCGTCTGCCCCAGGCATTTCCGGAGCAGCTGTCCCTTTTCGATGCAGTGGGGTGAGAGCATGGCATGGCGTGAAGTGGTTTTACAATACGACGGCACCTATGAGGGGTTTCTCTGCTGCGTGTTCGAGAGCTATACCCATAAAGAATTCCCCACCGCCTTTTACGACGACGAGGAATTTTTTACCCTCTACGAGGTGCGTACCGTCCAGACGGTGCCTGCCCATGCCAAGCGGGTGCAAAGCAGCATTGAGCGCGTCTCTCCCACCGCCGGGCAGCTTTTACGGCGGGCCTTTTTCACCTGTATGGACAGTAAAGAGGAGCGCCTTTACAGCTGCGTCCGGAAGCTATATGCCCAGGGAGACGGGTTCCTGAAAAACATTTCCGACCCGGTATACCTACCCATCCACCGAGCCCTGCGGCACATGGCCGGGGAGGTGGAAAAGTACCGGGGCTTTGTGCGCTTTTCGGACTATAGCGGCGTTCTGGGGGCGGAGATCGCCCCGAAAAACCGGGTGCTGCCCCTGCTGCGGCGGCACTTCTGCAGCCGTTATGCCAACGAGCGCTTTTTCATCTACGACCGCACCCACC
Organism: uncultured Oscillospiraceae bacterium; assembly: GCA_934591705.1. Classification (GTDB taxonomy): domain Bacteria; phylum Bacillota; class Clostridia; order Oscillospirales; family Oscillospiraceae; genus Vescimonas. The sequence continues at coordinate 48,686 of CAKTPM010000005.1, forward strand.
GGGAGATGCTGCTCTATGCCGCCGGACGCTCCCGCATTGCCCGGGTGGACGGCCTGCAGCTGGACGCCCCCGACAGCGCGGAGGTCTTTTACCGCACCCTCTGGAAGCGGTTTTTTGATTCCGTATCCATTGCCCCCCGGAAAAATCCCCGCTGCCAGAACAGCTTTCTGCCCAAGCGCTACCGGGATGTGATGACGGAGTTTCTCCCGGCGGACGCCGGGACTACTCCCGCAATGCCTCCCGCAGAGCCGTGATGGCCCGGCGCTCCAGCCGGGACACCTGCACCTGGGAGACCCCCAGGATCCGGGCCGCCTGCTGCTGGGTCATGCCCCGGTAGTAACGCAGCACGATGGTGAGCTTCTCCCGCTCCGGCAGCGCTTCGATAGCGCTGCGCAGGGAGAGCTTTTCCAGCAAGGGCAGCTCCTGCGGCTCCGCCGCCAGGGTGGACTCCAGGGTAAAGCCCTCGGCGGTCTCCCGCTGCAGCGACTCCGGTGCTATATTGGCAAGCTCAATGGCGGCCACCTCCTCCGGGGGCAGCTGCAGCTCCCGGGCGAGCTCGCTCAATAGCGGCTCCCGGCCCAGGGCGCCCCGCAGCCGCTCCCGGGCCGACCAGACGCTCTGCCCCTTTTCCCGCATGGTGCGGCCCACCTTGATGGCGCCGTCATCCCGGATAAACCGGCGTATCTCCCCGGCGATCTTGGGCACGGCGTATGTAGAAAATTGCGTGCCGTACTGGGTGTCGAAGCCCCGTATGGCCTTGATGAGCCCGATGCAGCCCAGCTGGAAGAGGTCCTCGGAGTCCACACCGCAGCCGTAGTAGCGCTTCACCACGGCCCAGACCAGGCCGCTGTTTTCCTCCACCACCCGCTCACAGGCGGCGTCATCCCCCTGCTGCGCCCGCTCCAGGAGGGAGGTCCGGCTCATCGCCTGCCCCGGGACACGATGCGCTTGGTCATGGACACCGTTGTCCCCTTCCCCACCTGGGAGCGCACGGTGAGCTTGTTCATAAAGCTCTCCATAATGGTAAAGCCCATGCCGCTCCTGTCCTCGCCGCCGGTGGTGAAAAGCGGCGTCCGGGCGCTTTCGATGTCCGGGATGCCCCGGCCCCAGTCCCGCACCGTGATCTCCAGGGTATGCTCACCCACCAGCTTGAGCTTGATGACGATTTTCCCCAGGGCGTCGGGGTAGGCGTGGACAATGGCATTGGTCACCGCCTCGCTGACAGCGGTTTTGATGTCCCCCAGCTCATCCAAGGTGGGATCCAGCTGGGCGGCAAAGGCCGCGGCCGCCATCCGGGCAAAGGCCTCGTTGCAGCTGCGGCTCAAGAACTCCAGCGTCACATAGTTTTCGATTTTTCGCATGGTTTTTCCCTCCTTACAATATCGGCATCATCCGCTCCACCCCCGCCGCCCGGAACACCTTCCGGGGCTGCGGGGCTACATTTTTCAGCGTCACGGTGCCGTTCATCTCCCGCATCCGCTGCCAGGCCCGCACCGCCACGGCGATGCCGGCGCTGTCCATGAAGCCCACCCCGGCCAGATCTAAGACGAGCTCCTTGGGCAGGTGCAGCTCCAGCTCCCGCTCCATCCGGGTGAAGAGCCCCTTGGCGCCGTGATGGTCCAGATCTCCCCGCAGGGCGATCTCCAAGGTCTGTGCCCTGCTAAGTACCGTTATTTCCACTTTCTTTCACCTCATTTGTAAAAAAATAATCACCGCAGATCATCATCTGCGGTGATTATATGCCAATGTTCCTGTGTAACCTGTCGAATCCGGCTTGACCCGGGAAGAATATCAGAAGCGCATGGCGGCTGCGGCCTCGTCCAGCTGGGCGATAAGGGCCCGGGCCTTCTCGGCCCGCTCACGCTCGGCATTCACCACATTCTCCGGTGCCCGGGCGGTGAAGCTCTCGTTGGCCAGCTTGGCCTCGATGCGCTGGAGGTTCTCCACGGCCTTCTGCCGCTCCTTGGCGATGCGCTCACGCTCGGCGGCAATGTCCACCAGCTCCGCCAGAGGCAGGTAGATGCTGGCGTCATGGGTGGCCACGCTGACCATGCCGCTCAGGTCGGCAGGGGCTTCGGTGGTCACGGTGAGCTCGCTGGCCCAGGCCATGCGGGTAATGAAGTGGCGGCCCTCCTCATAGTTTTTCGGCTGCTTGGTCACGATGATCATCTGCGCCTTCCGGGAGGGGGGCACATTCATTTCGCTGCGGCGGGCCCGGACGGCGGAGATAGCGTCCTTCACTGCCTCCATGGCGGCCTCATCCTCGGCAAAATGCAGCTTCTGGCGGTACTCCGGCCACTTGGCGGTGATGAGATAGTCCCCCTCGTGGGGCAGGGCCTGCCAGATCTCCTCGGTGATGAAGGGCATGAAGGGGTGCAGCAGCTCCAAGATCCGCAGGAGCACATAGCACAGCACATTCTCGGCGGCCAGCTTGGCGGCGGTGTCCTCGCCGTTGAGGCGGGTCTTGGTGAGCTCGATGTACCAGTCGCAATAGGTGTCCCAGATAAAGTCGTAGATCTTGGCGGAGGCCACACCCAGCTCATAGGCCTCCAGGTTCTCGGTGACCTCCCGGATGAGGGTATTGAGCTTGGAGAGCACCCACTTGTCCTCCAGCTCCAGCTTCTCGGGCAGCTCCACCTTTTGGATGGTGAGGTTCATCATCACAAAGCGGCTGGCGTTCCAGATCTTATTGGCGAAGTTGCGCATGGCCTCGCACTTCTCCACGAAAAAGCGCATATCGTTGCCGGGACTGTTGCCGGTGATGAGGTTGAAGCGCAGGGCATCGGCGCCGTATTTCTCCGCCATCTCCAGGGGGTCGATGCCGTTGCCCAGGGACTTGGACATCTTGCGGCCCTTTTCATCCCGAACCAGGCCGTGGATAAACACGGTCTTGAAGGGCTCCTTCTTCATCTGCTCCATGCCGGAGAAGATCATCCGGGCCACCCAGAAGAAAATAATGTCGTAGCCGGTGACCATCACGGAGGTGGGATACCAGTAATTCAGGTCGGGGGCGTTCGGATCGGGCCAGCCCATGGTGGAGAAGGGCCACAGGGCGCTGCTGAACCAGGTGTCCAGCACATCCTCCTCCCGGGTCAGGCGGCTGCTGCCGCACTTCTCGCAGCAGGTGGGATCCTCGCGGCTCACATTGATGTGGCCGCAGTCATCGCAGTACCAGGCGGGGATCTGGTGGCCCCACCACAGCTGGCGGGAGATGCACCAGTCATGGACATTCTCCATCCAGTTGATATAGGTCTTGGTGAAGCGCTCCGGCACGAACTTGACGGTGCCGTCCTCCACCACCCGGATGGCCTCCTTGGCAAGGGGTGCCATCTTCACGAACCACTGGGCAGAGATCAGGGGCTCCACATCGTTGTGGCAGCGGTAGCAGGTGCCCACATTGTGGGAATAGGGCTCGGTCTTCACCAGATAGCCCTGGGCCTCCAGGTCGGCCACGATGGCCTTGCGGCACTCATAGCGGTCCATACCGTTGTACTTGCCGCCGTTTTCGTTGATGTGTCCGTCGTCGGCGATGACCCGGATGACCTCCAGGTTGTGCCGCAGGCCCACCTCAAAGTCGTTGGGGTCGTGGGCGGGGGTCATCTTCACGGCGCCGGTGCCGAAGCCGATCTCACAGTATTCATCGCCCACGATGGGGATCTCCCGGTTCATAATGGGCAGAATGCACTTTTTGCCGATGAGGTGGCGGAGCTTTTCATCCTCCGGATTCACCGCCACGCCGGTATCGCCCATCATGGTCTCCGGCCGGGTGGTGGCGATGATGATGTCGCCGCTGCCGTCCGCCAGGGGATAGCGGACATACCAGAGGCTGCCGGGCTTGTCGGTATACTCCACCTCGGCGTCGGAAAGGGCGGTGAGGCAGTGGGGGCACCAGTTGATGATGCGGCTGCCCTTATAGATAAGGCCCTTTTCATAGAGCTCGCAGAAGGTCTCGCGGACGGCCCGGGAGCAGCCCTCGTCCATGGTGAAGCGATCCCGGCTCCAGTCGCAGGAGGCGCCCATCTTCTTTTGCTGCTCCACGATGCGGTTGCCGTACTTTTCCTTCCAGGCCCACACCCGCTCCAGGAACTTCTCGCGGCCCAGGTCATAGCGGCTGAGGCCCTCGTTGACCCGCAGGTCCTCCTCCACCTTGATCTGGGTGGCGATGCCGGCGTGGTCGCTGCCGGGGAGCCACAGCGCCTCATAGCCCTGCATCCGCTTAAAGCGGGTGAGGATGTCCTGGAGGGTGCAGTCCAGGGCGTGGCCCATGTGGAGCTGCCCGGTAACATTGGGGGGCGGCATCACGATAGAAAAGGGCTTTTTATCGGGGTTGGGGGATGCATGGAAGCAGTCGCCGTCCATCCACATTTGGTAGATGCGGCCCTCCACCTCCCGGGGATCATACACCTTCGGCAATTCTTTAGACATATCGTTTCTCCTTTTTTCGGTATTCGGCAAAACAAAAACGCCCCGCTTTGCCATAGGGCAAAACAGGGCGAACCAAGGTCCGCGGTACCACCTGTATTCGGGATCGCTCCCGCACTCATGGGTGCCATAACACCCTGTCCCGCTAACGGAGGACCACCGCTGCCGCTTACTTTATCCTTTCAGCGCAAAGCTCCGGGACGACTTCGGCGTTTCTGCTGAGGAGCTTGCACCGCCCGCTCCCTCTCTTCACAGCCATCCGCGCCTACTGCTTCCCTTCATCGCCGTAAAATATTGAGGTAAGTATAGTATGGGCCGCGGGAATTGTCAAGTGGTCTTTTTCAAGACCGCTTTTCTTTTTTTCAAGGCCGCTTTGCCTTATTTTCATGCCTTTCTTTACCGTTTTTTTACAATTCGCCGGGCATAGCCACTTCCCATTGGGGCGGCGGTATGGTATAGTAGCTTTACGAGAATAATAGGAGCGAGGTGTCCCTATGAACATTTTTGATATGATGGGTCCCATCATGGTGGGCCCCTCCAGTTCCCACACCGCCGGCGCAGCCCGCATCGGTAAAATGGCCCGGACGCTTTTGGGGGAAAAGCCCGTCAGCGCCCGGATCCATCTCCACGGCTCCTTCGCCGAGACCGGCCGCGGCCACGGCACCGACCGGGCCATTGTGGGCGGCCTTCTGGGCATGGAGCCGGACGATATGCGCATTCCCTTCTCCTTCGACGAGGCGAAAAAGGACGGTCTCACCTTCACCATCGACAATGTGGAGCTCCGGGACGCCCACCCCAATACCGCCCGGATCCAGCTGGACGGGGAGCACGGCGCGCACCTGGACATACAGGCCTGCTCCATAGGCGGCGGCGCCATTGAGGTCCACAAGCTGGACGGCATCGATGTGAACTTCACCGGCAACTACAACACACTGGTGGTCCGCAACCGCGATGAAAACGGCACCCTGGCTGCCGTGACCACCATCCTCAGCCAGCTGCGCATCAATGTGGGCAATATGAGCCTGTGCCGCCATAAGCGGGGCGGCGACGCGCTGATGGTCATTGAGACCGACCAGCACATCCGCCCCAGCCAAGTAGAGTTTCTCCGGGAGCTGCCCGGCGTCATCTCCGCGACCTATTACGACAAGGAGGACGAGAGCTATGGTGCTTAAATCCATGAGCGAGATCTATGAGGAATGCCGGCGCAGCGGCCTGCCCTTCTGGGAGGTCATCCTGCGCTACGACATGGACGACCGTCAGGTCACCCGGGAGGAGTCCATCGGCAAGATGCTCATCACCTGGCAGGCCATGCAGGACGCCTCTGACAGCTATACCGGCACCCGCAAGAGCGTCAGCGGCATGGTGGGCGGCGAGGGCATGCGCATGAAGCAGTATAACCTCCGGGGCAACGGCCTGTGCAGCGGCTACATCGGCGAGGTCATGGCCGAGGCACTGTGCATGGCGGAGTCCAACGCCTGCATGCGCCGGATCGTGGCCTGCCCCACGGCGGGCTCCTGCGGCGTGATGCCGGCGGTGCTGCTGCCGCTGATGCGCCGGGAGGACATCACCCAGAAACAGATCATCGAGGCCTTCTATGTGGCCTGCGGCGTGGGTATGGTCATCGCCGACCGGGCCTGCATTGCCGGCGCCACCGGCGGCTGCCAGGCGGAGATCGGCACCGCCTCCGCCATGGCGGCGGCGGCTCTGGTGAAGCTCAAGGGCGGCAGCGATGAGCTCATCGCCCAGGCGGTGTCCATCGCCCTTTCCAATCTCATGGGCCTGGTGTGCGACCCGGTGGCCGGGCTGGTGGAGGTCCCCTGTGTCAAGCGCAATGTCATCGGCGCTCTCAACGCCGTCAGCTCCGCGGACATGGCTCTGGCGGGCATCGAATCCATCATACCGGTGGACGAGGTCATCGACGCCATGGCGGAGGTGGGCCGCCGGATGCCGGTGGATTATAAGGAGACCGCCACCGGCGCCCTGGCCAACACGCCTACCGGCCGGGCCATCCGGGAGCGGATCTGGAGTAAAGAATAATTCCTTTACAGAGGTTATCCCAATTGAAAGAAAAAAGATTTCAACTCAAAAACTACGCGCCCATTCTCCTGATGCTGGCCTGCGCCGCCGTTTTGGGCACCCTGCTGGGCACCGGGGTCATCTCCCTGGACACCATCCCGGAATTCGTGCAGGAAAAGCCCGTTTTGGCCTTCGCGGTGATCATGGCGCTGTATCTGGCCAAGGGGTTCTCCGGCGTCATTCTCTATAACGCGCTGGTCATCGCCGTGTCCTTGATCTTCCCCATGTGGGCGGCGCTTTTGACCAACGCCCTGGGCACGGCGGTGGCCCTGTCGGTGTCCTACATCATGGGCAGCCGCACCAACATCAGCATAGACGCCTTTTTGGATAAGCACCCCAAGATGAAAAAGTACTTCCGGGCCACCCAGCAGTTCGGCTTTGTGGCCTGCTTCGCCATCCACATGGCCGGGCTGAGCATGGAGGTGCTGGGGCTGCTCTTCGGTATCATGCACATTGGCTTTTGGCGCTATCTCATCAGCTCCTGGCTTGCCATCATCCCGGGGATGGTGTGCTTTACCATCGCGGGCAACGAGCTCTCCTTCCGCTCTCCCCTTTTCTGGATCGTGCTGGTCATCGACCTGTGCATGATGGCCTTCGGCTTCCTCTACACCAAGAAGCACATTTTGCCCAAGGCCGGAGAAAATACCGAGAGCTGACCACTTATTTCGGATAAAACCGCAAAAAAAGAGCCCCTATGGGCTCTTTTTTCTGTTTTGCTGTTGCATTTTTCTTCCGCTTTGGGTATGATAAGCAACACTGCAAACCGTTATATTTGATTTTAGCAGCACTGCAAAGGAGAAACCTATGGAAACTGCAAGATGCAAGGCGTTTTTGGCGGCAGCGGAGCTGGGGAGCTTTTCCCGGGCCGCGGAAAAGCTCAGCTACACCGCCTCCGGCGTCAACCAGCTCATCACGGCCATGGAGAATGACTTCGGCTTCCCACTGCTCAAGCGCTCCAACAAGGGCGTTTCCCTCACATCGGAGGGGGAGACCATGCTGCCGCTGGTGCGCGCCCTGGTACACCAGGAGAGAAAGCTCTATGAGCAGGCGGCGGAGATCAGCGGCCTTGCCATCGGCCAGATCAACATCGCCTCCTACTCCTCCATCTCCACCCACTGGCTTCCTCCCGTCATCGCGGAATTCAAGAAAAAATATCCCGACATCCACATTGCCCTTATGGAGGGCGTGCGCCAGGAGGTACTGGGCTGGGTGGCGGAGGGCCACGCAGACATCGGCTTTTTAAGCGGCGGCGACGATATCGACTATGACTGGATCCCCCTGGCGGAGGATGAGATGGTGGCGGTGCTGCCGCCGCTGCATCCCCTGTCCGGCGCGGCGGCCTATCCCCTCTCCCACTGCTGTGAGGAGCGCTTCATCATGCCCGCCATGGGCAAGGACGAGGATGTGCTGGCCCTTTTCCGAAAATACGGCATTCGTCCCAACATCGTCTACTCCACCAACGAGAGCTTCTCCGCCTGGAAGATGGTGGAAAACGGCCTGGGCATCAGCATCACCAACCGGCTGATCATGCAGGATTGGCACTGCAATGTGGTGACCCTGCCGGTGGAGCCGGCGGAGAGCATCACCCTGGGGATGATCCTCCCCTCCCTGCACCACGCCTCCCCCGCCGTAAAGCGCTTTGTGAAGCTGGCGGAGACACGGCTGAAGAAGATATAGGTGTAAAGCACATTTCCTATACAGCGCGGGTCAGCCCGCGCTGTATTTCTGTCTGAAGGCGGCGTAGGCCTGGCGGTAACCCTCACTGCTGCCCCGCAGAGCCCGCTGATTTTCGTGGATGTTTATGTTGTGCTCCGCCGTGTCCAGCACGCAGCCGGAGATGTTGGAGCAGTGGTCGGCTACCCGCTCCAGATCCGTGAGCAGATCCGACCACACGAACCCCGCGGCGGCGGAGCACTCGCCCCGCTGCAGGCGCAGGATGTGGCGGGTGCGCAGGGTCTCCTTCAAATCGTCGATGACCTGCTCCAGGGGCTCCGTCTGCCGGGCGGCGGCGGTATCCTTCTGGGAAAAAGCCAGGTAGGACAGGGTCAGAATCTCCTCCACCGCGGCCCGGAGCTTCCGGTACTCCGCCTCCGCCGGAGCGGAGAAGCGCAGCTCCTTATCCCGCAGCTCCTCCGCCGACTCCAAAATGTTCACGGCGTGGTCGGCAATGCGCTCATAGTCGCCGATGAGCTTCATATACTCCGTGGCCCGGGCACTCTCGTCCTCCCCCAGCTGGCAGCCGGTGAGCTTCACCAGGTAGCTGCCCAGGGCGTCCTCCAGGCGGTCGGTCTCGCCCTCCGCCCGGCGGATATCCTCGGCGGCGGCGCTGTCATAGGAAAGCACGCAGGCCATGCTGCGGCGCAGCGCCTCCACGGCGCACCGGGCCATGCCCTCCAGCACCCGGCGGCACTGCTCCAGCGCCAGGGCGGGGCTGCTGAGGAGGCGCTCATCCAGCTCCTCGGTCTTTTCGGGCTGCTTGCTGTCAGGGATTAGGCGGCAGACCATTTTCTCCAGCAGGCCGCTCATGGGCAGCATCAGGGCCGTGCAGAGGATATTGAACACCGAGTGGAACACCGCGATGCCCATGTAGTCGGCACTCTGGGTCAAAAGCACCGGGGCGAAAAGCGCCCGTATCAGGCAGAATACCGCCAGCCACACCGAAGCGCCGATGACATTGAAGCTCAGGTGCACCAAGGCCGCCCGGCGGGCGTTTTTACTGGTGCCCACGGAGGATAAAAGAGCCGTGACGCAGGTGCCGATGTTCTGCCCCATGATGATGGGCACCGCTGCGCCGTAGGTAACGGCACCGGTGGAGGCCAGCGCCTGCAGGATGCCCACAGAGGCGGAGCTGGACTGGATCACCGCCGTCAGCAGGGCGCCGGCCAAAAGGCCCAGGATGGGGTTGGAGAAGACCAGGAAAAGCTCCCGGAAGCCCGGCACATCCTGAAGCCCCGACACCGCCGCGGTCATGGTCTCCATGCCCGTCATCAGCGTGGCAAAGCCCAGCAGGATCATGCCGCTGTCCTTTTTCTTGCTGCTTTTCCCTGCCATGTAGAGGGCAATGCCCGCCAGAGCCAGAACAGGCGTAAAGGAGGAGGGCTTGAGGAGGTTCATAAAGAAGTTGTCCCCGTCGATGCCCGCCATACTCAGAAGCCAGGCGGTGACGGTGGTGCCGATATTGGCGCCCATGATGACATGGATGGACTGCCGCAGGGTCATGAGGCCGGAGTTCACGAAGCCCACCACCATCACCGTGGTGGCGGAGGAGCTCTGGATCACGGCCGTGACCCCCAGGCCCGTCAGAAGTCCCGCAAGCTTATTGGTGGTCACCCGGCTCAGGAGCACCTTCAGCCCGCTGCCGGCCCGGCGCTCCAGGGCCTGACCCATCAGGGTCATGCCGAAGAGGAAAATGCACAGTCCGCCGATCATGTGTAAAAAATCAAATACGCTCATAGCTCTCTCCCGTTTTTCTCTCAGATTACACTCCCAGCGTACCGTTTTAATATCAAATGCGCCATCCTTACTTTGTAAAATCTATGTAAAATCGAAAAAGCGGGAGCCGCGCTCCCGCTTTTCTCTATTGCTTTTTTATCGGTTGGGCAGCGTCACGGTGAATACCGTGCCCTCCCCCACCCGGCTTTCCAGCTCGATTTTTCCCCGGTGGATCATCACGGCATGCTTGACGATGGAGAGCCCCAGGCCCGTGCCGCCCACCTCCTTGCTGCGGCTCTTATCCACCCGATAGAACCGCTCGAAGATGCGCTCTCTGTCCTCCTGGGGGATGCCGATGCCGGTGTCCCGGACCCGCAGCACTGTGCTCTCCGGCCCGGGCTGCACGCTCAGATCCACCCGTCCCCCTACCCGGTTATACTTGATGGCATTGTCACACAGGTCGTAGATGATGCTGTAGAGCATCTGGGGGATGCCCCGTATCGGCGCCGCCGTGCCCTGGAGGGTCAGCTTCACCTGCCGGTCCGCCGCCGCCGGCTCCAAGCTGTCCACGGCGTTTTGGGCGATGCGGTAGAGGTCACAGTCCTCCCGGGGCACATCCGCCGCACCGCCGTCGAGCTTCGTAAGGTCGATGATGTCCCCCACCAGCTGGGTCATGCGCTGGGCCTCCCGGCGGATCTTCCCGGCAAAGGGGCGCACATCCTGGGGCTCCACCATGCCGGTCTCCAGGAGCTCAGCATAGCCGGAGATGGCGTGGAGAGGCGTTTTCAGCTCATGGGAGGCGTTGGCGGTGAACTCCTGCCGGATGCGGGAGGTCTCCTCGAGCTTAACCCGATCTCGGCGCAGCTCCACCTGCTGGGCGGCCATGCGCCGCAGAAGGGGCTCCACCTCCGCCAGCTCCTCCTTGTCCATATACGCCTCGGGCCGCTCGGGGTCGATGGCGTTGATAGGGGCCACGATATGCTTGGAGAGCCGCGCAGCCAAAAAGAAGGAGACGCCCAGGGCCACGAAGATCACGATGGCGATGGGCTGGGCAAAGCCCAGGAGGAGCGTCCAGAGGGTGATCTGGGCCCCGGAGAGGCGCACCACCGTGCCGTCCGGCAGCCGCTGGGCGGCATAGTAGAGCTTTTCCGCCAGGGTGGCGGAGAAGCGGCTGGATTCGCCGAAGCCGCTCTCCAGGGCCTCTTGGACCTCCTGACGCTCCAGGTGGTTCTCCATGGCGGCGGAGTCCGCCTGGGTGTCATAGAGCACCCGGCCGTCGGCGGCGATCCAGGTGATGCGGTAGCGGCCGATGTCCAGGTTCCGGAGGTAGGAAAGTCCCCCCTGCTCCACGCCCCGGGCCGCCATGTGAGTCTCCACCCGCAGCTGCTGGGTCTGCACGCCGGAAAAATAGCGGTAGCTGACCCCCATGATGAAAAGGAGCGAGGCGAAAAGCACTGTCAGCGCCACCAGCCAAATGGAATGAAATATCTTTTTGCTCATACCGCCGCCTCCAGCTTATAACCCACGCCCCACACCGTGCGTATCTGCCCGCCGCAGCGGCCCAGCTTGGTTCGCAGGGTGCCGATGTGCACATCTACCGTGCGGCTCTCGCCGATGAAGTCGGCCCCCCATACGGAGGACAAAAGGGCCTCCCGGGTAAATACCTGCCCCGGCGAGCGCATCAGCAGGTGCAGCAGATCATATTCCTTCAGCGTAAGGAGCACACTCTGCCCCGCCGCCGTGACCGAGTGGCGGCCGGGGTCCAGGGTGATATCGCCGCAGTGCAGGGCCACCGGCTCCTCCGCCGGTCTTGCCCGGCGCAGCACCGCCTTGATGCGGGAGACCATCTCCATCATGCCGAAGGGCTTGCAAAGATAATCGTCCGCCCCCAGGTCCAGGCCGGAGACCTTGTCGTACTCCGTGCCCTTGGCCGTGGCCATGATGACGGGGATGTCCCGGGTATCGGCGGCGGCCCGGAGCTTTTGCAGGACGGTGATGCCGTCCTCTCCGGGCAGCATGATGTCCAGCAGGATAAGCTCCGGCTTTTGGGTGTCCATGGCCGCCCAAAACGCCCCGCTCTCGGCGAAGCCGCAGGCCGCAAAGCCCGCCATTTTCAATGTATACAGCATCAGCTCCCGGATGCTGCTCTCGTCCTCTACGCAATAGATCATTCGGGCTTTTCCCCCTTTCTTTGGCTCCATTATAAGCCGGATGTGTAAATCTGTACACCCGTCTTTTGTAAAATCCGTGTAAAATCACAGCATGCTCCACCGACGGTGTTTACAAAGCAAAATTTATGTGGGGCGTATCCCCCCACACATCCAGCGATATAAAAGCCCTTCGGCAGCAGTCGGGGTTTTTCTATGTGAAAGACATGCATAAGTGATCAAAATCAAGATAAGAGAAGTGAAAGGGACACCAGCCGCATTTTGCTTGCGAACCTCTCTATGACCCGCTTTGTGACTATCTAAGTATTGATAACTCAATACTTAAGTGCTATAATTTTATGTAGAAGGGTGGTGCATTTATGGCGTTTTCTTATAAGCCGCTTTGGAAACTCTTAATTGACCGGGATATGACAAAAAAACAGTTGATGCAAGAAACTTGCATTTCAAAATCAACCATGGATAAAATGGCTCAGGGCAAGCATGTTTCCATGGATGTTTTAGATCGGATTTGTTCCTGCTTGCATTGTAAAATTGAAAGTGTAATTGAACACTCGGAAGGATAAATAATGGATACAAATATTTTTTTAACTAAAAAAAGAATTGACGCGGTTTATTGCGGCGACTGTGTCGATCTTATGAAAGAGATCAAGGATAACAGCATTGATGTTGTTGTTACCTCTCCGCCTTACGACGGGCTGAGAATGTATAACGGTTTTGCTTTCGACCTCCACAAAACCGGAGAACAAATCTATCGCGTTCTGAAACCGGGCGGTATTTGTGCTATGGTCATTCAGGATCAAACCAAAAATTTCGGGAAATCCCTTACTTCCTTTCGTACCATAATTGATTGGTGTGACAGCTTTGGCTTCAAGCTCTTTGAAAACATAATCTATCATAAGAATGGAACAGAGGGAGCTTGGTGGAAATCACGATTCCGCGTGGACCACGAATATATTCCCTTGTTCTTGAAAGGCGATAGGCCAGGGTATTTTAATAAAGAACCTCTAAAAATTCCTTCAAAGCATGGCGGAAAAACAATGCGCGGAAGCGGAAACCGAAAGACGAACGGTCAAACCGGTGAAACGGTTCGCCGGGAAATCAATGCGATGAAATGCAGAGGAACGGTCTGGGATTATATGATGGCGGGAGATAAAAACCCTTTGAAGCGTAAACATCCGGCCGTTTTCCCAGATCAAATACCTGCGGATGTAATAACCTGCTTCTGCCCGGAGGATGGTATTGTTCTTGATCCATTTATGGGCTGTGGCTCAACGGCGGTTTCTGCCGTGAAGCTCGGGCGTCATTTTATTGGCTTTGACATTTCTCAGGAATATGTAGATTTGGCATATGAACGGTTGGCTGTTGACGCCGAATTTCAACAATTATCGCTTCTATAAGGAAAACGCGGCGGCTATGAGATCGTCATAGCCGCCGCGTTCGCGTTTTATCTTCTAAAATAGCCCTCTGTATCTCTGGTATACTCTATCGTGGTGCCTGCTGTAATTGCCATAGAAAAGCAATTGCTTTCAACCATGGCTTTGTAATTGTCCTGATTAAGCCGGGGCGTGGCGTCACCGCCTGAAGAGCTCATGCTCTCCTTTTTGAACTTATATAAGCTCATATTAGAAAAGCCCCATTTTTCAGAGCATGCATGCCACCCCATTAAACTGGCCATCAGCTCAATAAATCCAAGTATTCTTGACTTTTCTTGCTCTAATATGTCGTATGTGCCGCGGGTGTTTGCTACAATGTTCGTGGGTGTTCCGTCAGACAGAGAAAGGATCATGTGGTGACCGGACCGGGATCTTTTTTTCTCCACAATACGCTGTTCATTGAAATCGTAATAACAGGTTGCGTTAAACCGATCTCTCTCCTTGAAAAACTCATTCATCTGCTCCATTACCGATGAAAAAGGAATCTCTTTGTAAAACACATTGAAGAGCAATGACGCAGGATCGCTTGCTTTTAGCCACCGAAACCACTCAAGACAGTTTTCAGGATAACCAAACAAGTTATTGCATACGCCGTCACTAAACAAGAGCGGCACTACTGCTTCAGGAGAAATTTCAATTTCTTTTACCGTTTCTAAAAGAGACAGCAAAAAATGAATTGTTGCAAATGGATACTTTTGCCGGAAGTTGTGCTTGCAGTCGAGATCTCTCAAGTTATTCAGTTGAATACAATTATCATAATGGTACCAATTAGCCGGCTTTTTATCCCTGTTAAAGCACACCATATGATGACCGACACTTTTGATATCCTGACAAAAAATATCAAGATCCACAAAAGTACAATCAGCTGGATCTACTCCCTTTTCACACAGCATGACTTTGCAATCGTAGTATCCAACAACTTTCGCATTGAAATAATTCATCAGAAGGAGCGAAGACAAGAACCCGTCGCTATCCGGGCTGATGATCAATTTTTGGTTTTCTTCTTTAATCCAAGGGTATCTTTCCACTATTCGTTCCATAGTTTCGTTTGGCATAATCGATCTCCTTTTAGACAATTATAATCCTTCAAACAATTCACTAAGTGTGACACCCAGCCCGTCGGCAATTTTCTTGATATTGCAAACGGCGATGTTTCGCCGCCCTGCTTCGACAGAAGCAAAATATGTCCTGTCCATCTCAATTTTCAGAGCAAACTTTTCTTGGCTAAGCCCTGTCTTTTGACGAAGCTCTCTGATTCGATTTCCCAAATCCTTTGTGATCATTTTCTTATACCTCACTATTACCACACTGTCACATCTACTATTGATATAGAAGCATACGGTTTATAAAGCAACGGTTTATAAGTAACATCTTCGAATTTCTTACTTCTATGCAGTTCAAATCCTCTCTTCCTGACACTTTCTGCTTTTCTTTGCTGCGAAAAGAAAAGTTGAAAGCGCACCGCTTTTTTGTTTCCCAAAAAACTGTAAAAAAAACTGTAAATTTTGCAAAAAAATATGCCGCAGCAGTGTCAAAATAAGAACGGGGATAAAATATATGATACGCCCCCCAAAGCCCGCAAACCCGCAGGAATACAAGAAAAAGCCCTCCGGCTGTTGCCGAAGGGCTTTTCTATGGCAGCGGGAGAAGGATTCGAACCCTCACATACGGAGTCAGAGTCCGCTGTGCTACCTTTACACAATCCCGCTGTGTTCCTGACGAACAAAAACTATTATACACATCTCGGTGACTTTGTCAACAGTTTTCTCGCCAGGAAGCGCAATTATTTTTCCCGCAGAGGTTTACCCGCCGGGGCGGCGCTTACTTCTGCAGATCCTCGCCCCGCAGGTACTTGCCCATGGGCTTCCACAGCAGAGCAAAGGCCACCAGGGTGATAGCGATGTTGGGCAGCATGTAAGCCATGTTGTACAGGAAGGAGTACCACCAGGGAGAGTGCATGGTCATACCGAAGAACTCATCGGGCATATAGGCAGCCCAGATCGTAGCGCCCACGAGATAGTGCACCAGGAAGCGGGCAAAGCCGGCGATGAGGGTGCCGGTGAAGATACCGTTCTTCTTGCCGCGGACCAAGCCGGCGAAGCCCAGCACGGTAAAGGCCACCAGGTAGTCGCCCAGGATGGACTGCCAGCCGATGGCAAAGCCGCCGTCAAAGGTGAACTGCAGAACGCCGTACACAAAGCCGGCCAGCAGGCCGGAGCCCAGGCCCCAGCGCACGGCAAAGAGCACCAGGGGGATCATGGACAGCACCACGCTGCCGCCCCAGGGCATCTCCCAGATCTTGATATAGCTCAAAACCTGGGCAATGGCCACCATGATGGCGCCCTCCACCAGTGCACGCAATTTCTTGTTCATAATGAAATACCTCCAAATAAAAAATCCCCGCATGGCGAGCCACGCAGGCGTCGCAATGCGGAAACAAAAGCTGTATGATCGCATTCCTACGCCGGCATTACCCGGATCAGGTGTGAGGGACACAAGCGGCCATTCGCTTGATCTCAGCCGGTATGCACCAGCGCCCCTTGGGTTGTGACGCTATCTTAGCATTCTCCCCGCCGCCTGTCAAGTACTTTCTGCCGCCGTCCGCCAGTGGCGTACAGTTTTCCTTTTTTCCGGTTGCCAAAAGTTTTTCTTGTGTTATAATGGCCCTACGGGATCATCCCGAGAACGACGAGAGTTGAGGAAAACTGCGTATGAAACCCCAGGAAAAGCTGAATATGACCATGCTCTGCGACTTTTACGAGCTGACCATGGGCAACGGCTATTTTCAAAACGGTTATAAAGATCGCATCACCTATTTCGATGTATTCTTCCGCAAGGTGCCCGACGGCGGCGGCTTCGTGATCGCGGCCGGTCTGGAGCAGCTGATCGAATATGTCGAAAACCTGCACTTTGATCAGGCGGACATCGACTACCTGCGCGGGCGCAATCTGTTCTGCGAGGAGTTTTTGGACTATCTGGCCAACTTCCGCTTCACCGGCGACATCTATGCCATCCCCGAGGGCACGCCCGTGTTCCCCCACGAGCCCCTGGTGGTGGTGCGCGCCCCGGCTATCGAGGCGCAGCTCATCGAGACCTTCACCCTGCTGACGGTAAACCACCAGAGTCTCATCGCCACCAAGGCCAACCGCATCTGCCGGGCGGCGGACGGGCGCACGGTGCTGGAGTTCGGCTCCCGCCGGGCCCAGGGCAAGGACGCCGCCATCGTGGGCGCCCGAGCGGCCTATATCGGCGGCTGCCACGGCACCGCCTGCACCATCTCCGACGAGCTCTTCGGCGTGCCCGCCGGGGGCACCATGGCCCACGCCTGGGTGCAGATGTTCGACACGGAGTATGAGGCCTTCAAGACCTATTGCCAGATCTACCCCACCAACGCCGTGCTGCTGGTGGACACCTATAACACGCTCAAGTCCGGCGTGCCCAATGCCATCCGGGCCTTCAACGAGGTGCTCAAGCCCCTGGGCATCACCAAGTGCGGCATCCGCCTGGACAGCGGCGACATGGCCTATTTGAGCCAAAAGGCCCGGAAAATGCTGGATGATGCCGGCTGGGAGACCTGCCAGATCTCCGTGAGCAATTCCCTGGACGAGTACCTCATCCAGGATCTGCTGCGCCAGGGCGCCAAAATCGATATGTTCGGCGTGGGCGAGCGGCTCATCACCGCCCGCAGCGAGCCGGTATTCGGCGGCGTCTACAAGCTGACGGCCGTGGAGAAGGACGGCGAGATCATCCCCAAGATCAAGGTCAGCGAGAATGTGGAGAAGATCACCGTGCCCCACTTCAAGAAGGTCTGGCGCCTCTATGGCCGGGATCACAACAAGGCCATCGCCGACTATCTCACCGTCCACGATGAGCAGGTGGATGACAGCCGCGACCTGGAGATCTTTGATCCCAATGCCATTTGGAAGAAGAAAAAGGTCCATGATTTCCGGGCCCGGGAGCTTTTGGTGCCGGTGTTCTTAAATGGCAAGTGTGTGTATCAAAACCCCTCCCTCCAGGAGATCCGGGAGTACTGCGCCCGGGAGGTGGACACCCTTTGGGACGAGGTCAAGCGCTTCGATAACCCCCACCTCTACTATGTGGACCTCTCCGACAAGCTCTGGCGCATCCGTCAGGAGCTGCTGATGAAGTCCCAGGAGCCGCAGGAGTGATATATGAAAACACCCTCCGTTTTTCGAAACGGAGGGTGTTTTTTTGCTGCCCGCAGGTGTGCTTGGCGCATTGTAGGGGCGGCATCCCTGCAAACGCACAATAAAAGAGAGGGTGGCGAGCGCCACCCTCTCTTTTCAAAAGCGGAATTACTCCTCTTCGTCCTTGGCGTTGGCCAGATCGGAGAGGTCAAACTCCAGCCGCGCGCCGCAGTTGGGGCAGATGACCTCACCGTCCTCCAGGACGGACTCGTCGAACACGACCTCCTCCTCGCACTCGGGGCAGGTGGTGACGAAGACCTCGCCGTCGTCGTCATCCTCGTCGTCCTCGTCGTCATCCTCCAGGGCGAAGTACACGGTCTCCTCCAGATCGCTGAGATCCTCGCTGACGGCGTCCAGGCCGTCCTCCACCTCCAGGATCTCCTCCTCTACATCCTTAAACTCCTCGGCCATGGCATCCAGCACATCCACGATGGCCAGCAGCACCTTGCCCTCCTTGGTCTCGGCGTCCAGCTTCAGACCCTCGGTGAGACCCTTGAGATACGCTACCTTTTCAGAAATTTCCATGATCGTTCTCCTTTCAGATATTGATAAGGCAAGGAGGGTATTCGCTCCTTGCCTTATGGGAAAGCATGTTACTTGGCGCGGCCCAGATACTCGCCGGTGCGGGTATCGATGGTGATCTTGTCGCCGATGTTGATGAACAGGGGCACCTTCACCTCAGCGCCGGTCTCCACGGTGGCGGGCTTGAGGGTGTTGGTGGCGGTGTTGCCGGCCAGGCCCGGCTCGGTCTCGGTGACCTCCAGGTCCATGAAGTTGGGGCACTCCAGGCCGAACACATTGCCCTTGTAGCTCAGGACCTTGCACTCGGTGTTCTCGGTGATGAACTTGAAGCCGTCAGGCAGCAGGTCCTTGCCCAGAGGCACCATGTCGAAGGTCTCGGAATCCATGAAGTAGTAGAGGTCGCCGTCCACATAGCTGAAGCTCATGTCCTTGCGGTCGATGAAGGCCTCCTCGAACTTGGCGGTGGGGTTGAAGGAAGTCTCGGTCACGCCGCCGGTGACGATGTTCTTCATCTTGGTGCGGACAAAGGCCGCGCCCTTGCCGGGCTTCACATGCTGGAACTCCACGACCTGCATGATCTTGCCCTCGTACTCAAAGGTCTTGCCGTTGCGGAAATCGCCGGCGGTAATAGTTGCCATATCTATGTCCTCCTATAAATGAGGGAACATAGCGATTCCCTCGAATTGAAATACACGGTCGCAGTCGACCGCATACATTTTACACGATGCACGCCGGTTTGGCAAGTGCTTTGTGCAAAAAACTGTTACAATATCAAAAGTTCCTTACCCGCCAGGGTGATATCCCGGCAGCCCTCCGGCTCCAGCACCAGCACATCCTCGATGCGCACGCCGAAGCGCCCCGGCAGATAGATGCCCGGCTCGGCGGAGATCACCGCGCCGGCGGGCATGGGCTTGTCGTTGCCCGGGGCGGCATTGGGGCTCTCGTGGATCTCGATGCCCACGCTGTGGCCGAAGCCGTGGCCGAAATAGGCCCCGTAGCCGGCATCCTCGATGACCTTCTGGGCCGCGCCGTGAATGGCCGCGCCGGTGACGCCCGCTTTGGCGGCGGCGATACCCGCCTGCTGGGCCCGGAGCACCGTGTCATAGACCCGGGCCATCTCCTCCGTGGGCTGTCCGAGGCAGACCGTACGGGTCATGTCCGAGCAGTAGCCGCCGCAGACGCAGCCGAAGTCCATGGTGATGAACTCGCCCCGGCGCAGGGTCCTTGCCGTGGGCACCGCATGGGGCATGGAGCCGTTGGGACCCGAGGCCACGATGGGGTCAAAGGACATCCGCCGGGCGCCCAGGGAGAGCATGTGGTACTGGAGCCGTGCGGCGATCTCCTGCTCGGAGACCCCCTCCCGCAGCTCCGGCAGGATCCGCTCCAGGGCCCCCTCGGCAATGCGCTGGGCGGCTATGAGGGTCTCGAGCTCCTCCGGGTCCTTGACGGCCCGCAGCTCGTGCAGGAGGGCGGAGGCGCCGGGCACCAGCCGGCAGGGGAGCTTTTCCTCATACTGGGCCAGGGCCGCCACGGTCATGGCGTCCTCCTCCACGGCCACGGTGCGCTCCCCCTCCCCCAGGATCTCCCGGATCCAGATGCTCAGGGGCCGGCTGCGGCTCACCTCCTCCACTCGGGCGGTACGGACGGCCTTCTCCGCCGCCTCGGTATAGCGGGAGTCCGTGAAATACCAGGCCCCCTCCCGGGTGATGAGGGCGGCGCCCTCTCCTAAGAAGCCCACAGCATAAAAGCAGTTTGCCTCCGAGGTCAGCAGCAGGGCGTCAAAATCGCCCAAGCGGGCGGTGATCTGCGTGATATGCTCCATCTTATTTCTCCCTTCTCAGTGCCTTAAACGGTTTTTGCAGCAGGTGCAGCACATGGTTCCAGGCCCCCACCGGCCCGCCCAGCGGCTCCACCATCCATGCCCGGCAGCCGCTGAGGTTGGCCCCCAGCATATCCGTCAGGAGCTTATCCCCCAGCATGACGGTCTCTGCCGGGGCGGCATTCGCCTCCGCCATGGCCCGGCGGTACGCCGCCGGCCTCGGCTTGTGGGCGTGGCCGATGTAGCGGATGCCCAGGTCCCGGCAGAAGGTCTCCACCCGGCGGGTGCTGCGGTTGTTGCTGAGGATCATCACCGTGATGCCCGCCGCCTCCAGGGCCTCCAGCCAGCCGCGCACCGCCTCATCGGGCCGATGGACGGACTTGGGTGCCAGGGTATAATCCAGGTCGCACAGCACAAGGCGCACCCCCTCCCGGGCCAGGAGCTGGGGCGTGATCTGCGTGTAGCGGGCATAGAGCCGGTCCGGCCGCAGGGAAAATCGCATAGGTGGGGTCTCCTTTTCATAAGCTGATGTAAGTATAGCATTTCTGCGGGCAAAAACAAGGGGGTATGTGCATGGAGCTTTTCGCCGCGCTGCTGCCGGGCACCGTGCCGCCGGAGGGCTGCACGCCGGTGTGGGCCGCCTGCTGCACCGGCAAGCGGCTGGGGCGGTGGGTCCCGCCGCCCCAGGGCGGCTATCTGATGGTGCTCTCCGGCAGCGCCGTGCAGGAGCCGGGAGTGGTGGCCCGGGACATCCTGCGGCTGTGCCTTGCCGGCGGCGCCGCGGGACTCATCGCGGACTTCGCCCCGGGCCGCAGCGACCTGACACAGGTGGCGGCCCAGCTGGTCCCCCTGTGCCGCAGCTATCACCTTCCCCTCACTCTGCCGGAGCAGTATGCCGCTGCCGGCGGCGAGCGGGTGCTGGTGAACGCCACGGTGGCCGGCGGCAGCTTCCGGGAGCGGCTGCGGCAGGCGGTCAGCCGCTATGGCCGGGAGCGGGTCATGCTGGACTTGGAGCGCACCTGCCGGGAGTATCCCCTGCCCTGCGTGCAGACGGCGGGACGGTTTTTAGACCCCGCCGCCTTCGGCCGTCTCCGGCAGAGCTGTCCCTCCTACTACTCCCCGGAGCTGTGCGGCCGCTACTTCACCTATCGCCGGGGCAGTGAGAGCCGGTATGTGCTCTTTGATGACCGGGAGACTCTGCGGCAGAAGCTTGCCGTGGCCCGGGAGGAGGGCATCGAGAGCACCCTGGCGGTCTATGAGGAGGTAAAGGATCTCTGGCCGCTGGAGTAGCGGCGGCCTATCCCACCCCTGCAGACAAAAAAAACACCTGAACTCCCGTTCAGGTGTTTTTTGCAGATCAATAGAAACGCTTATTGCGATTCTTGCGGGCTGCCTCAGACTTCTTGCGGCGGCGCACGCTGGGGCTTTCATAGCACTCGCGGCGGCGAACCTCGGCCACGATGCCGGCCTTGGCGCAGCTTCTCTTGAAACGCTTCAGAGCGCTGTCCAGGGACTCGCCTTCCTTGACATGTACTTCGGACATCTATTGTTTCCCTCCCTCCGATATACCCCGGTTAGCTCCTGGGGTACTCTTGGAAGCCATAAATCATGACTTAACAGGTGATATTATACGCAACGGCACCTAATCTGTCAAGGAGTTTTTTCGCATTTTTTCGCAATATCTCACTTAGCGGGCTTGACAATGAGGTTCACCAGCTTGTTCTTCACCAAAATGGTCTTGACCACGCTCATGCCCTCCAGGGCCTTCTTGACCCGCTCGTTCTCCATGGCGGCGGCCACCACCGCGGCCTCCTCGGAGTCGGTGGGCATCACGACGGTGCCCCGGAGCTTGCCGTTGACCTGCACGGCCATCTCCACCGCGGCATCCACGGTCTTGGCGGCGTCGTACACCGGCCAAGGCATCTGCATGGCCATCTTGCCGTACTTGGCGGCAAAGCCCAGCTGCTCCCACATCTCCTCCACGATATGGGGGACGAAGGGGCTCAGCAGAAGCAGCAGCTGCTCCAGGTCGCCCTTGGTGAGGCCCTTGGCATAGAAGTCGTTCACCAGAGACATCATGGCGGCGATGGCGGTATTGAGCTTCAGCTCCTCGATGTCGTCGCTGACCTTCTTGATGGTCTTGTGAATGGCGGCCATGTTTCCCTCGGAGATATTCTCCTCCGGCTGTGCCATATCCATCAGCTTCCACACGCGGTCCAGGAAGCGCTTGGAGCCCTTGACGGCCTCATCGGACCAGGAGGCGGTCTTTTCAAAGTCGCCGATGAACATGATGTAAAGGCGCATGGTGTCGGCGCCGTAGGCCTTGATGACATCGTCGGGGTTCACCACATTGCCCAGGGACTTGGACATTTTCACCGCGGGGCGCTCGGCCTGTGCGCCGTATTTCTCCCGGAGGGCCTGCTTCTCCTCCTCGGTGGCGGCATTGCCCACATAGTGGGGGTTCTTGCCCAGGATCATGCCGTGGCTGGTGCGCTTGGCATAGGGCTCCGGGGTGTGGACCACGCCGATATCATAGAGGAACTTGTGCCAGAAGCGGCTGTAGAGAAGGTGGAGGGTGGTGTGCTCCATGCCGCCGTTGTACCAGTCCACGGGGCCCCAGTATTCCTCGGCCTCCTTGGAGACCAGCTCCTTGTCGTTGTGGGGATCCATATACCGCAGGAAGTACCAGCTGGAGCCGGCCCACTGGGGCATGGTGTCGGTTTCGCGCTTGGCGGGGCCGCCGCAGCAGGGGCAGGTGGTGTTGACCCAGTCGGTCATCTTGCTCAGGGGGCTCTCGCCGTCGTCGGTGGGCTCATAGCTCTCCACCTGGGGCAGCACCAGGGGCAGCTCGCTCTCGGGGATGGGCACCCAGCCGCACTTGGGGCAGTTCACCAGGGGGATGGGCTCACCCCAGTAGCGCTGGCGGGAGAAGACCCAGTCACGGAGCTTGAAGTTCACCTTCTCCTTGCCGAAGCCCTGCTCCACGGCGTATTTCTTCATGGCGGGGATGGCCTCCTTCACGGTCATGCCGTTGAGGAAGCCGGAGTTTACCATGATGGCCTTGTCGTCCTTGGCCACAAAGGCCTCCTTGGTGACATCGCCGCCGGAGACCACCTCCACGATGGGCAGGCCGAACTTGGTGGCGAAGTCCCAGTCGCGCTGGTCGTGGCCGGGCACGCCCATGACGATACCGGTGCCGTAGCCCATGAGGACATAGTCGGAGACGAACATGGGCAGCGCCGTGTGGGTCACGGGGTTCATGACCTCGATGCCGTCGATGCGCACGCCGGTCTTGTCCTTGTTGAGCTCGCCGCGCTCAAAATCGCTCTTGCGGGCGGCGGCCTCCTGATAGGCGGCCACCTCGTCCCAGTTGCGGATGAGGGGCTGCCACTTCTTCAGCAGGGGGTGCTCCGGGGAGATGACCACATAGGTGGTGCCGAAGAGGGTGTCGGCCCGGGTGGTGTAAACGGTGATGTCGTCCTCGGTGTTGGTCTTGAAGGTCAGCTCCGTACCGGTAGAGCGGCCGATCCAGTTGCGCTGCTGGGTCTTGACGCGCTCCACAAAGTCCACGGTGTCCAGATCGTCGATGAGGCGGTCGGCATACTTGGTGATGCCCAGCATCCACTGGCTCTTTTCCTTGCGGATGACCTCGCTGCCGCAGCGCTCACAAACGCCCTCCACCACTTCCTCGTTGGCCAGCACGCACTTGCAGCTGGTGCACCAGTTCACGGGCATGGTGGCCTTGTAGGCAAGGCCGTGCTTAAAGAGCTGCAGAAAGATCCACTGGGTCCACTTATAATACTGGGGGTCGGTGGTGTCCACGCAGCGGTCCCAGTCGAAGCCGTAGCCCAGCATCTTCAGCTGGCGGGTAAAGTTCTTGATGTTCTCCTTGGTGACGATGGAGGGATGGATGTGGTTTTTGATGGCGAAGTTCTCCGTGGGCAGGCCGAAGGCGTCATAGCCGATGGGGAAGAGAACATTATAGCCCTCCATGCGCTTTTTCCGGGTGACGATGTCGATGGCTGTAAAGGGCCGGGGATGGCCTACATGGAGGCCCGCCGCGCTGGGGTACGGGAACTCGATGAGCCCGTAAAACTTCTTGCGGGTCTTGTCGCCGGTGACGGCGGCGTAGGGCTTGGTTTTTTCCCAGTTGTCCTGCCATTTCTTCTCAATGGCCGCAAAATCGTAATGCATACTTTGACTCCTTCTATCGTAAGTATTGTTATGGCAAATAAAAAGCCCCCGACCGAGAAACTCGGTCAGGGGCGTTGAAAAAACGCGGTACCACCCTGCTTCTGCCGCGTCTTCCGGCGCGGCACTCGCCTCCCCTCTTTGGCGAGGGGATCATCCGATAACGGCGGACAGCCGTCCCGCCCTGTTCAGACGGAAAGCTCCGGGGCCAGTATAGCGGGGCGCCTCCACCGGCTCGCACCAAGCGCCGGCTCTCTTGGGGCAGGACTGCTCCGCCTTTTTCCCTTCTATGCCTTTGAAAACGATTGTGTTGATTTTACTCGCTATTATTCTGTTTGTCAAGCAAAAGGAGTGCAAGTATGACGAATTCCGATTTTCACCTTGCCCGGCTGCAGCCCTTTCTCACCGCTCACCCCGGCCGGGGCACCCTGCGTGTGCAGGTGACGGCGGCCCAGGGGGCCTTTCCGGTGCCCCAGGCCGCCGTGGAGGTCTTTGCCCTGCCGGAGGGGGAGCACCTGCCTCTCTATCGCCGCTATACCGACCCCAGCGGCATCGTCAGAGAGCTGTCCCTGCCGGCGGGGCCGTCGGCGGCCTCCCGGCAGGAGGCCACCGCCGCCGAGAGCGCCACATACTACCATGTCGGCGTGTTCCACAGCGGCTTTGCCCCCTGTCCCCGGCAGCGGGTGGCCATCTATGACGGCGTGGAGACCATCCTTCCGGTGGTGCTCCAGCCCCTGGTGGGCTGAAAGGAGGCCTTGCCATGCCCTATCCCGTGATCCCCACCGAGATCACCGTGCATCTCGGCCGGCCCGAAAGCAATGCGGAGAATGTCACCGTGCCCTGGGCGTATTACATCAAAAATGTGGCCTCCCGGGAGATCTACCCCACCTGGCCGGAGGCCGCCATCCGGGCCAATGTCATCGCCCAGATATCCTATGCCCTCAACCGGGTCTATACGGAGTATTACCCCAGCCGGGGCTATGACTTCGACATCACCTCCACCACCCAGTTTGACCAGGCCTTCACCTACGGCGACACGGTGTTTGAGAACATCGGCCTGCTGGTGGACGAGATCTTCAACGAGTACCTGGTGCGCCGGGACAGCATCGCCCCTCTCCACGCCGGCTTCTGCGACGGGGTGCGTACCCGCTGCGACGGTCTGTCCCAGTGGGGCAGCGTGGATCTGGCCCAGCAGGGCTATGACGCCATGGACATTCTCCGCTACTATTACGGCGACAACATCGAGCTGGTGCGCAACGCCCCGGTGGGCGGCAGCACCCCCTCCTACCCCGGCACGCCCCTGCGCCGGGGTGATGCCGAGGAAAATGTGCGCACCATTGCCCGGGAGCTCAACCGCATCGGCAAAAACTATCCCGCCATCCCGGTCATCGACCCGGTGACCCCGGTCTTTGACGAGAAGGTGGAGGCGGCGGTGCGGCAGTTTCAGGAGATCTTCAACCTCCAGGTAGACGGCATTGTGGGCAAGGCCACCTGGTACCGCATTCGGGCCATCTGGACCAGCGTCAAGCAGCTCTCGGAGCTTATGGGGGAAGGACTCACCATCCCGGAGGTGGATCGCCAATACCCCCGCATCCTGCACCTGGGGGACAGCGGCATCGGCGTTAAGACCCTGCAGTACTATCTGGCCTTCCTGGGCTTTTTCCTGCCGGAGCTGCCGAGCATCGCCATCACCGGTGTCTTTGACCAGGAGACCCGGGACGCCGTCTACACCTTCCAGCAGCAATACGGCCTCCCGGTGGACGGCATCGTGGGCCGCGGCACCTGGCTGGCCATTCGGCAGGCCTATGAGAAGCTGCTGGGCGAGCTGCCGGAGGAATACCGCCGCTACAGCGCCCAGATCTATCCGGGGCACTTTCTGGTGCGCGGTGACCGGGGCGAGCCCGTGGAGCAGCTCCAGGAGAACCTCCGGGCCATCCGGGCAGAGGATCCTTCTATCCCCGCCGTGGAGGTCACCGGCATTTTTGACGATGCCACCCGCCAGGCGGTGCTGGCCATGCAGAAAAAGCTGGGCTTAGAGGAGACCGGAGCCGTGGGCCCGGTGCTCTGGCAGCAGATCATCTCCCAAGGCAGCGGCCTATAAAGCACCAAGACCCGCCGAATCGGCGGGTCTTGGTGCTTTATAGGCAGTTCTTATTAGGCAGTGCTTCACCTGTCGCCGTGGAGGACCGTCAGCACGGGGCCGTCGTTTTCCGTGACCACGCCGATGAGGTCCAGGGGCTTGCCGTCCTTCCAGAGGCGCTCGAGGCCATAGAACTCCCGGGCCTCCTTGTTGAACACATGCACGGCGATGCAGCCGTAGTCCAGCAGCACCCAGGTGCCGCCGCGGTAGCCCTCCCGGTGAAGGGGGTCCTCTCCCGCCTCCTCATGGAGCACCTTCTCCACATTGTCTACCAGGGCGTTGATCTGGGTGTTGGACGAGCCGGTGGCGATGACAAAAAAGTCCGCCAGGGAGGTGATCTCGCCGATCTCCAGGGCCTGGATCTCCCGGCCCTTCTTGTCGCTCAACGCTCTTGCGGCCAAAAGGGCCAGCTCTTTGGGATCTTTCATATCGTTACTCCTTTATTGATAAGGTCGCATCTTGCGTCTAAGGTGTCGTGGTGGACGGGGCTGCCCAGCTCCTCCATCTCCTGAATGGTCATGGTAAGGCCCAGGAGCATCCCCCGGTCAAGGTCCTGATAGACCGTCTCACGCAGGCGCACTACATCGGGGTCGCCGGCAAAGTCGCGGCTGGGCTCGATATAGTCGGCCAGGTAGAGGATCTTCTCCAGACGGCTCATCCCCGCCCGCCCCGTGGTATGGTACAAAATGGCCTCATACACCGCGTCGCTGACGCCGTAGACCTGCCGGGCGATGGCGGCGCCGGTCTTGGCATGAAGAAGCTTAAGGGCGGTTTGCTCCAGTTCGTCCAGCACGATGCCGTATTGGGCGCACAGGGCCTTTTGCTCCGCCATATCCAGCTTTTTCGTACAGTCGTGGAGAAGCCCCGCCACCCGCGCCGCCGTTTCGTCTTCCCCGAAGCGGCGGGCCAATCGCGCCGCTTCCTCCGCCGTGCCCAGCACATGGGGCATCCGCTTGGGCTTCAGGTAGCTCAGGGCGATGGGCTGCAGCTGCGCCGGCGTCAGGTGCTTGAGGTCCACGGCCAGGTCGTAGAGCCCTTCCCGCTCCACATAGCCCCACACCGGCGGGGCCAGCTTGTCTGCATAGGCCGCCGGATCCCGCCGTATCTGGGAGGAGGACACCTCCACCACGGCAGGGTTGCGGATGAGGGTGATGCGGGCCCCGTAGGCTTCTTCAAGATGCTTCTTTTGGGCGGTAAGGTCATCGCCCCTTTCCCGGGCAAAGACCCCTAAATGGGCCAGCTCCATCACTGCCGTTGGCTCATGCCAGCTCTCCAGGGTAAGGAACATATCCGTGCCCATGAGAAGGTAGAGCTCATCCTCCGGGTATTGGTCCCGGAGAGCCCGGAGGGTGTCGGAGGTAAAGCTCTTTCCCCCCCGGCAAAGCTCCATGTCGGTGACGGTGACCCTTTGCCAGATGTCGGCAAAGCCCAAAACCGCCATGTCCAGCCGCTGGCGGGCCGTGGGGCTGCCGATGGGAATATCCTTATGGGGCGGCACCGCCGCAGGCACCACCAGCAGCTTATCCAGCCCCAATTGTTCCATGGCCGCCCGGGCCGCTGTCAGGTGGCCCAGGTGGGGCGGGTTGTAGGTGCCGCCGTAAACGCCGAGCTTCATAGGGCGGTGCTCTTGGCCTTCACCAGCTCGATGCGGCGCTTGTCCTTTTTGGGCTGCCGCCGGTAGAGGACGAATTTGCTGCCGATGACCTGCACCACCTCGCTGCGGGTGAGAGGGGCCAGCTCCTCGGCGGCCTCCCGGGCGGTGAGCATGCTGTTCTCCAGCACCTTGCCCTTGATGAGCTCCCGGGCCTCCAGAGCGTCATCCACCTGCTTGATGAGGTTCTCGCCGATGCCGTCCTTGCCCACCATGACAATGGTATCCTCCGTGGAGGCGATGCCCCGGAGCTGGGCGCGCTGTTTGCTTGTCAATTCCATATCATTTCTTCTCCAAATAGTTTTTCAGCTCTGCGGCGAAGGCCCGCAGGGCCCGGCCGCGGTGGGAAATGGCGTTTTTCTCCTCCGCCGTCAACTGTGCGAAGGTCTTTCGCAGCTCTGGCACCATGAAAATGGGGTCATAGCCGAAGCCGTTCTCCCCCATGGGGGCAAAGGCAATGGCGCCGAAGCAGTCCCCCTGAGCGCTGAGCACCTCCCCCTCCGGGAAGGCGCACACCACGGCGCTGTGAAAGTGGGCGGCCCGGTTGGTGGAGCCGCGCATGTTCTGCAAGAGCAGGGCGCAGCGCTCCGGGTCGGTGGAAAGGCCGCCGTAGCGGGCGCTGTAGACTCCCGGGGCGCCCCCCAGCCAGTCCACGCAAAGGCCGCTGTCATCGGCGATGGCGGGCAGGCCGGAGGCCTCCATCACCGCCTTGGCCTTGATGAGGGCGTTCTCGGCGAAGGTCTCGCCTGTCTCCTCCGGCTCTAAGTCCAGGCCCAGGTCGCTCTGGAGGACCACCCGGATACCCAGGGGCTCTAAAATATCCTGCATCTCCCGGAGCTTTCCCCGGTTATGGGATGCCAGCACGAATTTCATTGGCCCAGCACCTCCTTTTGCTTGCGGATGAGAGCCAGGTTCCCCTGGCGGCACAGCTCCACCAGCTCCTGCTGCTCCTTTACGCTGAAGGCCCGGCCCTCGCCGGTGCCCTGAATTTCAATGATCTCCCCCAACTCGTTCATCACGCAGTTGAGATCCACCTGGGCCCGGCTATCCTCGGCATAGGGCAGATCCAGCATGGGGGTCTCGTCGATGATGCCGGCGCTGACGCCCGCCACATGGTGGAGGATGGGGCTGCGGTTGAGATAGCCCTCGTCCACCAGCCACCGGCAGGCCAGGGCCAGAGCCACAAAGCCGCCGGTGACGGAGGCGGTGCGGGTGCCGCCGTCCCCCTGGAGAACATCGCAGTCCACGGTGATGGTGCGCTCCCCTAAGAGCTTCATGTCCACCGCCGAGCGCAGGCAGCGGCCGATGAGCCGCTGGATCTCGGCGCTGCGGCCGGAGAGCTTGAGCTTGTCCACATCCCGGCGGGAGCGCTCCCGGTTGGCCCGGGGCAGCATGGAATACTCCGCCGTGACCCAGCCGTGGCCGGGGCGCACATGGGGCGGCACCCGATCCTCCACGCTGGCGCAGCAGAGCACCACCGTGTCGCCGCAGCGGATGAGGCAGCTTCCCTCGGCAAATTTATTATAGTGGGGCGTGAGGGTCACCTGGCGCAGTTCATTATATTTTCTTCCGTCCGCTCTGGGCATATGGCAGCTCCCCTTTCTCTTCGTTTTGACCGTCTTATCGTAATAAATGATATCAAACCAGCGCCTGGGTGAACTCCCGGGCGTCAAAGGGCTGCAGATCGTCGATGCCCTCGCCCAAGCCCACAAACTTCACCGGCACACCCAGCTCTCTTGCGATGGCGATGACGATGCCGCCCTTGGCGGTGCCGTCCAGTTTCGTGAGGATGATGCCGGTGAGCCCGGCGGTCTCCTTGAACTGCTTGGCCTGGATGAGGCCGTTCTGGCCGGTGGTGGCATCCAGCACCAGCAGCACCTCCTTGCTGGAGCCGGGACACTCCCGGTCGATGATCTTGCCCAGCTTTCCAAGCTCGTTCATCAGGTTCTGCTTGTTGTGCAGCCGCCCGGCGGTATCGCACAGCACCACATCCACCCCTCGGGCCTTGGCGGCCTGAAGAGCGTCAAAGAGCACGGCGCCGGGGTCTGCCCCCTCGTGCTGGCGAATGATGTCCACCCCCGCCCGCTGGGCCCAGATCTCCAGCTGGTCGGCGGCGGCGGCCCGGAAGGTATCCGCCGCGCAGAGGAGGACCCTCTTGCCCTCCTTCTTCAGCCGGGCGGCCAGCTTGCCGATGGAGGTGGTCTTGCCCACGCCGTTGACGCCGATGAACAGCACCACCGCCGGGGCATGGCTCAGCTCCAGGGCGGTGTCCCCCACCTGGAGCTTTTCCGCCATGATGTCCCGCAGGGCGTCCTTGACGGTGTCCTCCGTGCGCAGGCGCTTGGAGTACGCTCTGTTCTGCAGCTCCCAGACGATGTCGGCGGCGGTCTTTGCCCCCACATCCGAGAGGATCAGCGCGTCGGTCAGATCGTCATAGAATTCATCGTCCATTTTTTCCCAGAGGATATTGTCCTGCCAGGATTTTTTCAGCTTGTCGAAAAAGCCCATGTTTTCTACCTCACTTGCTTTTACTTGATCTTCAATTCCTTGGAGAGGTCATTCATGTTGATGGTCAGCACCCGGCTGATGCCCCGCTCCTGCATGGTCACGCCGTAGAGCACATCGGCCTCCTCCATGGTGCCCCGGCGGTGGGTGATGACGATGAATTGGGTCTTGCCGGCGATGCGCCGCATATAGCGGGCATAGCGCACCACATTGGCCTCGTCCAGGGCGGCCTCGATCTCATCCATCACGCAGAAGGGCGTGGGATGCACCTTCAAAATGGCAAAATACAGGGCGATGGCCACAAAGGCCTTTTCGCCGCCGGAGAGCAGAGTGATGGTCTTCAGCTGCTTGCCGGGGGGCTGCACCTTGATCTCAATGCCGCAGCCCAGGATATCCTTTTCGTCCTCCAGCTCCAGCTGGGCCTTACCGCCGCCGAAGAGCTCCAAAAAGGTCTCCTGGAAGCTCTCGTTCAAAAGCTGGAACTGCCGGGCAAAGATCTCCGTCATCTGCTTTGTGATCTCGTCGATGATGCCGGAGAGCTCCTCCCGGGCCTTTTCCACATCGCTGCGCTGCTCGGAGAGATATGTATAGCGGGTGTTGACCCGGTCATATTCCTCGATGGCGCCGATATTGGGGGTGCCCAAGCCCTTGATCTCCCGGTTGAGCTCGGCGATGCGGCGGGTGGCCTTGGGCACGCTCTCCAGCTCCACCCGCTGGGCCATGGCGTCGCTGTGGCTCAGCTCATAGCGCTCCCAGAGCTTGTCCAGGAGGTTGGACTCCTCTATGGCGCTGCCCTCCAGCCGCTGGGACAGACGCTCATGCTCCCGGGTGGCGGCAATGAGCGTTTCGTTGAGTGTGCGGCTCTCCCGGCTCTTGGCGTCCCGCTGCCCCTCCAAGGCCAGCTTTTCATCGGCCAGCTGTGCCAGCTGCCGGCGGTAGCCCTCCGTGCGGGCCTGTAGAGCGCCCAGGGCGGCGCGGTGCTCCCGGATCTCCTCCCGGGCCCGGGTGTTCGCCTCCTCAAAGCGGTCGATGAGTGCCTGCTTGTCGTTTTTATCGCCGGCCATGTCCGCCTGGAGGGCGGCCAAGCTCTCCACAGCCCGGGCCGTGGACTCCCGCTCGGCGGTGAGGGCCGCCATCCGGGCCCGCAGGGCGCTGATCTCCTCGCCCAGGCGGTTGGTCTTCTCCACGCTCTGGCTCTGGTCGGACATCACGCTCTCGGCCCGGGCCCGCTTCTCCGCGGCCAGGGCCTCCTGCCGGGCAATGGCCTCCTCCGCCTGGGTACAGCTCTGGGCATCCCGCTTGTTCTGGGCGGCAAAGGAGGCAAGGTCGGCCTCCATGTCGCTGCAGCTCTGCCGCAGGGTGTCGCAGAGGATGTCGTAGTGGTCCTGCTTGCCCTGATAGCGCAGCACCTCATCCTCGGCCCTGCGCTGCTGGGACTGGGCCACCTCCAGCTCATACTGCGCCTTGTCGAACTCCCGCTTGGCCTCCTGGGCGGCAGTGTCGGCGGAGGTGAGCTTCCCCCGCATGGTATCGAGCTTTTCGCTGAGCCGGGCGAGCTCCCCGGCCCGGCTCAAAACACCGGCGCTGCGGCTGATGCTGCCGCCGGTCATGGAGCCGCCCCGGTTCATCACCTGGCCGTCCAGGGTCACGATGCGAAAGCTGTTTTTGAAGCTCCGGGCCATGGCGATGCCGCAGTCGATGTCCTCCACCACCACGGTGCGGCCCAAAAGATTTTTGAAAATACCGTCATACTGCCGGTCATAGTCGATGAGCTCCGAGGCGATGCCCACAAAGCCGCGCTGGCCCTGTACATTCTCCCGCAGCACATCCCCCCGGACGGTGCCCAGGGGCAGGAAGGTGGCCCGGCCGCCGTCACGCTGCTTCAAGAGGGCGATGGCCTGCTTGGCATCCTCCTCCCGGTCCACGACAATATTCTGCAGACCCGCCCCCAGGGCGATCTCCAGAGCCACGGTATACTTTTCCTTCACGGTCATAAGGCCGGCCACCGGGCCGTGGATGCCCCGCAGGGCGTTGCCCTGGGCGGCCTGCATCACCGTCTTCACCGCCTTGCCGAAGCCCTCGTATTCCTTCTCCATCTCCGTTAAGAGGTGGATGCGGTTCTCCAGGGCGCGCAGATCCATGGTGAGCTGCACCTTGGCGGCGGCGGTCTCCTCCGCCCGGCGGCGGCGGCCCTCCATCCGCAGGGAGTGGCCCTCAATGACATTGCGCACGGCCTGGGCCTCCTCGGCGGCGGCATCCAGGAGCTTTTTATTCTCCCGGGACTCCCCCTCTCCCAGACGGAGCTTTTCCCGGGCGGCGGCCAGCTCCTTCTCCATGGCGGCGGCCCGCTCGGTGCGCTGCCCGATACTGCCCCGCAGGGAGGAGAGCTTCTCCCGCTCCTCGGCGGCGGCGGCCTGGGCCAGGGTCTCCTCGGCCCGGAGGTTCTCCGCCGTCTTGGCGGCCCCGGCCGCCCCCTGGGTCATGGCCCGGACCTGCTCTAAAAGCGCGTCCACGCGGCTTTCCAGCTCCGCGGTCTCCCGGTCTATGCTCTCCATCCGGGCGCGGTGCTGCTCCATCTGTTGGCTCAGGGTGCCCGCCCGGCTGTCGGTATCCGCCATCTCCCGGCGCACCCGGTCGATGCTCTCCTCATTGTGGGCAACGCTGCTCTCCAGCACCGCGATGGCGGACTCCTGCTCGCCGGCGGTGCCGTCCACGGTGTTCATCTCCCGGCGCAGCGCCTCGGCATCCATATCCTTCTGCCGGGCCTGCTCGGAGAGCTGCTCCGCCAGGGCATAGGCCTCGTCCGCCGCACGCTTGGCGGCGTCCTTGTCGGCCTCGGCGGTGCGGACATCGTTTTCCAGCTTGAGCTTGGCGGTGCGGATGCCCTGGAGCTGCTCCAGCCATAGGCTGATCTCCAGCACCCGCAGCTCATCCCGGAGCACCAGGTACTTCTTGGCCACCTCCGCCTGGCGGCGCAGGGGCTCCACCTGCAGCTCCAGCTCGGCGATCTTGTCATTGATGCGCACCAGATTCTCCTGGGTGCGCTCCAGCTTCCGCTCGGACTCCTCCTTGCGGTGGCGGTACTTGCTGATGCCCGCCGCCTCCTCAAAGACCTCCCGGCGCTCGCCGGACTTTACGGAGAGGATCTCGTCGATCTTGCCCTGACCGATGATGGAATAGCCCTCCCGGCCCATGCCGGTGTCCATGAAAAGCTCATTGACATCCTTCAGCCGCACGGACTGCTTGTTGATGTAATATTCACTTTCCCCGCTGCGGTAATAGCGCCGGGTCACAGCCACCTCCGCCTCCTCCCGCTCCGGGAAGATGTGCTCGGTGTTGTCAATGACCAGCGTGACCTGGGCAAAGCCCATCTGATTGCGCTTCTCCGTGCCGCCGAAGATGACATCCTCCATCTTCGCGCCCCGGAGCTGGCGGGAGTTCTGCTCACCCATGACCCAGCGGATAGCGTCGGAAATATTAGACTTGCCCGAGCCGTTGGGCCCCACGATGGCGGTGATATCCTCGCCGAAGTTCAGAACGGTCTTATCGGGAAAGGACTTAAATCCCTGAATTTCCAGTGCTTTGAGATACAAACACTTCACCTCATTTTAATGATGGTACTATAACTTATTGAGTATAACAGGTAAATGCGGCTTTTGCAAGGAAAACGCCGGGGCAAAGGGCGAAAAAAATCGGTGAGGATAGCCCCTCACCGATTTTTTTGCTTCTCCGTCAGGCCCGGGCGCCCAGGCCCTCCATCAGGCCATAGGCGGCATCCTCCGCGGCCTGCTGCCAGGGATAGCCGTCCCCGGTGTAGCCCGCCGCAGAGAGCATGTCCTCTGCATCCTCCAGGGAGAGGACATCCAGCTGGCTGTTCAGCGCCGTCATCAGTTCCCGGACGGTCTCCTGCTCCTCGGCGGTCTTATCCGCCAGCCAGGCGGCGCCGGCACTCTTGGCCTCCTGAGCGGTCATGGGCTCGGCCGCGAAGAAATCCAGCAGCCGGGCGGCAGCCAGAGTCTGCTGCAGGGAGCTGCCGGCGGTGGCCACCTGGGTATTGGCGGCGATATCGTCCAGCAGGGTCCCGAGCGCCCCCACGGTCTCAGCAGGGGCTGCGTCCTGCTGCTGGCTTGCGCCGCCCTCCGCGGGATCGGCGCTCCCGCCGGCGGCCACTTTCCCATCGGTGCCGCAGGCAGCCAGGGAGAGAGCCAGCACCAAGGCCAGCACCAGCGCCAAGGATCTCATCATGGTGTTTTTCATAACAGCAACCTTCTTTCCTATAGATCACTGCTATTAAAGCACCGATTTATGGCCGGTTTATGAACGGGGCTTTAGGATTCTCTTTCGTTTTTCCTGCCCTGCTGGATCATGGCGTAGAGGGCCTCCAGGGCATCGTGGAGGGTGCCCATGCGGTCGATGAGACCCAGGGACACCGCCTCGCTGCCGTAGATGACGCTGCCCACATCGTTGGCCATGTCCCCTACGGAGAGCATCAGTTCGCGAAATTTCTCGGCACTGATGCGGCTGTGGGCCGCCACAAATTCGATGATGCGCTCCTGGAGCCGCTCAAAGTAGCGGTAGGTTGCCGGGGCGGCGATGACCGTGCCGCCCATGCGCACCGGGTGGATGGTCATGGAGGCGCTGGGGGCGATGAAGGTGGCCTTGGCACACACCGCCAGGGGCACCCCGATGGAGTGACCGCCCCCCAGCACCAGGGAGGCGGTGGGCTTTTTCATGCCCGCCGCCAGCTCCGCGATGCCCAGGCCCGCCTCCACATCGCCGCCCACGGTGTTCAGCAGCAGCAGGAGGCCGTCCACCTCCGGGGACTGCTCCAAGGCAGCCAAAAGCGGCAGGATGTGCTCGTACTTGGTGGTCTTCGTGTTCTCCGGCAGGTTCATGTGGCCCTCGATCTGGCCGATGACCGTCAGGCAGTGGATGGTGCCCCGGCGGCTTCGCACCACCGTGGAGCCCATGTCGATGATGGGCTGCAGGGGCACCGTCTCCTTTTCCTCCCGGCTTGGGGTCTCTTTTTCCTCGTAATACATAGCGCGCCTCCTTTTGCGCTATTGTGTGCGCTTTCCCGGAACTTATCCCGGCGGCGGACAAAACTTGACATTTGCCGCCGTGCTCTATAAAATAGTGGTGTTTTTACAGACAGGAGGTCCTTCCATGAAAAAGCTATTGACTGCCCTTTTGGCCGCCGGCATGCTTCTTTCCCTGTGCGCCTGCGGGCAGGAGACAGAGCCCATAGACGAGCCGCCCCAGGAGATCACCCTCTCCTTGTGGGTCTACCCTACCAAGTGGCTGGAGCCGGAGGCCCTGGAGGCCTTTCTGGCCGCCTTCACCCAGGGCACCCAGGAGCCGGTGTGCCATGTGGATGTCACCTACCTGGAGCCGGAGACCGCCGACGCCACCGTCCGGGGGGCCATGGAGTCCCGGATGATGCCGGATCTGCTGCTGGGAAATGTCAAGCCGCTGGTGACGCAGTTCGCCCGGGAGGGCATGATGGCCCCGCTCACGGACCTGTGCAGCGGCCGGGGCATCTATGACAAGGTGCTGGATGCCTGCACCGGAGAGGACGGCGGGGTGTACCTGGCGCCGCTTTTCATCAACCCTTACTGCATGGCCTTCAACCCCTACCTCTTCGAGGATGCCGGGACGCTGAAGTTCGCCGATACCCAGAACCACACCTGGAACACCAGCGAGTTCTTTGACGCTGAGATCGCCATGTTCTCCTACGGCACCACGGACTTTGCCTCCCTCTACTGCTACGGCCAGAACGGCGACTACGCCACCCGCGCCTTTGTCACCAATCTCTACGGCGGCGGCCTGGTGAACCCGGACGGCACCTACACCGTCAGCAATGAGCAGAACCTCAAGGCCTTCAAAAAGCTGGTGCGCTACAAGGGCTTCCGCTGGGATGACACCATGCTGGCGGAGGACGCCTCCTACCTCTTCTCCCGGGGCGAATACGCTGCTACCCTCTGCTGGAGCGCGGATATGGCCCGGGAATATGAGACGAAATTCCCGGTGATCCCCATGTCCTTCCCCACCAAGGAGGGCGTGATGGCGGACCTGCCCGGCGAGGTATGGGGCCTGAGCGTTTTTGACTGCGGCAATGAGCACCGCCTGACGGCGGCCCGGCGCTTTATCAGCTATCTCTACGGCGATGCCGGTGGCTATGCCGAATTTGTGAAGCTCTCGGGCTATTTCTCCGCCCGGGAGGGCTTCACCCTCTACGCCGACGATGAGACCCTGGCGCCCTATGAGCTCCTGAGCGCCTACATCGCCCCGGAGCCCCAGGACACCGAAAACTGGCTGCAAATGCGCACCGCTTGGTGTGAACTGCTGGCTACCATCGCCGACACGGAGGATATTACGGAAAGCGGCATCAAGGAGGCCATGGCGGCCTTTGACCTTGCCGCCAATCAGAAATAAAGCCGCATACGGATACATACGGATACATACGGATACAGGAAGTCCCCGGGCGCAGCCCGGGGACTTCCTCTTTATATTTGCCGAAGCCGATGGCAGCAAAAAAAGAAGGTCCCGCCGGGGCGAGACCTTCCCTTTCGCTGTATCACTTGTTTACTGCCGCCAGCTTGGCATTGCACTTTTCCAAAAAGCGGGCGTTGTCGATGACGGCCCGGGTGTGGGTACCCTCGCCGATGAGGCAGGTCTCATCGTAAGCCGAAACCTTGAAGGTGACCATCTTGCCGTTGGCGGAGATGTCCGTGACCTCCGCGGTGGCCCGGACGGTCATGCCCACGGGGGTGGGGGCCAGATGCGTGGAGGCGATGTCCACGCCCACGGTGCCCTTGCCCTCTGGCAGCTCGCCCTGGATGCAGTGCATGGCGGCGGACTCCATCAGCGCCATCATAAAGGGGGTGCCCAGCACCTCCAGGGCGCCGGAGCCCACAGCGGCGGCGGTCATCTCCGGGGTCACGACTTTTTCCTCCGTCAGGGTCATGCCAATCTCGATCATATTGCTGCCTCCTTTATACTCCTAATTGTGTCCACAGCTTGTCATAGAACTTCAATGTCTCCTGGGGCAGGTTCACATAGATCTCGCAGCGCTCCCGCTCCTCATCAGGGATGGCCATGATGTTGTAGATCTCCTCGTCCAGCGGCTCTCCGTACTCCTCCTCGTAGTAGGCGGGGTACTCCGCCAGCGCCTCGGCGTTGGGGGAGGCGTACCAGATATAGTCCATGTTGGCCAGATTGGAGCCGGTGGAGGCAATGAAGTTGATCCACTCCTCCGCCTCGGACATATGCTGGCTGGACTTCAGGACGCACATGGCGTCCACGAACCAGTTGCTGCCCTCCTCCGGGATGACGAAGGCCAGATCCTCGTTGTTCTCCAGCATGGTCAGATAGTCGCCGGCGTAGTACATGGCGATGGCGGCGTTTCCGCCCTCCATCTTGCCGAAGATCTCATCCATGACGAATGCCTGATAGACGCCCTTGCTCTTGGCGTTCTTCACCAGCTCAAAGGCCTCGGTGAGCTGGGCCTCGTCGGTGGTGTT
>CAKTPM010000006.1 GCA_934591705.1 uncultured Oscillospiraceae bacterium
GGTTTTGATGTCCACACCGTTTTGCAGGGCCAGCGTTGCGAAGGTGTGGCGCAGGTCATGGAAACGCACCTTCGGCAGCCCTGCCCGCTTTAGAACGCGGTGCAGCATGTGCAACACGCTGTCCGGGGACATGGGGCCTCCGGTGGGCGAGGGAAACACCCATTCGCTGTTACCCGTTTTTCTTCTTTGTTTCATCAGAACGTCTATCGCATCTATCGACAGGGGCAGGGTGCGGTAGGCGTTTTTTGTTTTCAGCGGCATCTCAATGATCTTGCCGTCGATGCGCCCGATCTGCCGTTGAACCCGGAGGTCTCCTTTTTCCAAATCAATGTCCGACCATTTTAATCCGAGCAACTCGCCCCGCCGCAGGCCGGTGGTCAGGTCGATGTAGTACAGGGCGAACACGCCGCTGTCTTTTGCCTCGCGGAGGAAGGACGTCAGCTGCTCAACGGGAAGCGTCTGCATTTCCTTGCGCTCCGCCTTCGGCAACGCGCAGCCGTCTGCCGGATTGCGGGCGATCAGCCGCTGCTCGACTGCCAGCTTCAGGGCAGAGGAAATGATTTGATGGATGTTGCGCACTGTTTTGGCGCTCAGTCCCTTGGGCTGCTTCTGTGCTTCGATTCGCTCTACCCGCCCTTCCGCCAACAATTTCTTGTAGAACTGTTGCAGATGCAGCGTCGTCAGATCATTCAACGGGATCTTACCGAGCTGCGGCTTGATGTGGTTTTCGATGTAGCCATGATAGGTCAGGTAGGTGGATGGGCGCATCTTGATTTTGGCATAGTTCTCGTACCACACATCTAACCAGTTACCCACGGTGTAGTTCTTGGCCCGCCCGTAGTCGATGCCCACGTTTTCCTCGATGGCCTTTTTCAGTTTTTCTTTTGCTTCCGCTTGTGTCTTGCCGAGGACATTTTTGATGATGGCTTTTCCGGTTTCCGGATCGTGACCAACTGTGTACCGGCCCTCCCAGCGTCCGTCCTTTCGCTTTCGGATATTGCCCTCGCCGTTTGCTCGTCTTTTCGGCATGGTATCAGCCTCCTTTCGCAACGAACAATACCGTAACCAAGGGGACAAAGCTACCGGGAAACCGAACTGTTATCAAAAAGTTATCAATTGCCCCTCGGAGCCGCACCGCCCTATCTTTGTCTATGGCGGCGCAATTTTTGCGCTGCCGGAGGCGTTCTTCTTTGGTTACAGCGGTGCGTTTTTTGGACGGTTGAAAATCTCTTTTCATCGACTGTGGTGGCGCAAAACACGCTTGCCCTGCACCATTGATCACGCGAAGGTGATTACCTCGATTTCCTTCCGAAACGGCCACAAGGCACCACCAAAATCCTTGGGGCACCTGCGTTTGTGGGAACCAAGACACCAGCCGCTCTGAAATTTCCTTCAAAAGGCGCCACAACCGCCTGCGCTGAAACCCACGTCAACTGCCCGCACTGCGGGCAGAAGTGATCGGGCAGAGCGTGGTTCCGACGCCAGCCCTTTATCCTGCTTTCTTTTTCATCCTCGAAAAAGCTGCGAAAAGCGCAGGAAACGCAGTCATATCAATGCTTCCAACGCATCGGTCATATGGACTTCAACACCTCCGGCACAAACGGCTCACGTTCGCTTTCGCGGGCGAAAGTGGGTACACACTCGGCTTTCGGAGAAGGATCGCACACAAGGGCTCACACGCCGAAACAGGGGTGTTTCGGACGGGGGTGGTATCACTACCCTCGGACTGTTTCACATGTTTCGGAACCCCTGCGTGGCCAGGGGGCAGAACGGCGTACTTTGCCGCTTTGGGATCTTGACCGGGAGGTGCTCTCTAAGAACGCAGAAAGCATGCGGAACAGCGATGCGTTTATGCGCGTCGCTGTTCCGCAGGCGTCGCGGCCCCGCTGGGCTGCGTAATTCTGTGATCACTCTACTAATGTTGTAATTTTCCCTCTATCGGATGTATTTTACCTTTTTTCTCCGCGCAACGGTGCCGATTCACTTTGGCAGCCAAAATGTATGTGTATTCTTCAACGTCTGTTATTCGTTGCGCTCGTTTAACAGATCTTTGCCTATTGTCGCACAGATATTGCTTCACCACTGACAGATACTTTGTCTGCAAGTATGCTGAGTGCAGCATCCATCGCCTCATTGATGGCTTTGCCAACACGTGTCACTCCGCATTGCGCAGCCAAAGAACGGTACAGCCCGCTCTTATCGGCGGTTACATTTTGTTTCAGAATCTCAAACATTCCAGCGGCTAATTCCTCTGGCGCAATTTGTTTGATGTCACGCTCAATATCGCCCGGGCCTCTGAACTGAATCTCTTTTCCGTTATCCAGATACAAGAATCCATTCCTGCGGATAATGCCGTAACGCTGGTAGCCGTACATCTGCTGTTCGTAGGCTCTCTGCACGACATTTGTGACCTTTTCACGGTCGAAATACCACACGATACGCTTCAGGAATAAATCTTCCGATAGAGGTGCCTCCACTTCCAAAATTTCCTTGACGATTGCCTTGAAATCGCTGTAATCATGATGTCGGCAAACCTCAAAAAAATCTGCCGCCTTATATGCAGGAAACTCAAAATGCTTTTCGACTGCAACCTCTTCGAATGTTTCTGTTGGCTGACCGTCTACCGGCTTTGCTTCAGCTTTTGTTGGATTTTTGACCGCATCCGCAGCGGCCTCCAAAAGTCGAAGTTGCTCAATCGATTTGTTTCTGAACCAGTCCGTAGACCAGATGCGATAGAATTTCCAACCCATGCGCTCCAAAATTTCCTGCCGCAGGCGGTCACGGTCACGCGCATTTTTGGATGAGTGATATGTTGCGCCATCGCATTCAATCGCAAGTACATAGTCAGAGCTGTCCGGCAGCTTCAAACCGAGGTCAATACGGAATCCAGAGCAGCCGACTTGCGTATCTACTGCAAAGCCTTTGGATCTCAGATAATCGCACACCTCAAGTTCAAAATCGGAATCGAATTGCTCAAACGGGCTGACGGAAATTGCCCGTTCCAGCGCAACGCTGCCGTTCTCGGCATAATCGAGGTATTCGCGAAGCAGCTTTGCACCTTCTGCGGATGTATGCTTCAAGTCAATGTCCGTATAGTGCATGGAAGAAACCAGTTGGACATTGCATTTTGCACGGGTAACGGCAACATTCAGCCTTCGTTCACCGCCGACACGGTTCATTGGGCCGAAAGTATGCAGTAGGCGCCCTTGCACATCAATACCATAGGCAATGCTGAAAATGATCGTATCGCGTTCATCCCCCTGCACGGTTTCGAGATTTTTAATGAAGAAATGCTCTTTCCCATCGTTCTTGAAGAAGTGTTCCTTTTCCGGTGTGCTTTGCCGCCGTTTGGAAAGCAGTTTATCAATCAAGTCCTGCTGCGCTACGCTGAACGCAACCACACCAAGACTGCGGTTCGGATATTTCTCAATATTCTGATAGATCAGATCAACAATAAACTCTGCTTCCTTCCGGTTGGTATGGGCTTTGCGGTCAAATACGCCGTCCACGTGATAATAGTCTACACCGATTCCCGGAGCATCGACCTTAGAAGACGGGAACGTCACAAGATCGCTGTCATAAAAATTCTTGTTGGAGAAAGTAATCAGCTGCTCATATCGACTGCGGTAATGCCAGCGCAGCCGGAGCTGCTGCATGGATGTCGAACACAGATCCAAGATAGATTCAAAGTCCGTTACATCTCCGGTTTCTTCATCGTTGTCCTCCGCTTCAATGGTAGCATTGAAGAAGTTGCTGGGCGGCATCTGCTTAGAGTCACCCACAACAATCAACTGGTCTGCACGATAGATTGCGCCGATTGCATCCTGCGGGAAAATCTGTGATGCCTCATCAAATACAACCACATCGAAGTGAACGGAATCCGGCGCAAGGAAAGTGCTTACGCTCAGCGGAGACATCAAAAAGCACGGCTTGACTCGCTGAACAAGCTCACCTGTTTCAGCAAGCAGAGAACGAATACTCTTTTGCTTGCGCTTTTTCTCGCCTTCACGAAGCAAGATTGCCAATGCACTCCCGGACGCAATCATATCAAGCGACGGGCGCATAGAGGAAAGCTCAGCGCGGATTTTTGCCTTATTGATTTCAAATTGCTCAGTATCTTTCTCGGAAAAAGTACGAATCGCTTTATCCTGAGAAATTCGATTGAATGCAGACAGAACAGGATTCCCAGACAAAATCGAATCGATCCATTGATAGCAGAATTGCTTTTGGAATGCGCCGACAATATACTTTGACTCTATATTCTGACCAATAGCAGCATTTACATAAGGCACGACCTGCTTATCATCCAACTTGGAGAAAAGACTCCTGAAATGGCACCAGTTATCCAACTTGTCCATTTCATTCAGGCAATCCGTTGCTTTCGCCAATACCAGAACAGACGGTGCAGAGTGAGTATTCAGAATCGCTCGATCAAAGTACCCATCAACTCGCTTGAATGTATCAGCACTGCAAACTGCGAAAGTCTCGTCAAGTTTCTGGTGGTAATCTGCAAATATATCTCGTTCAGAGGTGAAATCGTTATAGTGTTCCAAAGTGCCGAACGCAATGCTGCTGGAGAATATTGCCCCCAACGCCGACATTTGTTCCGCTACATAATCCCATTCGGTTTCGACACCATGATAGGCTTCACCAAGAAATGCTTTGATGGGTGCTTCGGCTTCAACAAACTCCAAGGTCTTTTGCTGATAATAGGCAAGTCGTTCTGTCATGGAGACAGCTTCATTATAAGCAGGTTTCTTCCCGTCCTTCTTGCACAAGCGCAGGTCGGTGATAAGCTGCTTGTACTCGGCATTGAAAAGCCGGGAAAAGATTCCACCAAACTGTTTTGTCAGCTTCTTGTGATACGCAGCTCCATCCAATTTATAAATATCATCGTCAAACACTGCATCCAACACGGAGCGGGCAGCCATAATATCTGCACTCTGCGCTTGTAATTTGTGCAGCGCAGAGTTTACCGCGTCAAAACGCTCCCGATTCAGGAGTGATGGTGTAATCAGCTTGGATGCCGCTGCAAAACCGAAGAAACTGTTCCAAAGCTGTGCGTCCTCTACGCTGGTACACTGTATTTCATACTTCTCAGAGATTTCCTGCTGTAAAGGGATCAATGTCTGCAAGAATTGTGAAACGGCAGAAAGATCACTCTTTACCTCGTTTTTGGACTGGTAAGATGTGTCCTGATTGATATAGCCGTACCACGGATTCTTTCTATAATCATATCCGATGGATGGGATATAGTCTGTATACTGCTCCAAAAGAGCAGCTGTTTCTATTAAGTACGATTCGCCTTTGGAAGCAAGCTGAGAGATAGGAAACTCAACATCCGGTGTGGACCGAAATGCGGCGTAAGATTCATACAGCTGATACAAGCTTTTTTCAATGACCGGGCGCGGCTTGTGAAGTTCATCCGCATAGGCATCCAGCTGATGCTGTGCCTTTTCCTTGATAGCAATTTCAGCGTCCGCTTTCGAGGAAACAACTCTTTTCTCCGCGCGTAGTGTATGGCAAATGTCCGCAATAACATCCTTTTTATTTGCTTTATGACTGTGGAGCTGTAAGCAAAATTCAGCGAGTCCAGCTTGCTTCAACTTGTCGTAGACTACATTCAAGGCTGCCAGCTTTTCAGAAACGAACAACACTTTTTTGCCATCGCTAAGGCATTCTGCGATGATATTTGTAATCGTCTGGCTTTTTCCAGTTCCCGGAGGCCCCTGCAAAACGAAGCTCTTTCCCGACTTTGCCATCTCAATTGCTTCGATTTGGCTGGAGTCTGCATCTACCACACTATGTAGCTCAATCAATGGATCAGATACAGATGCGGCAGTTTCCTCATCACTGTACATTTTTTCCGTGCCGGTTGGCTCACCCAAGAGCTGACGGACATTCTGATTTGCAAGAATTGCCTTTGCATTGTCCTTCAAATCCCGGTACATATTGATTTTGAGAAATGAGAAAATACCGATCTTGCATTCAGCTGTGACTGTCCATTGGAGTTTTGCCACAAGACGCTTTACTTTCTCAAGGTAGGCAGTCAGCCCCTCATCGTTATACTCAGGGAGCTTCACCCCATGTTCTGCGTCCATTTTATAGGAAAAGGTCGGATTAACAATGATGTCGTCTGCTGCCGACTTGATAAAATAGGGTTCTACCGCTGACGCTTGTTCCAGCTGAATCGGTACAAGCAAAATGGGCGCGCGAAAAACATAGTTCGAGGCGGCACTTTCTTTCCAATGGACAAAACCAAATGCCATGTACGCAACATTGACACCGGTTTCTTCAATGAACTCCCGCGCCTTCTTATCAATGTTTTTTACGGCAGTAAGTGGATTCGTTGCGGCATTATAAAGTAGGATTTGATTCTGCCGCTTGATTTTACCGGAATATTGAGCCAAAAATGCGGCTTTGCCGCCAGAAGCATCGGGCTTTTCTGACATCTCAATCTGCAACTGCTCCGGTTCAGAAGACTCTTCCGGTGTCCCGATTTGCAACTGCTCCGGTGCATAGGATTCTTCCGTGTCATCATCTTCTTCGACAATTTTGGGATCGAAGACCTCAAAAGAAGCGGTCCCGTCCACTTTCTCAAACAGCACATCAGAAGACGGGAGCAGCACCTCCACGGTTGAAGCTCGCGTATCCTTAAAATTGATTAGATTATTGCGCTTTCCTGTATCCAGCAGTAAATCAGCCCACTTATCCAGCTTCTTTGCATCCACAAGATATCCCCCAATCGCACTTTTATATTGTTGATATTTTACCATACTCTATCAGTTTGTGCAATGTGGCTCCTTGACCCACTTTTGACCCAGAATCCAAAAAAAGCGGGCAGGGCTGGACGGAAACAACGGAAAATTCGCCGAGCGAATGGCGGCAAAAAGC
Organism: uncultured Oscillospiraceae bacterium; assembly: GCA_934591705.1. GTDB lineage: Bacteria > Bacillota > Clostridia > Oscillospirales > Oscillospiraceae > Vescimonas. The sequence continues at coordinate 6,895 of CAKTPM010000006.1, forward strand.
ACAAATCGGAGCCGAAACGACTCCGATTTGTGCTTGAGACTGCCTCATAACCCGGAGGTCGGAGGTTCAAGTCCTCCCTCCGCAACCAGAAAGCAGCGGCTATGAAGGTTTTCATAGCCGCTGCTGTTTTTATTATAGAAGCGGAATGTGCTCCACGCCGCCCATGCCAAGCGTTGTTTTGATGCCGACGCCGGCAAAATCCGCAAAGGACAGCAGTGCCTCCGCCAGTAAACCGGTGGCACGCCCCGCCCCTAAAGGGGCGCTGAAGGATTGACAGCGCCGCGTCATTTCAGGCAGCCGCGTCCCGACCCGCTTTCTTCTCTTCCCGCTTCACGCGCCAGACGGCGAGGGTGCACACGAGCAAAACATTGACCAGCGCCAAACGCACATAACTATAGAGAACATTGAGGAAGAAATACGGGGAGGATATGCCGCTCTGCAGAGCATCTCTCCACAGCGGCATGACGCCGTAGCTCATCAAAAACGGCAGCACGACGAGGGCGGCAAGCCAGCCAACGACAAGCCATGTGACCTCCTTTTTCGTCGCGGGCAGCTTGAGCATCCGGTAGGAGCGCACCGTACAAACGATCATTGCAAGCATAGAGAAGAGCTGCACCCACACGATGGCAAGGCGCACATAGTTCATCTGCGCCGTCCAGAAGCGCGTCATAAAGATAGTTGTCCACGAAAGACCGGTCGCAATGCGGAGATAGAGATGCACGCAGACATAGACCGCCCAGCCGCAGAAGAGCCCGGCGCGCCGCTTCACCGCCAGGCAGATGACACCGCAGAGGAGAAGCGGGGATGCAAACAGCAGCCCCACCAGCAGATCACCGGCGAGCAGCAGGCAGAGAACCAAAATGACCGCACCGGTACACAATAAAGCTATTCCAGCGGTGGTGTGGCGCTTTTCCTGCTCGGGCGCCGCCTGCGGTGTAAAGGACGCGGGCGCGGTGTCTGTCCTCGCCGTGTCCTCGCCGCGCACGAGCTCCTCCAGCGTCACGCCGAAAAGCTCAGAGAGCTTTAAGAGCTTGTCGAGCTCGGGGACAGAGGCATCGGTCTCCCATTTGGATACGCTCTGGCGCGAGATGTCCAGCGCGTCGGCAAGGTCGCCCTGGGACCAGTTTTTCTGTGTGCGCAGGCGCACGATGTTTTCTCCAAGTGTCATAGACGGGGTCTCCTTTGCAGATTTTCTGCGCTCAGTTTACCAAAAGGGACGCTAAAAGTCCACCAAGCGGGGTTGGAAATTTAGCAACCGGCGGTTGCTTATGCAGGTTAGGCCGTGAAAGAGTCTGCAAAAAGCCCCCTCATGCCGCTTTCACAGGCACGGCCGATAGCGAGTAAACACGCGAAACGCACCGGATATAGATCGTTACGCTCTGACGCTATTCTCCTGCGGCAGTGTCCCTTACCGGCATCCCCCGCCCTATAGGGTGCAAAATTTGCACCCTATAGGGCGGGGGATGCATATAATATGTGTGCGTGGGCCCGTTATTTCAATCCACGCCCCCCGCGAGGGGGGCGACGGCAAAGATGCACAGTTTTACCTATGAATCTTTGACAAATAAGTAGAATTTTTGCGTTTTTGGAGGAAAACACGGGGCGGCTACCCGAGAAACGCAGGGCAAGACCGACTTTTTCTCGGAAAAATCCTTGCGAACCTCCCGGCAATCACTGGTCACTTGTGCTTCGCGGGACGGAAAGGCGCGTCCCGGATCCCGCGCGCTGTACCATCACCGCACCGGGTGACCTGCCTCAGAGAATCAGGGGATCCTCCGGCAGATAGGAGCTCTTCGCACCAAAGTGCTCCACTTTTTTCTCGTATTGCTTCCCCAGATAGTAAAAGCGCAGACTGTCCTTCTCAGAATCCATAATGGATAGGAGCTGTGCCTGCAGGCGGCGGCACTGTCCTGCGTCCAGCAAAAACCGGGCGCCGGCGAAGGTATGATTGACGCTGCCTCGGACAACACTTCCGCCTGCGGCGGCCTCCAGTAAATAGTCCTCATACTCCTTCTTGTTTTCCCGGCATCGTGCAGCAGGCCGGCAAGGTAGGCGCTTTTCTCCAGGCCGATGGACTTCAGCGCCCCCGCAGCAAGCGCCGCCGTTTTTCGGCAATGCTCCCGGACGGTTTGCCGCTCTCCGGTTTCGCGGATATGGGCAGGATACATGGCGATCACATCCCGTCATATGTATTTGACGCGCATATTTGGATGATTTAACCATAGCACACGCAACGGATTTTGTAAATATGCATAGCGAAAAATTGTGTACATCGGCTGATTTTATATATTTTGTCATACCGTGCAGGTCGGATATTCCCAGGGATAGAAAGAGCAAAAAAGAAAAGCTGCGCAGGGCGCGGCAGGGGAACATCCTCTGCCGCGCCTTGCGCAGCTTCTGCCTGATAGGGCAATAAAGAATAGGCACGGCAGCCGCGCGCTTACAGCTTCTTGAGCCGCGCCGCAAATTCCGCCGTGAGCTCCTCCTCTATATCCTCGTCACGCTGCATACGCCGGGCGTCGTAGTTCTTCCAGAGCAGCAGCACCTGCCGCACCGTCTGCTTATCACGCCGGCGCGTGCGGGGATCCAGTCCCTCATACGCCGCGTGGTAGTCGGGGTAGTGCAGGATGTAGCAGCGGTAGTCCTCGATGGTATTATCAAATGCCTCGAGGCGGCCGCCGGGCGCAAGCACCGACGCCGCCATGCACACCAGCCGCGCCAAGCGCCGCAGGTGGTCATCCTCCCCATCAAACCGCATCTCCGGTGCGAAGTCCTCCACCGGTGGGTCGGAAATAAAACGGCGGCGGTTATTTCCGTCCGTGTTGTTCCCCCGCAGCTTCATTCGCGGTATGGCGCCGCACTTCTCCAGCTCCTTGGCGTAGCGGCGGTAGCTGGAGGGCGAGTGCTGTCCGCAGTTTTCAAGCCCATAGCGCTCAAAGCATCCAAGCTCCACCTCGCCGCAGCGGGTCAGCCATAGGCAGAAGAACAGCAGCTCCGCCGTCAGCTTATCCGTGTGCCGGCGGTTTTTTCGGCGCGGAATATCCATTAAACCTCCTCCTCTCAAAAATATTTTACAGAGAATTTTTTCGTAAGTCAAGATTTCGGACAGCAGTATGCAACGATTTCGGAAGCCCGCGTGCTATGATGCAGTCCCGCGAGATGCTTGAGATGCCCTCTCATCCATCCCGCCACCCCGTTGCACCCTTACACCCTTACACAACACGGACAAAGGAGGACGCGCTATGAGCCATGACACCGTTATTTTGAAGCTTATCGGAGGAACGCTCCACGAGATGGCTGGCGGCGGCGATCTGGTTATCCCCCGCGGCATGGAGCGCATCAGCGACAGCGGGTATCTGGCCCTCGACGGGATGCCGCCGTGCATCGACAGCATCACCGTGGAGGACGGCAACCCCAGCTTTTACGCAAAGAACAACTGCCTCATTCGCAAGGAGGACGGTGAGCTGGTGCTGGGCTGCCGGAACAGCGTCATCCCCGACGACGGATCTGTCCGCTCCATCGGCGCATTTGCTTTCAATGGCCTGCCGCTGCGGGAGCTGACCATTCCGACTTCCGTGGAGCACATTGGCTGCTGCGCCTTCACGGAGCAGGAGGTGCGCCGTCTAATGCTGCCGGAGGGTCTGCGGCGCGTGGAGCCGCTGGCGTTCATGACAGCGACGGACGGTGATGCGGAGATGGAGCTGTACATCCCTTCCACGCTGGAGGAGCTCGGCTGCGGCGCCTTTCGCGGCTGCCCGCTGAAGCGTATTACCGTGGCGCCGGATAATCCCCGGTTCAGCGGCGAGGGCGGCTGCCTGACGGATCGGCGCACCCGCACGCTGCTGGCCGTCTCTGCCGGCGGCGTGATCCCCGCCGATACGCTGGTGATCGAACGCTCGGCGCTGGACGGCTTTGACGGCAGTCCCTATGTGACCATCCCGCCCAGCGTGCAGAGGATCGAGCGCTTTCCCGTCGAAGGCGGCACAAGAATGCCCACAGCGGCGGAATTTCCCCACCGCACCTGCGGCGAAGCCGGGGGTGCAAGGGAGCTATCGGTGTTTCGCGTGGTACGCGGCAGCTATGCCCACCACTTTGCCGCGCAGAACCAGATTCCCTACGAGTTTATATAAGGAGGTACTTACTATGAGTGCATTTGACAAGATCATCGGCTATGACAGGATCAAGACGGAGCTGATGCAGATCAGTGACATGATCCACCGTCCGGAGGCCTATGCAGCGCTGGGTGCGAGAATGCCTAAAGGGTTGCTTCTGGACGGTGAGCCCGGCCTCGGCAAAACGCTGATGGCTACGGCGCTGATGGAGGACAGCGGTTTGCCCTGCTTCACCGTGCGCCGCTGCCGCTCGGAGGAGGGGTTCCTGAAGACCCTGGAGGAAACCTTCTGCAAGGCAGCCGACGCCGCGCCGTCCATGATCCTTTTGGATGATATGGACAAGTTCGCCAAGAACGATTGCAGCACCGCTGAATTCACGGCGGTGCAGGGCTGCATGGATAAGGTGTGGGACAAGCCGGTTTTCGTGATCGCCACCGTCAATGATGCGGACACCTTGCCCGAGTCCTTGCTGCGCTGCGGACGCTTTGACCGCCAGATCATCGTACACCGCCCCGCCGCAGAGGATGCAGAGGAGATCATTCGCCATTACCTGGAGCGGCAGGCGGCGGTGCCGGATATTGCTATCTCGGATCTCGCCATGCTGCTGGTCCACAGCTCCTGCGCCGAGCTGGAGAGTGCGCTGAACGAGGCGGCCATCTACGCCGCCTACGAGCGGAGCAGCACCATCTCGGCGGCGCATTTTATCAGGACTGTGCTGACCACGGTCCATCATGTATCGCCCGACATCTCCGACGCAGACGAGGACGAGCAGAAGGCATCTGCGCGGCACGAGGCAGGACATATCGCCGTGATGGAGCTGCTGGCACCTGGTTCCGTGGCATTTGCAACGCTTTGCAGCAAACGCCCCCGTGATTGCAGCGGGTTTATCCTCCGCAATTCGGGCTTGGACACGGAGACGAGTGTTATGACGCTTTTGGCGGGCAAATCCGCCTGCGAGCTGCAGTATGGCAAGGTGGCTATCGGATGCGGTGATGACCTCAGAAAAGCCGCCGCCCAGATCCGCCGGCGGGTGGAATCCTTGGGCGGCAGCGGTATGCTGGGCGTGGATGTGTCGGGGCGATACGGCGACAGCGAAACAGGTCTGTTGCAGCGCGAGACCATCGTTCGTGCGGAGCTGGAGCGCTATCTGTTCGAGACCAAGGAGCTGCTGGCATCCCATCATCAGATGGTGCAGGAGCTGGCGGAGGCCCTGCTGGAGAAGCAGACGCTGCTCCACTCCGAGATCCAGGCCATCTGCGGCAGGTACCGAGCCGTATCTGCCGCCTGAGAGGAGGTGCGCGATGACTTATGCTGTCAGCGACATCCACGGCTGCGATAAAAAGTATTTCCGGCTGTTGGAAATGCTGCACTTCAGCGACAATGACACGCTGTACATTCTGGGCGATGCGGCGGATCGCGGCAACGGCGGTCTGCGCGTCCTGCTGGATGCGGCGTCGCGGCGGAATGTGATCCTCCTGCGGGGCAACCACGAGCAGGCGGCGCTGGAGTTCCTGCCCCGCGACCCGGACAACGAGGCAACGCCCGCAAAGCTCTTTGCACGATGGTATGAGTGGATGGAGGACGGCGGTGACAGGACATACCGCGCCTTCTGGAACCGGTCTGACGCGGTGCGCGCCCGGGTGCTGCGTATCCTCGGCAGTTTGCCGGTCTATGCGGAGGTACAGGCGGGAGGGCGCAGCTTCTTTCTGGCGCATACCGTGCCGGGAAAGCGCAAAATGCGCCATCCGGAGAGCTGCCGCGTCTGCGACTTCCTCACGGGGGAGCCGGAGTATGAGCTGTGCTATGACCCCGACCGCATCATTGTCACCGGCCATACCGTTACCAGCTTTATCAACGAGGCATCGAGGGGGCGTATCTGGCGGGGCAACGGGCACATTGCCATCGACTGCGGCGCGGTCTACAACGGCGTACTGGGCTGCCTGTGTCTGGACACGCTGGAGGAATTTTATATGGAGTGAGGTGGGAGATGGGATACTATGCAAATGCCGCCCTGGAGCGGCCATATCAGGAGCGGTCATGCTGCGGCTATCCAAGCAGAGAGGAAACGCTGGCCTACTATCTGGAGGACCTGCAGGCCATGCTCCCCCCGCAAAGTGACGCCGCCAGGTATGCGGGCGTCAAGGGGCGGTATCGCTATTATGAGGTGCCGTGGGCGGCGGCGCCCGGCGAGCGGGACATCTGCGCCGCCATTGCGGAGGTGGAGCGGCTTCTTGCACGGGAGCGCTTTCACGCCGGGGACGCGGAACGGACCGTGGTCGGGATCGTACCCGCCGCGCTGTGCCGCAGGCGGAGGGCGGCGGTATGATCGCGGCGTGAACCAGAAGAACACAAGCAAAGAGGAATGGAAGGGAGAGCTGAATGACCATGAAGTATACCTCTGCACAGGCCAATAAGCGGCTGAAGAAGCTGACCGATGAGTATGTGTCCCTGCGGGAGAAGGAGAGCCGCAGCAGGGAGTTCCGCGCCGCCGCCGGCGAGAATGTGGACTCCGTGCGCCCCGCCTATGATTACGCGGACACCCAGCGCCGTCTGGCAGAGCTGGAGCGATGCATCCGCCGCATCAAGCACGCCATCAACCTGTTCAACGCAACCCACACCGTACCCGGCTTCGACATGACCATTGACGAGATGCTGGTGTACATTCCCCAGCTTACCCGCCGCAAGAATAAGCTGGCGGCGATGAAGAACCGCCTGCCCATGGAGCGTGCGGAGGAGCAGTACGGCCGCCGCACGGACCTGATCGACTACTCCTACGCCAATTACGACATCGCGGCGGTGGAGGCCGACTATGAGAAGGCGGCGGACGAGCTGGCCCGCGCCCAGATGGCACTGGACGCCGCCAATCAGCAGGACACCTTCGAACTGCCCGTGTAAGTCCGTTCCGTTGTTTTGACCACAGCATTTTTTTCAAAACTTCCGACAGGGGTCTCCCATCGTGTGCAGCGTGGTGAGCGGAGGCCGGTTATTCCCTTTGTTATCCGTTATGAGCCCATGGTATAAGGTTGGAAGAAAATGTATTCGCTGCGGACAAAACAAGAAAACTTTCCCCGGAGGCCGAAGTTCGGTTTCAGGCCTCCGCTATTTTGAAGCGAAAGGAATACAGATTATGAAGCGCAGTTTTCTGATAGGGAGCATGATCCTTGTTCTTGCGTTTTCACTATGTGCCTGCGGCGGAGATGAGTCGGCGGGCATCCCCAGCAGGGAGACGAGGCGATTGACGGGCACCTACAGCTGGCAGGACGTAGAGTGCATCCTGTTTGACAAGGACAACACATTTGAAATATACCTCTCCACCGGAGGCGAAGAGTATCGCCTTGTCGCCTGCGGAAGCTATACGGTATCTGCGGAAACTCTTTGTATGCAATTTGACGGGGATTCGTGGCTATCCGGCACAGCGCAGGAATATACCTATTCGCTGGAGGATGGAAAGCTGCTGCTCAAGGAGGTGGGGCAAAGCACGATCAACGTTTTTGAAAAGGTATCCGAGAAGTGTATTCCGCCCACGGCCTCCGGTAGTGATGGGGACACAGAGGAACTATCTCCGCTGCGCGATAACATCATGGTGCAGACCGGCACGAGCGAGTCGGTCTATGGCGGCTATATAAGCTTTCCTGCTGCGTATACCTCTCCGGAAAACGTTACGCAGGAGATCGCGGAGGATGTATATACCGCCTTTGAACGCTTCTTAAAGGACAATGTTTTCCCGCCGGATGACGCTTGGCGCACAGCAGCGGAAACCGAATGGTATGTCGTACCGCAGGATTTCGGCGTATACCGGGCGAATCTTGATATCTGGATGCCCAGCGCGGAGTACGGCACGATGCACTACGAGCTTTCCGGATTGATCACATTCTTTAACACACAGGGAAATTATTCTGTCAGTGACTTTCTCATAGAGGTGGCTTGCTAAGGAAATGGAGGGCGATAAGTTTTATCGCGGTGTGTTCTGGGCAGTCGGCGGCGCCCTGCTGGCGCACCCGTTTATAGAGGGGGTATACGCCGGGGGCACCGCCCGATCCGGCGTCACATACAACCACAAAAAGCTGTGGGAGCTGGTTCGCGGTTCCCGCGGCAAGCCGTACGATTACTATCCTCGCGGCAGGGTGGACGCGGACAATAGGGGACAGCCGGTGATCTACATGAGCCAACATGTGCCGCTGTCCCTGCTGGCGGAGATACAGGCGGTCTTTGCCATCACGACAGAGCCGCTGCTCCGATACGACAACAGCCGCCATTACAGGTGTCATCTGGATGCCGACCGGGGCGCTGAAGGGTAGGGGGTGTGTTGCTTTACCGGGAAGTATATGATATAATGTACGAAAGTGCCGGGGGAACCGCTGGCACAATCGGCGAAATGCCTGAAATTTAAAGAAAGAGGGGCTTATAGAAATGGATACTCAGAGGGCAGCAGAACTGCTGGCGGCGCGCAGCGAGAAAGAATTTGGTAATGCACTGAAAGATCATGACGATCCGTTCAAGGATTTTTATAAATCCTTGCCCATTTGCATTTTGGATGCCGTGTTTTCCATCGGCGTCCGGTACACTTCGGTCGTAAATGTGGTTAACAGCTATATGGCGGCATTTGATCTCACCATATCCAGAACGCAGGCGGACGAGACGGAGCATACGATCCGCGATTTCCTTGCGAATGTTGCGAAGTATGATACGATCGAAGACTTTTCCAAGAATGTGCTTCACAACATGCAGCGGACTTCCAGCCGCAACGGGATTTTGAAGGCGGAAGCGTGCCGGGAGATCGCGCTGGTCTGCCAGAAGCACGGCATCAATACGCTGCACGACTTCAATGGCTATACGGATAAGGCCGCCCTCGACAAGGATATCAAGTCGGTGCGTGGCCAAGGCAGCGGCATTATGCTGAAGTATCTCTATATGCTGAGCGGTGACGAAAACCGAGTCAAACCGGACAGACACATTGTGCGCTTCATCAAGGAGACCTGCTCCCTGCAGAAGCTGACGGACGACGATGCACAGGCAATTATGGCGTGTGCGGTCGAAATGCTGAAGCCCGAATACCCAAATATCACAGTTCGGTTTCTCGACAGTCTGATCTGGGAAACGCAGCGGCGGTAGCAACCGCATTTCCCCGAAATACGGAAATCCCTTGCTTCGCTGGCGGAAGCGTGGGACACTGTGAACCAAGAGTAGCACCCTGCGGATGCTTACACAAGTTGTAGCACAGGTAGGTGTACAGAAATCTGTATAGATGTTTCATCCCGCAAGAGTATCCTCGCTAACACCAAGCCCGAAGCCAAGGAGCAGAAAAAAGCTCCTGATTTCTTGCGAAATCAGGAGCTTTTTGGTGGAGACTGCTGGACTCGAACCAGTGACCTCCTGCGTGTGAAGCAGGCGCTCTAACCAGCTGAGCTAAGCCTCCATATTCGGCAGCCCGAGACGGATTGCCGAAGTGGTGACCCGTACGGGACTCGAACCCATGTTACAGCCGTGAAAGGGCCGTGTCTTAACCACTTGACCAACGGGCCGTGTTTGTTGTGTCGAGGGTTACCGGAGAGATGCTCTCGCATCTCTCCGGTTCTGGTAGCGGCGACTGGATTTGAACCGGTGACACTGCGGGTATGAACCGCATGCTCTAGCCAACTGAGCTACGCCGCCATGTCCTCGACAGGCACGAATTAATATAGCACACAACGGCCGGCTTGTCAACATAATTCTTTCCATTTGTCGCAAATTTTTCTCATATTCCCCGGCAGGGAGGCGGCTTACAGGGCCGAAAAGAGGCGGCTGCCCCGGACGCGGAGCCAGTGCCCCAGGGCCCCGGCGGCAGCTGCCGAGACCGCCAGGAGGAGGCCCAGGTACACCCCGGCCCCCAGGGGACGGGCTGCGAACAGGAACCCCAGGGGCACGGCGGCGGCATAGAGCCAGGGGGCGAATACGGCGATGGCCACGCTGCCGCTTTGCTTGATGGGGTAGAGCTCGTTGGTCCAGGTGAGATGGGGCATTTTCAAATTCAGCGCCAGGTCCCCCAGGGCCAAAAGGACGCTGTTGACCCCGCAAAGGGTCATGAGCAGGAGTGTCAACAGGGGCGCGAGGCCCAGGGCCAGAGCGCAGAGCCCGGCGCACAGCACCGCCCCGGGCAGCGTGAGCCACAGCTGCACGGAGAGCTTGGCCCGCAGCACCTGCCAGGGGTCCACCGGCAGCGATTGGAGGATCCAAATACTCCGGCCCTCCAGGGACACGGCGGCGGCGCAGGCGTCATTCATAGCCATGACCATCGTAATGGCCCCGGCGGCCAGCACACCGGCCACGGCGGGGCCCTCCGCCCCCAAGAGCTCCGCGGCCAGCCGGCGCAGCAGCGGGCCCTTCAGCAGTGCAAAAATGCCCAGGGCCGGCAGCAGCAGGGTGCCCAGGCCGCAGTTGAGCATATAATTGGCGTTGGAGGTAAAGCGGGCGAACTCCTTTCGCCGCAGTGCGGCGGAAGCACCCAGCACCCTCTCCCGGCCCGGACGCCGCCCCCGGCCGGATGTGGCATGGCCCCCGGCGGCAAGCCCCAAAAAGCCCCGGGCCATCCCCCGGAGGGCGAGAGCCAGCAGCGCCGCCGTCAGGGCCGCCAGCAGCCCCAGAGCCACCCCATCGCCGGCGGCGGCAGCACCTAAGCCATAGACAGGATAGATCCCCCGGAGGGTACCGCCCCAGGCCGCCGCGGAGTCCAAAATGTGCCGGAGATCGTTGAGAAACCGAAAGTAGACCACATAATACAGCACAAAGAACACCAAGGACGCCAGTACCTTGATAAAGCTGCGGTTTTGAAACCGGGCGCTGAGCTTGGCCACCACCCAGCCCAGGGCGCAGGAGAACACCAGCGCCAGCAGCGACACGCACAGCATTTGCCCCAGGGCGCAGAGCACCACGGACGCCGAGGCACCGAAGGCGCCGGCATAGACCAAAAGGGCCGGGAGCTGCACCGTCAGGGTGAAGGTGAGGCCCATGAGATACACGCTGAAAAGCCGGGCCGTGAGGATATAGCCCACCGGCACCGGCAGGGAGAGCAAAAGGTCATTGTCCTTGGCCCCATAGACGGTGGTGTGGACGGTGAAGCCGCCGGAGAACACCCCCAGCACCAGGGCCAGGGCGGCAAAGAGGGCGAAATAGAGCCAGGTGAGCCCGGCGGTGCAAAGGGGCTCACAGAGGCCCTTTGCCAGGGCAAAAAACGCCCCGCCCACCACGCCGAGGATGAGCCCGGCATAGAGCACGAAGTACACCGCCACCCCCAACCGGGAGCGGAGGGAGCCCTTCTTTTGGTTCACGAAAAAGCCCCGGTAGAGCTCCAAAAGCTGCTTTTGAATGAGCGTACCCAGCATGGTCATTCCTCCTCCAACTCCAGGAAAACCTCCTCCAGGGAGGCATCGCCCCGGACCTCCTCCATGGTGCCGGAACGGATGAGGCGGCCCTCCTTGATGATGGCCACCTTGTCGCAGAGCTTTTCCGCCACCTCCAGCACATGGGTGGAAAAGAAGATGGCCCCGCCCCGGCGGCAGACCTGGCGCATCATGCCCTTGAGGAGGTGGGCGGCCCTGGGGTCTAAGCCCACGAAGGGCTCGTCCATCACGATGAGCCGGGGCTCGTGGAGCCAGGCGGCCATGAGCGCCAGCTTCTGCTTCATGCCGTGGGAATAGGCGGCGATGGCCTGATCCAGGTCCTCCGTCAGGTCAAAATCGGCGGCGTACTTGGCGATGCGCTCCCGGCGGTCCTGGGCGGAAATGCCGAAAATGTCCGCCACGAAATGGAGATACTTCCGCCCGGTCATAAAGTCGTAGAGGTCGGGGTTATCGGGGATGTAGGCCAACTGGCGCTTGCAGGTCAGGGGTTCTTTTTGAATGTCGGCCCCGCAGACGCGGATCTGGCCCTGGGTAAAGGGCAGGATGCCCACGGCGGCCTTGAGGGTGGTGGTCTTCCCCGCGCCGTTGTGGCCGATGAAGCCGCAGATCTCGCCGGGGGCGATGTGCAGCGTCAGGTCGTCCACGGCCTTTTTATCGCCGTAGCACTTGGTATAGTGAGAAATTTCCAGCATAGGGAACTCCTTTCTCAAGGGGCCAAAAGGCCCCGGATGTTGCTTTCCGTCATGTCCTGCCAGGGGATGTCATAGGCCCGGGCGTCGCCCATCTTTTCGCCGTACCAGGCGGCATACTCCTCCCCGCTGAGGATCTGCTCCTGCCCCGCCTCCGTCACCAAATACACCACGCCGGAGCCATCGTCCTTCTCCTCCGGGAAGGGGGTGCCGAAGTCCCCGAGGGCGTACACGGTCTTATCCCAGGCCGACACCTGGGCCACGGTATCATAGCCGCCGGCGGCGTTGCGCATCAAAAGGGCGTAGGGCCAAAAATCGGCGGGGCCGCAGGTCTGATTGTGGGACCACGGGGCGATGACGGCGCCATTGTCATAGTAGGCGGCGCCGGGAGTGAGCCGCAGCTCCTCGGTGAGGCCGCCGCCGGCGTAGGAGAACACCCATTCCGCCATACCCGCCGTGGGGGCGGTGGTGAAGTGGATGAGCAGCTCCTCCCGGCCATCGCCGTTCATGTCGCAGACGGCAAAGCGGTTGTTCTCGACGGAGCCGAAGCCCGTGGGTATCTCAAATTCCGTCCCGTCAGGGAGCCGGTGCTGATAGGCAAAATCCTGCAGGGCGGCTTGATAGGCCGCCAGGGCCTCTCCTCCGCCCTCTTGGCCGGGGTCATCGGTGATGCCGGCGGGGTCCTTTTGGCCGCAGGCGCTGAGGGCCGCCAGCAAAAGCAGGGCCAGCAGCAGGGACAGGGCTTTTTTCATGGCACTTCATCCTTTCTTTCTATGAGGCGGTTTTTCTCTCTCGGTATTTGCTTCTGCCGCAAGTATGCGCCTCGGCGGGGCGGTTGTCTATCAACCTGCGGTTGCGTTTTCTCTTTTTTCCGCAACCTCCCGTTGCATGCATAGAATAACACACCCTTTTCCCTTGTCAACGGCGGCGGGGAAAATGTAAGAAAATCCTAAGCTTTGGGTCCCACCCTATAGCGGCTTTGGCGGCAGGGTGCAAAAAACGCGCCCGGAGGGACGCGTTTTTCGTTCGCTATAGTCGGCCGGGGCTCAATACAGCCCCGCCAGGATGTCCACGCATCTGTCGATGCCGATGACGCCGCTGTCCAGCGTCAGGTGGTAGTTCTGGGCGTGGCCCCACTTCATGTTGGTGTAAAAGCGGTGGTAGGCGGCCCGGCGCTTGTCCTTGTCCCGCAGGCGGTCCTCCGGGGACTGCTCCCGCTCACCGTAGACCTCCACGATGCGGTGGGCCCGGAAGGCCATGTCCGCGTGGATAAAGACCTTCAGGCAGTCGGCCTTGTCCTGGAGGATGTAGTCCGCACAGCGGCCCACGATGACACAGGGGCCCTTGTCCGCCAGGGCGTTGATGACCTTGCTCTGGTGCTGCCAGAGGATGTCCTCATTGGTGGGGCCCAGCATCCGGCTGGTCAGGGCGGCGGAGAGGAAGCCGCCGGGGGCATACTCCCCCGCCTCCTTCACATACTCCGGGGCAAAGCCGGTCTCCTTGGCCAGCTCCTGGATGATCTCGGCGTCATAGCAGGGAATGCCCAGCTTTTCCGCCAGCTTTTTACCGATGGTGCGACCGCCGCTGCCAAACTCGCGGCTGATGGTGATCACTCTGTTTTTCATAGGTCCTGCACTCCTTCCGTATGCAACTCTTGATAGGTTTTTACAATGATGATGGCTGAAATGATAAAGGTCAGAATATCCGAAACCGGCATGGAATAAAGAACGCCGTCCAGGCCGAAGAGCACCGCCAGCAGCAGGGCGAAGCCCACGCTGCACCGGGCCTTCTCCCCCTCGCCCCGGCCCAGGGCCATGCTGACGAAGGCGCAGCAGCCGTCGCCGATCATAACGGCGATGGCCAGGGCCACCACCGTCAGAGGAAACACCACCGTGTTGGCGGCATTGCCGTAGGAGCCCAGGTAGCTGGCGGTGGCGATGAAAATTTGATCGACGATGTTGTAAAGCGCCCCCACCAGCAGGGAGATGATGCAGGGGACGGCATATCGCCCCATGAGCTTGCCCATCGGCTCCGTTCCCAAAAATTGGTTTTCCGTATTCATATTATACACCTTCCTTTTGAAAAAATAAATGCGCAAATCCGTAAAAATCCGGACTTACGCACTTCTGCTACACGACTTGTTTTTATAAATTTTGCCGGGCCTTGCCCCGAAACCTCCTTTTCCGCAAAAAAAAGATGCGGCGCCTGCGCAATTGGATTTACGCGCAAACACCACACATTGTAGGGCTATTATAGCAGCTGCCGCCGGAAATTTCAAATGTTTTCCTGCAAAGGGCTTGCCGAAAATTTCCGGCGGCCCTCCTCAATACCGAAAGAGGACCCTCCGGCATGCCTCGCAGAGGAAGGCCGGGATCCTGGTCCGGCGGCTGGCCCTCAGCTCCGTGATCTTCACGAAGCCCGGGGCGTTTTTCGCATTCTCAAACACCCCCGGCACCTGGTCGGCAAAGCTGAAGGCGCCGTCCTTGCTGCAAAAGAGGAAGCCCTCACGCATCTCCTTACCGCATTCGGGACACTTCATACCTGCTCCCCTCCTTTCTCATTCCTCCGTGGGCTGCCGGCCGGCCCGCAGGGCCTCCTGCAGCCGCTTTTCAAAAATTTCCGCTTTTATGAGGGCGATGCCCTGCTCCTCATCTCCCAGGACCACCAGGCGGTCCCCCTCCCGGAGACCGAAGGTGTCCCGGGCGGCCTTGGGGATCACCACCTGGCCCTTGGCCCCCAAGGGCACCGTGCCCCACAGGTGCTTGCCCACCGGGGCGGGAGCCACCCGGGTGCGGCCCACGGCCTCCTCCCCATTCACCAGAGAGTCGAGGGTGACGCCATAGAATTTCGCCAGCCGGGCGCATTTGTCAATGTCGGGGACCGTCTCCCCCTGCTCCCACTTGGCATAGGACTGCCGGGAGATGCCGATGACCTCCGCCACCGCCTCCTGGGAAAGCCCCTTGATGGTCCTTAAGATCGCCAAATTTTCCGCCAGCATCCTGACCGCCTCCTTTTTCCCCTATTATACACGGGATAAAGCCCCCTTTCCACCATACGGACTTGTCAGAAAAACATTTTTTCTGTTATCTTTTCCTGCGTCCTTCCCCCGGCGGGCAATAAAAATCCCCCGGCAAGCCGGGGGATTTTTACTGTTTCTCTCTGCCGCCCTCAGCGGAGGAAGAAGCGGAAGGCCGTCCAGGCCCGGAGGGTCTCCCCCCGGCGGAGGATGGGGCTGGGGAAGGCCGGGCAGTTCACCGCATTGGGGAAGTGCTGGGTCTCCAGGCAGACCCCCTGGGTCGGGCCGTAGAGGGCTCCCTCCTTGCCCCGGCGCTCCGTGAGCCAGCCGGCGGTATAGAGCTGCATCCCCTCCAGGGAGGTGGTCATCTCCAGGGCGATGCCGGTGGCGGGGCACCAGAGCGCCGCCGCCGGGGCCGGGCTCCGGTCCAGCACAAGGTTGTGGTCATAGCCCCGGCCGCCGTTGAAGGCGGCATCCCGCAGGTGCGGCCCCAGGGTGGTGGGGCTGCGCAGATCCAGGGGCGTGCCCGCCACCGGCGCCAGCGTGCCCAAAGGGACATTCCCGCTGTCGGTGGGGGTGTAGTGGGCGGCGTGGAGGGTCAGCACATGGTCGTCCACCGGGCCGCTGGCGTGGCCGCCCAGGTTGAAATAGGTGTGGTTGGTGAGGTTCACCACGGTGTCCTTTTCCGCGGCGGCCCGGTAGTCGATGGTGAGCCGCCCTCCCTCCAGGCGATAGGTGACCTCCGCCGTCAGTTCTCCGGGAAAGCCCTCCTCCCCGTCCGGGGAGATATAGCGGAAGGTCACGGCCCGGTCGGTGCAGGTGAAGTCCCAGAGCTTTTTATGAAAGCCCTCCGTGCCGCCGTGGAGGCAGTTTTCCCCCTCGTTGGCCGTGACCCGATAGTCGCTGCCGCCGATGGTGAAGCGGGCGCCGCCGATGCGGTTGGCGCAGCGGCCGATGGTGCCGCCCAGGCAGGCATCCAGCTCCCGGTAGCTCTCCAAATCGTCATAGCCCAGGCAGATGTCCACGCTGCGGCCATGCCTGTCCGGCACCCACAGGGCCCGGACGGCCGCGCCATAGGGCAGCAGCTCTATGCTGTACGGCCCGTCGGAGAGGACGATGCAGGGGATCTCCCGGCCCTCCGCCGTGCCAAAGGGTTTCAGCTGATACATCCCTCAGCCCTCATAGCCGTGAGGATGGCCGCTGTGCCAGGCCCAGGCGTCGGAGATGATCTCCTCTAAGCCCAGGACCGGCTTCCAGCCCAGGACCCGGGCTGCCTTTTGGTTGGAGGCGATGAGCACGGAGGGGTCGCCGGCCCGGCGGGGCTCCACCTGGGCCGGGATCTCCCGGCCGGTGACCCGGCGGGCGGTGTCGATGATCTCCCGGACGGAGTAGCCGTTGCCGCTGCCCAGGTTGAATACATCGCTCCTGCCGCCCCGATCCAGATACTCCAGGGCCAGCAGGTGTGCCTCCGCCAGATCCTTCACATGGATGTAGTCCCGCACGCAGGTGCCGTCCGGCGTGGGATAGTCTTCGCCGAAGATGCCGATGTGATCCCGCTGGCCCAGGGCGGCCTTCATCACCAGGGGGATGAGGTGGGACTCGGGGTCGTGATCCTCGCCGATGCCCGCCTCGGTATCGGAGCCGGCGGCATTGAAGTAGCGCAGGGCCGCATAGCGCACGCCATAGGCGCCGTCGCACCACTTGAGCATGTTCTCAATGGCCAGCTTGGTGGCGCCGTAGGGATTGGTGGGCTCGGTGCGGTCGTGCTCCTCGATGGGCTGCTTCTCCGGCTCGCCATAGGTGGCCGCCGTGGAGGAGAACACGATCTTGTCCACGCCGTGCTCCTTCATGGCCGTCAGCAGGGACACCGCGCCCTCCACATTGTTGCCATAGTATTTCAGGGGATCCTTGACGCTCTCCCCCACCAGGGAGAAGGCGGCGAAGTTGATAACGCCGTCCACCTTGTTCTCCGTAAAGAGCCGGTCCAGGAAGGCGGCGTCCCGCAGGTCGCCCACATAGAGCTTCCGGGCGCCCTTGACGGCCTGCCAATGGCCGGTGCGCAGGTTGTCCGCCACGATGACCTCATAGCCCCGCTTCACCAGCAGCGCCACCATGTGGCTGCCGATATAGCCGGCACCGCCGGCCACCAAAATGGTTTTCATAGTCGTATCCTCCTTGTTTTACACGCTTTGGATAAATCTCATAAAGGCCTCCCGGCCCTCCGGCGTACACTTGAAGACGCCGGCGTGCTCCAGCACCGCGGCGAACACCGCGCCCACCTCCCGCCGCAGGATCTCCTCGGCGCTGTCCGCCGTGAAGGTATAGCGGGTCTTCAGCTCGTCCGCCCAATCGGCGTGCTTGCAGAGGGTCTCGTCCTGCCGCAGATCGTCGCCCCGCACCAGGGCCTGCGCCACGCCGTGCAGCTCATCCTTCAGCCGGGCCGGCAGCACGGCCAGGCCCATGACCTCGATGAGGCCGATGTTCTCCTTTTTGATGTGGTGCAGCTCCGGGTGAGGGTGGTAGACCCCCAGGGGATACTCCGCCGTGGTGATGTTGTTGCGCAGCACCAGATCCAGCTCGAACTTGCCCTCCCGCATCCGGGCGATGGGGGTGATGGTATTGTGGGGTTCTCCCGCCGTTTCAGCAAAGACGAAGGCCGCTTCATCCGTATAGCCCCGCCAAGCGGTGAGGATGCGCTCGGCCAGATCCACCAGCCGCCGGTCATCACCGCAGCGCAGCCGCAGCACGGACATGGGCCAGCGGACGATGCCCGCCTCCACATCCCCGAAGCCCGGGAAGGAGACGGCCCGCTCCACCGGAGCCCGCTCCATGGCGAAGGTGTAGCGCCCGCCCTGGAAGTGGTCGTGGCTGAGGATGGAGCCGCCCACGATGGGCAGATCCGCGTTGCTGCCCACAAAGTAGTGGGGGAACTGCTTGACAAAGTCCAGCAGCTTGCGGAAGGTGGCCCGGTCGATCTTCATAGGGGTGTGGCGGCCGTTGAACACGATGCAGTGCTCATTATAGTACACATAGGGGCTGTACTGGAGGAACCAGTCCTCCCCGTTGATGGTCACGGGGATGATCCGGTGATTTTGCCGGGCGGGGTGATTGAGCCGCCCGGCATAGCCCTCGTTTTCCCGGCAGAGCTGGCACTTGGGATAGCCGCTCTGGGGTGCCGCCTTGGCGGCGGCGATGGCGCGGGGATCCTTCTCCGGCTTAGAGAGGTTGATGGTGATATCCAGCGGGCCGTAGTCCGTGGCGGCCTGCCACTTCACATCCCGGGCAATGCGGTAGCGGCGGATATAGTCCGTGTCCTGGCTGAAGCGGTAGAACCAGTCGGTGGCCTCCGCCGGGGACGCCTGATACCGCCGGAAAAATTCCTGTATGACCCAGGCGGGACGGGGGGTCAGCCGGCCCATGAGGGCGGTGTCGAAAAGGTCCCGGGCGGTGGTATCGTCGTGGATGAGCCCCCGGGCTGCCGCATCGTCCAGCAGGTCCCGGAGAATGTCCTCCAGGGGCCGCTCCCGGGCCCCCTCGGGGGCCGCCCAGGTATCCCGCTTCAAGACCTCCAGCAGGGCGTTTACCGCCCAGGTGGTGTCCTCCTCCTGGATAAGACCCTGGCGCCGGGCATAGCACACCAGGTCCCAAATGGCTTGGTCGATCATAGCTGCCTCCTTATCCCAAACGGATGCCGCCGGCGGGGCGGATCATCACCGTGTGGCAGCGGCCCCGGCCCAGCACCGCCTCCGTTTTTTCCTTAAACTCCGCCAGCTTGTCCAGAGGCACAAAGGCCTGGGCGGTGCCGCCGAAGCCGCCGCCGTGGACCCGCACGGCCCCCCGGCCCTCCAAAATACGCTCGCACAGGGCGATGGTCACCATCAGCTCCTGGGCCTCGGTGCTGCCGGTGGGAACGATGTTCTGCAAATACATGGCAGAGGAACGGCCCGACTCCCGGACCAGGGCCAGGAAGCCCTCAAAATCCCCCTGCTCCAGGGCCTCCTTTTCCGCCCGGGCGCGGCGGTTTTCCGCATAGACATGGAAGGCGCGGTTCACCGCCCGATCCCCCGCCGCCGCTCTGACCTCCGGCAGGCGGGCCAGGAAGTCCGCCTCCGGCACCTCCCGAAGCACCGCCTTGCCGAAGAGGCGGCATACGGCGGCCAGCTCATCGGTGATGGAGCGGTATTCATCCGTGAGGCCCTCGTGGCCCGCGCCGGAATCCAGGATGCAAAGGGCGTAGCCGCAGGCGTGGAGGTCCACCTCCAGCTTCTCCACCACCGGGCGGGCGGCATCGGCAAAGTCGATGAACACCACGCCGCCCACGGAGGAGGCGGTTTGATCCATGAGGCCGCAGGGCTTGCCGAAAAACACATTTTCCGCGTACTGGCCGATCTGGGCCAGCTCCACCGCCGTGCAGCGCCCCTGCCAAAAGAGCTCGTTGAGCATGGTGCCCACCAGCACCTCGAAGGCGGCGGAGGAGCTCAGGCCGCTGCCCTTGGGCACGGTGGAGGTCATGTAGACATCCAGGCCCCGGCCCGCCAGGCCGCAGCCCAGCTCCTGCATCCGGGCGGCCACGCCCCGGATGAGGGCGGCGGAGGTGTTGACCTCCTCCGGCCGGGGTGTCAGCTCCCGGAGATCCACCTCCGTGAGGTCATAGCCCTGGGACAAAAGGCGGATGACGCCGCCTCCGTTGGGGGTGGCGGCGGCCAGAATGTCCAGATCCACGGCCGCTGCCAAAACGCAGCCCCGCTGGTGATCCGTGTGGTTGCCGCCCAGCTCCGTGCGGCCGGGGGCGCTGAACAGCGCCTCCGCCGGGCGGCCAAAGGTCTTTTCAAAGCCCGCCATGACCTCCCGGCAGCGGACGCGGGCCTTTTCCGCGCCCTGGGGGCCATAGAGCCGGGTGAGGGTTTCTGTAAAGGGTGCCTGCTGCAGGCAGGCCCCCAGGTCAGTATGTGTCATCGCTTGCGCCTCCTTGAAATTTTCGGGTATCTCCAAGCCCCCGGGGGAGCTTTTTCTCGTTTTCGGGCGTGCCTTTATGGCACGCGGTCTTGCCTCGCTTTTGGTTTCGCTTATTTCTTCTCTTTTCTCCCGGTCAGGGTCAGTCCGCCAAGTCCTCGGCGGTGACGGTCTCATATTGCAGCCACACATAGCACCCGTCGCTGAGGGCTATCCCCTGAGGGGTCTTGGTTCCCGCCGAAAGGGACACCGCCAGGTCCAGGATGCTCTGGGCCAGGCCCTGGGCATCGTTGCGGACGGTGCCCTTGAGGGTGCCCTCCCGGAGGGCCTCCAGGGCCGGGGGCGTGGCGTCCACTCCCACGATAAAGGGCATGGTGTTCTTGTCCAGCCCCGCCTCGGTGCAGGCGTCAATGGCCCCCAGGGCCATGTCGTCGTTGTTGGCAAAGACCACCTCGATGCTCTCGCCATATTCCCGCAGCCACTGGCGCATGCGGATACCGGCCTGGCCCCGCTGCCAGTTGGCGGCGTCGCTGGCCAGCTTTTCCGTGCTCACGCCGGCCTTGGCCAGGGTGGAGATGCAGTATTCCGTCCGCAGCAGGGCGTCCTGATGGCCGGGCTCGCCCTCCAGCATCACATACTGGATCACCCCGTCGCCGCTGCGGTCTATTTTTTCCCGGTGGTTCTGCCAGGCATCCAGCACCAGCTCACCCTGGAGCACGCCGGCATCTCCTGCCGGCAGGCCCACATAGAAGGCGTATTCCCAGCGGCGCAGATCCTCCTCCACCGGCTCGCGGTTGAAGAAGATCACCGGCACCCCCGCCGCCTGGGCCTTGTCGATGATGACAGCGGCAGCGGTGCGGTCCACGATGTTCACGCAGATCACATCGTACCCCCGCTCTAAAAAGTGATCCACCTGCTCATTTTGGGTGGTCTGGCTCTCCCGGCCGTCGGTGATGTACAGGTTGATCTTGCTGTTCAGCTCCTGCTCCTTTTCCAGGGCCACACGCTGCAGCTCCTTGGCCACCGTGTCGATAAAGGTGTCCTCCTGCTGATAGAGGGCCACCCCCACCCGGAGGGTGGCCCCTGGCTCCCGCCCGGCACGGCAGGCGCAAAGGGGCAGCGCCAGCAGCAGGGCGGCCAGCAGGCACGCGAGCTTTTTCATTCCGTTTCCTCCTCTTGTCCCCATTAGGTCACGGGGAACAGCAGCTTTTGGTTGTCGGGGTCGTACATGGTCTCCTGGCGGATCAGGGAAAAGGCCACGGCGGGGACGCCGGACCAGTCCTCATGGCGGGCGATGGCCGCCGCCTCCTCCACCGCCAGGTACCCGGCGGAAAACACATTCACCGCGGTGATGGCCGTGACCCGGCCCTTTTCCAGGGCGGCGGCAATGCCGGAGGTGGAGCCGCAGCCATAGAGCAGGGGAAAGGAGTCGTCCGCCCGGGAGATATCCGCCATATCCGCCAAGGCCGCGGCCTCAAAGGCCACCACGGCCCCGGGGCGCTCGATGCGCAGGATATCCGCGATGGAGGTGCTGCCGGAGGTCCAGCGGTATACCCGCACCTGGCGGCCGGCATCCTCCAAAAGGGCCTTGGCGGCCAGCAGCCGCTCATGGATGCCGTTGTCCCCGGGCAAGCTGTCCAGCAGCAGCACCGTGCCGCCGGGGGCCACGCCGTTTAATACCGCCGCGCCCAGGGCCTCGCCCAGAGCACGGTGGTCCATGGCCACGGAGCCGGCAGCCCCCCAGGCCGCCATGTCGGTCTCCACGGTGACCAGGGCGGTTTTCCCCGCCGCCGCGGACACCGCCGGGCCCAGGATCTCCCGATCCGCCGGCAGCAGCAGGATGGCCGGGGCGCCCCCCGCCGTCTCCCGCTCCAGGAGCTGGACCTGCTGCTGGGCTACGCTGCCCTCCTCGGCAGGCGTCAAAAACCGCAGCTCCACATTCAGATCCTGGGCCGCCTGCTCCATGCCCTTGCGCATGGTGGAAACGGCCCCGGCCCCATCCCGGAGGATCACGGACATCTCCAGCAGGGGCGGCTGGCTGCGCTTTTCGCCGGGGGCGAAGGCCAGCAGCCAAAAGAGCACGCACAGCCCGATGAGGGGCAGCACCAATTGCAGCAAAACTTTTCGGCTCAAAGCTCCCCCTCCTTCCGATATTTCCGTGCCTGGGCCTCATCCAGGGCCGGCAGGCAGATGCGCACCACCGTGCCGCTGTCCGGCTCGCTGAGGATGGTCAGTCCGTAGGGCTCGCCGAAGGTGAGGCGGATGCGCTGGTGGACATTGCGAAGGCCGATGCCGGAGCCCTTGGCCTTGGGGCCGGCGGAGCCCTGGGGCTTCAAAAGCTGCTCCACCACCTCCTGGGACATACCGGGGCCGTTGTCCTCCACCTCGATGATGACATTCTCCCCCTCCCGGAAGGCCCGGATGTGGATCTCGCCCTCCCCGTCGGCATATTCCATGCCGTGGTAGATGGCGTTTTCCAAAATGGGCTGAATGATGAGCTTGATGGTATAGAGCTTCTCAATGCCCTCCTGGGCGGATATGTCCGCGGAGAACTTGTTTTTATAGCGCATCATCTGAATGGTCAGGTAGTTCCGGGCGTGCTCGATCTCGTCCCCGATGGGGATGATGTTGCTGCCCTTGCTCAGGGAGATGCGGAAGAACCGGGCCAACGCTGTCAGCATCACCACGGCCTCCTGGGTGCGGCCGTTCTCCGTCATCCACACCACGCTGTCTAAGGTGTTATACAAAAAGTGGGGGTTGATCTGGGACTGGAGCACATCCAGCTCGCTGCGGCGCTTTTCCTCCTCCTGCTGGAGGATGTCCTCCATCAGGTGCCGCATGGTGGAGACCATGGACTGCACCGAGCGGCTCAGGTGCTCCACCTCATAGGGCCCGTCCACATCGAAGTCCACGGTCTCGGCGCCCTTTTCCAGCTCCCGCACCGCCAGGTCCAGCTTTTTCATGGGGGCGGTGATCCACTCGGAAAGCCGCAGGTTCACAAACACCAAAAGGAAGATGGAGAAGGACACCACAAACAGGGCAAAGAGCAGAAGCTGGCTGTAATTGTCCCGAAGGGTCTCCGAGGGCACCACGCCCACCAGCTTCCAGCCGGTGTAGCCCACGGTCTTTACCGTCACCTGCCGCCGGTGGGCCTGGAATACCTCCGAATAGGTGCCGTCGGAATACCCGGCGGCTTGGAGATTATTCTCCTCCTGGAGCCCGGCATAGAGCAGCTGCTGGCGAGGGTGATAGATGATCTCGCCGCTGCCGTCGATGAGGTAGAGATACCCCTGGCCGTTGGAGAAGGACACATCCTTGCAGATCTGCTCGATGCCGCTGAAGTTCATATCCACCAAAAGCACGCCGCTTTGGATGACGCCGCCCCGGGTCAGCTCCACATGGCGGCTGAGGGACACCACCCAGCGATACCGGGAGTCCGGGTCCTCAAAGAGGTTCTGCACATGGGGGGTGGAAAAATGCAGGTTTTCAATGCGCTCCATGGCGGCGGTGAACCAGCTCTCCCGGCGGGGGGTCACGCTGTTTTTCAGCTCCGTCAGGGGCGTGGCGGAGATAAGGGCCCCCTTTTCATCGAACACCGCCAGAGACACCAGCACATCGCCGTCCTTGGCGTGGAGCAGCTCCAGGGCGTCCCGGAGCTCTCCGGCGGTGGCCTCTTGATCTAAGTCCGCGCTTTTGATGACCCGGTAATAGGCCGTGTCCGACACCCGCATCATGTTGCGCAGATAATTGTCTAAGCTCCGGTTCACCTGGGCCAGCACCCGCTGGCTGCTCTCCGCCGCCATCTCGTTGGCGGAGGCGGAAAAGCGCAGCAGCAGCGCCATCCCCAAAAACAGCATACCCACCACCGCCACGGCGGTGAAGGCGATGGACAGGATCATCTGTATGCTGGAGCGGTGATAGCGTGTTTTCCACCGGGCGCGAAATCCGGAAGGGTTCTTTTCCACAGGCGGCTCCTCTCTGCTGGCTTTACTTGGCCTCGTTGCGGTACTTGGTGGGGGTCATGCCGAAATGGCGCTTGAACACATAGCTGAAGTAGTTGGGGTCCTCATAGCCGCAGCGCTGGGCGATGAGGTAGGTCTTTTCCTCCGTGCCCCGGATGGCCTCGGCGGCCGCCTCCATGCGCACCCCGGTGACATAGGCGGTAAAGCTGGTGCCGGTCTCCCGCTTGAAGAGGGTGGAGAAGTAGGTGGCGCTCAGGTGCAGGTAGGCGCAGAGCTTTTCCACCGAAAGGTCGCTCTCTGCATAGTGCTGGCGGATATACTCCTTGGCGGTCTCCACGGTCTGCCCCGCCGAGTCCGTCTGCCGGCGGCGGATGAGGGTGTGCAGCCGCAGGCACCGCTGGGCGCACCAGTCCTCCAGCTCATCCAAGGCGGGGAGCTGGGAATCCGGCATGGGCAGGGAGAACTCCGGCCCGAACACCTCCTCCACTCCCACGCCGGAGCGGCGGGTCATCTTCACAAGGTGGCTCACCAGCTCCATGAGGAAGAGGGAGTATTGCCCGGCGGCGGGATTGGCCCGGCGGATCTTCTCCGCCAGGGCGGCGGCCGCCTCCCGGATCTCCCGTTCATTGCCCAGCTTCACCGCCGCCGTCAGGGCCCGCTCGTCCGCCTCCTCGAAGGAGAGGATGGGGCCGCCGTCGGGCTCCAGGTCGCCGATGTAGATGACCTGGCCCCGGCCCACCATGGAGCGGTACTCCAGGGCCGTACGGGCCTCGGAGGCGGAGCGGGCCAGAGCGGAGAGCTCCCGGCAGGGGGCCCCCACGCCCACCGTCAGCGTCAGGCCCAGGTAGGAGGCGGCCAGGGTGCAGGCCCGGTCTAAATCCCGGATGAGGTCGTATACGGTATAGTCCTCGGAGAGGGTGACGATCAGCGCCACCCAGTCGTTATAGAGGGAGAGCTTGCAGCGGTCCGCCGTCAGGGTCTCCTCCAGGAGGTTCTGCAGGGACAGGGTGGACAGGGCATCCCGGCTGCTGTCACTGCCCAGGTAGGCCAGGCCCACCGCCCAGGCATCCCCCTGAAAGGCAATGTCCAGCCGGGCCGCCCGGGTGCGCTCGGTGCCCGGCTCGATGCGGCCATCCAGGAGGTTGGCGTAAAAAAGCTCCCGGAGGATGGGCAGGTTTTCCGTGTAGCGGCTGCGCAGAAGCTCCACATTCCGCCGCTCGGCCCGCTGGCGGTCCAGCTCCTCCTTCAGCCGCCGCAGCACGGCGGAGAGCTCATCGGCGTTGATGGGCTTGAGGATATACTCCACCACATTCATCTGAATGGCCTGCTTGGCGTATTCAAAGGCATCAAAGCCGGAGAACACCACGAACCGGGCCGCCGGCAGGCGGTCTGTCAAAATGCGGCACAGCTCCAGGCCGTCCATAAAGGGCATTTTGATGTCCGTGAGAATCACATCCGGCCGCAAGGTCTCCGCCAGCTCCAGGGCATCCTGGCCGTTGGCGGCCTCTCCCACCAGGGAAAAGCCCAGGCCCAGCCAGTCCATCTTTTGGCTGATGCCTTGGCGGATATCCTCCTCGTCATCCACCAGCAGTACCCGGTACAGCTCCATGCTCCGACCTCCTCTCCGTTTTTTCACAGTACAGATAAGTATAGCATATTTTCCAGGAAAAGAAAAGATGGCACGCCGAAGGCGCGCCATCTTTTGGTGAGATCACTTTTTCACAAGGTACTTGCGCATATCCAGCGCGCAGGCGAACAGGATGATGGCGCCCTTGATGAGGTACTGCAGGTCCTGCGCCACGCCCACCATGGTCAGACCCACGAAGATCAGACGCAGCATCAGAACACCGATGACGATGCCTCTGATCTTACCGATGCCGCCCACGAAGGACACGCCGCCGATGACGCAGGCCGCGATGGCGTCCAGCTCATAGTTCAGGCCGGTGTTGGCGGTGTTGGAGCCGATGCGGGCGCCCTCGATGAAACCGGTGAAGCCGTACATGGCGCCGGCCAGGGCGAACACGCCCACCGTCACGGCGAAGACATTGACGCCGGACACCCGGGCGGCCTCCTCGTTGGAGCCCAGGGCAAACATATTCTTGCCGAAGGTGGTCTTGTTCCAGACGAACCACATCACCGCCGTGAGCACGATGGCGAAGAGCACATAGTTGGGGATGGGAACGCCGCCGACCTTGAACAGACTGCCCTTGACGAAGTTGGTGTAGGAGGCATCCAGGTTGGAGATGGCCATACCCTTGTTGTTGCCCATCTGGACATACAAAAGCAGCACGGTGTAGAGGATCAGCTGGGTACCCAGCGTCACGATGAAGGGATGCAGCTTGAACTTTGCCACAAAAAAGCCGTTGAAGCAGCCCACGGCGGCGCCGATGAGCATGGCCAGCAGAATGACCACGATAATGGGCAGGGTGCCGATCCCGGGCCACATCTTATTGGCCAGGTTGGCGGCATTCTGCAGCAGGGAAGCGGAGATGCAGGCGGTGATGCCCACCACGCGGCCGGCGGACAGGTCGGTACCCGTCAGCACGATGCACCCGCCGATACCCAACGCGGCGGGCAGATAGGCCGCCGTCTGGGAGAGAATGTTGATGATGGATGCAGGCTGGGTGAAGTTCGGGTTCTTGATGGCGATGTAGATGACTGCGATGACCATGATGATGATCAGGGCGTTGTTCAAAAGGAGATTGCCTACCCGCTTGGCTGTCCAGGGCTGGCGGGTGCGGGTGGCCTTCTCCAGGGTTTTCGATTCTTGAGTCACGGTAGTCTCTCCTCCTTACACATATTTTGCCGCCAGCGTCAGGATCTCCTCCTGGCTGGTGCTGCGCGCGTCCACCTCGCCGGCCAGAATACCGCCGGACATGACCAGAATACGGTCACAGATGCCCAGCAGCTCCGGCATCTCGGAGGACACCACGATGACGCCCTTCCCCTCCTTGGCAAGGTCGAGGATAAGCTGGTAAATTTCGTATTTAGCGCCCACATCGATACCGCGGGTGGGCTCGTCCAGCAGCAGCACCTCCGGGGTGGTCAAAAGCCAGCGGCCGATGATGACCTTCTGCTGGTTGCCGCCGGAAAGGGAGCGGATCTGCGTGGACTGACTGGGGGTTTTGATGTGCATGGCCTGGATCGCCCAGTCGGTATCCTTCTTCATGGCCTTCTCGCTGAGGCAGATGCCGCCCTTGAGATAGCTGTTGAGGTTGGAGATGACGGTGTTCTCCTTGATGTCACGGATGCCGAAGATGCCTGTGGCCCGGCGCTCCTCCGTCAAAAGGGCGAAGCCGTTTTTAATGGCCTCCTTGGGGGACTTGTTCTTAATCTCCTTGCCGTGGAGACGGATGGTGCCGCTGCCCTTTGTCATGGCGCCGAAGAGGTTCTCCAGCACCTCGGTGCGGCCCGAGCCATCCAGGCCCGCGATGCCCAGCACCTCGCCCTTGCGGAGCTGGAAGCTGGCCTCCTTCAGGCGGGTATACTTGCCCGAGAGGTGCTCCACCTCCAGGATCACATCCCCGGGGACATTGTCCTTGGGGGGGAAGCGGTTGGTGAGCTCCCGGCCCACCATCAGCTTGATGATCTCGCCCATGGTCAGATCCTTGGCCTGGCGGGTGGCCACCCACTGGCCGTCGCGCATGATGGTGACCTCGTCGCTGATGCGGAGGATCTCGTCCATCTTATGGCTGATGTAAATGATGCCGCAGCCCCGGTCCCGCAGCATGTTGATGATACGGAACAGGTGCTCCACCTCGGCCTCGGTGAGAGAGGAGGTGGGTTCATCGAAGACGATGACCTTGGCATTGTAGCTGACGGCCTTGGCGATCTCCACCATCTGCCGCTGGGAAACCGGCAGCGTGGACATGATGGCCTTGGGGTCCACATGGACATCCAGCTCGTCGAAGATCTCCCGGGTGCGCTTGCGCATGGTGCCCTCGCTGACCATGATGCCGCCCACCTTGGGATAGCGGCCCAGCCACAGGTTGTCCATCACGCTGCGGGTCAGCGCCTGGTTGAGCTCCTGGTGGACCATGGCGACGCCGTTCTCCAGCGCCTCCTTAGAGTTTTTGAAGTCAACTTCCTTACCGTCCAGGACGATGGTGCCCTCATTCTTGGCATAGATGCCGAACAGGCACTTCATCAGGGTGGACTTTCCGGCGCCGTTTTCACCCATCAGTGCGTGGACGGTGCCCGGGCGGACGGTAAGGGAAACGCCGTCCAGCGCCTTGACACCGGGGAATTCCTTCGTGATATTCCGCATTTCCAGCAATGCCGGCTGCTCCATATGCGTTTACCTCCTATCTGCATTGATTCGCGGCGGCTTTTCGCCGCGTAATACCGCCTCCGGCGGGGTCAAGGGCGGCCCGGAAGGGAACCGCCCGTAGGATAAAGCGGGGCTGTCGAAAGGACAGCCCCGCTTTTCTTTGCGTCTGTAATGGGGCGAGAGCCGATGGGCTTATTCGCCGGTGTAGGTAGCGTAAGGCACGCGGATCTTGGCAACGCCCTCGTCCACATTGAAGGAGGAGGTGTTATCCATCAGGTTGCCGCCGCCGTTGACGCTGCTGACCAGGTTCAGAATGGTGGAGGCCATGCCCTCAGCATCCTGCTTGATGGTACCGGTCATCTTGCCCTCGTTGATGAGCTGCTTGGCAGAATCGGTGGCATCCACGCCGAACACGGGGATGGTCTTGCTGCCCTCGCCCTTGTTGTAGCCGGCGCCCTGCAGCGCAGAGACAGCGCCCTCAGCCATGCCGTCGTTGTTGCAGATGATCAGCTCGACCATGTTGCCGTTGGTCTCGGAATACTCGGGGAGAATGGTGGCCATGTAGTCGTTGGCGGCCTGGGCAGACCACTTACCGCCCTGGTCGACCAGGTACTTATCGGTAGCGGAAGCGTTGTAGTAGACCAGCTCCGGCTTGCCGGCAGCGGTCAGAACAGCGTTGGCATCCTCCACACCGAACTGGGTGCGGGCCTCGGCCTCGGCGTTGCCCTCCTGGCCCTTGAACATCACATAGGAGATCTTGCCGTCGCCGTTGAGGTCAACGGTGTCGAAGTTGGCAACCAGATACTCGCCGATCATCTTGCCCTGCATGTGGCCGGCCTCGGGAGCATCGGTGCCCACGAAGGCGCACTTCTCGTAGCTGTTCACGACCTCATCGGCAACCTCGCGGTTGAAGAAGATGATGGGGATACCGGCAGTCTTGGCGGCCTCGACAGCGTTCTGCGCAGCGTCGGGAGAAGAGGTCTCCACGATGTTGACGATCAGCAGGTTGGCGCCGTTGGCGATGGCGGTGTTGATCTGGTCGGTCTGCTGGGCCTGGTTGCCGCCACCGTCATAGTTGTTGTAGGTCACACCCAGGGCCTTGAGCTGCTCATCCATGGAGTTGCGCACACTGGAGATGTACACATCAGAGAAGTCATAGTAGAACACGGCCACATTCAGAGCGGAGGCGTCGCCGCCCTCGTTGTCCTTATTCTCGGTCTTGCCGCAGCCGGCCAGCAGGCCCAGCATCATCACGGCAGCCAGGAGAATCGCAAGAGTCTTTTTCATCTAAATTTTCCTCCTTGAAGATTTGTGAAACTCCGGTCGGGGCAATTGGCTCACCCCGCCAGTATGGTGACATTGTATAACCCCGGGCCGAAAAACGCGATAGAAAAAACTTCGCTGTTATAGGAAAAAACTCATGGTTTGATAATTTTTTGGCATATTTTTCTTTTGTCTTTTCCTTCTGTCCCCGGCGGAGGGAGGCGAAAAGTTTTTCTTGCCGTACATGAATGTACGGTGTTTATACTGGAAAAAACGCCCGCTGAAAGGATGGTTCACCCCCATGAAAATGCGTATTTTGTGCCTGCTGCTGGCCCTGCAGATGGTGCTCTCCCTGCTGCCCGCCCCCGCCTGGGCCACGGTCGGGGCCGCGCCGGCGGAGACGACGGCCGCCGAAGCCGCCGGGCCGGAGACCTCCGGAGCGGCCCCCGAGGAAGCGGCGGCCGCCGGAGAGGCCGCCGGGGAGACAGCCCCTGCGGAGAGCGCGGAGGAGGGGGAGCCCCCCGCAGCCCCCGCGGAGGAAGAGGAGTCCCCCGCCGGGAGCCAAGACCCGGCGGCAGAGGATTCCTTGCTCCCGGAGACCCCTGACGGGACTACTCTCCCCCCGGAGACGGCCGCCATGCCGGCCCTGCTCTCACAGGAGGAGGCCGGATCGGCGGATTTCCTGGGCCGGCTCATCCCCGCCGGCCAGGTCTACGGGGCAAAGCCCCTCCACACCTACGATGTCCCCACCGACGGCTCGGCCCTTCACTTCAGCACCGGCACCCGCTATATCGACGACGCCTACACGCAATTCGTTAAAAAGCCGCTGGAGCGCAAGGATCTGCTCCAGTGCTACTTCAAGGTCACCCTCCGGGGCACCTTCGGCTCCCTGGAGAAGGATAAGATGCTCCGGTTCTTCTGCGGGGGCAGCCAGGACTCTTACCGGATCGCCATGAACGAAATAGAGCCCTTCGGCAATTACCGGAAGTGGATCGACAAGGACACTCTCATCGTGCAGATCGACCTCTACGATGAAAACAAGCAGTTCAGGCAGACGGTCAACGCCTACAGCGCCATCATGGCGGCGGCGGAGGACGGCACCTTTCTGACCTACGCCAGTCCGGAGGGCAAATACTGCTCCCTCTACTTCTCCCATCAGGACAATCTCTTCAAGGCCGGAGATGAATTCAATCAGCTGGGCAGCAGCCAGCGCGTGAACTACTTTCTGCCGGTGGACAGCTGGGTCACGGACCTCCGGGTGGCGAACAGTCTGCTGGGGGATATGCCCCCCTTTGAATACGAGTTCATCCAGCACGAGGAGATCACCGGCAAAGAGCAGTACATGACCAACAACATCCTCAGCGTCAACGAGTTCATCGACCCCTACGATACTTATTATATGGTAGGCCGCAGCGGCACGGGCATCGACCCGGTGGTGAAGGCCAGGGTCGAGAATGTGAAGTCCTACGCGGAGTATCTCTATACCCGGGCGGGGGATACCTGGCGGCACCTTCTGCTGGAGGACGGCACACTGGTGGGCGTGGCCAGCAACGGCAAGGTACAGACGCTGGCCACCGGCGTTACGCAGGTCTCCCGGTCCCACTACCTGAAAAACGGCACCCTGTACTACATGTGGGCGAGCGGCGGCAGGATGGAGGATGAGGAGCTGGTATCCGGCGTCCGCTCCTTTGCGGAGCATATCTACGGCTCCGTAGTGGGCTATATCAAAAACGACGGCAGCTGCTTCCTGCAATACTCCTATTCCGCCTGTGAGGACGCCTACAGCAAGGGCCCCTTCCAGGTGATGGACAAGGGAAAGGCAAAGCTGATCGTACCCGGCGGCATCCTCGATCAGAACAACGCCTTCTATCGCTGGACGGAGGAGGTGGAGGGCCTGGGCTACGATGAGGAGGCGTGGAACAACGGCCAGTTCATCGAGCGCAACTCCTATAAGCTCGGCATGGAGCATCTGACGGACAACGCCGTGCGGGTGTTCCCCTATGAAAAGTTCCTGGCGCAATATGACCCCGACAGCACCATCAAGACCGGCTTCGTGCAGAACGGAAGGGGCGAGATGTGGGCCTTCGGCCTGCAGGCAAAGATCCAGATGGGCGTCCTGGAGGAGAACGGCCAAAAGCAGCTCATCAAGCACATCTTCCCGGCCTTCCAGACCCAGCAGCCCAAGTGGAAGGACAACGGGCAGTTCGTGGGCCTTGTGCCGGAGGAAAACGGCTTCCCCTACGGCCTGGTGGCCAACCACTGCACCGGCAATAAGCCGGAGGTGGGCCGGTTTGCGGCGGACTATCTCAGCGATGTGCCCGGGGGCTACAAGGCCATGGACCGCTATACCTACGCCTTTGACAACAATGCCGACAACAGCATCGACGGCAGGCGCTTCAAGATGAAGCCCACGGAATTTCACTACCTCAACGACAGCAGCGAGGTCTTCAAGGCGCTGAACACCTCCACCAACCCTGTGGGCAACCTGTATCTGCTGCCCAATGTGGCCCGCAGCTCCTACCACCAGGACAACGGCCGCGGCAACACCGTGCTGCTGGAGCGCACCGACGGCTCCATGTGGATGACGCAGATCTATCCCAAGGCCTCCGCCTCCATCACCGTGGCCAAGCTGGGCGGCTGGGAGTGCTCCAACGCCATCCAGATCACCGCGCCCACCAATACCACCGGCAAGCGCACCCGCTTTGTGGACTACATCGATCTGGCGGACCGCGCCACGCTGGAGAAGTGCTTCCCCGGCCTCGGCGGGATAAAATACCCGGAGGACGATGCCGCCTCCGACTACATGGTGTCCGACTACTACACGCAGATCGGCGCCAGCCGGGCCCAGAAGCTCTATAACAGCAGCGGCGATCCGTTCTTGCTGCTGGTGACAAAGACGGGCTGCGGCAACTGCAGGACCATGCAGCGCCAGGGCAGCGCCCAGCGGATCATCGAGGAATGCGGCGTGCCCATCTACGGCACGGTGGACGATTACGGCGCACTGAAATTCGTCTCCGCTTCTCCGGGACTGCTCACCACGCCCTACTTCGCCCTGGTGTACCCGGAGGCCAGCGGCGTGGATAAGGACAGCAGCGACAAGGCGCGGCAGGTGGAGATCGTATGCCCCGTCGTATCCGGAAGGATCGACGAATCCAAGATCTACGACATCGTTCAAAGAGCCAAGGCCCTGGGCGTGAAAACTGATAAATCCCTGGAGGAGAGCGCCAGCGCGGCGGGCAAGCTCCCCACCGGCAAGCTCTCCGTCAGCGAGCAGGAGTGGGGTGTGCTGAAGCTGGTGAACCGGGCCCGGAAGCTGAACAACAAGCCCCTTCTCGCCATGCCCGGGGAGCTGCAGACGGCCTGCAACATCCGGGAGAAGGAGCTGATCACCCTCTATGAGCACAAGCGGCCCAACGGGAAGGCGGTCTATACCACCATCCCCGCCCCCCTGGACAAGGGGAGCGTGGCCGAGAACATCGCCTGCAACCAGCACTCCGCGGCCCAGGTGGTGAGCGACTGGCTGCACTCCCCCGGCCACTGCGCCAACATCTTGGACGCAAGCAACAGAGGGTTTGCCTACATGGGCGTGGGGTTCATCAACAGCCGTCCCCGGTACTGGGTGCAGCTGTTCGCCTCCGGCAGGGGCTTCACCCATGTGACCACCAGCGCCGGGACCTTGACCTTCCCCAGCGAGACCGCCATGCAGCAGGAGTATCTCATCTGCACGGACGCAGAGGGCGTGGTGTCCTATCTGCCCATCGATGTGCAGGCCATGACGAAGGAGGGGGACGACTACAAGCTGGCGCTTGTGGGGTACACGGTGACGCTGCGCGTTTCCCGGTACGACCCGGAGCTGGATATAAACGGCGACAACAGATCCGATCCCTCCGATATGCAGTGTCTCTTTGAGTATCTGTCCACGGGAAAGAAGCTGGAGCACCCGAGATTTATGGAGCTGCTCGACATGAACGGGGATGGATCGGTGGACATCCTGGACTATCAGGCGCTTTATGAGCGGCTGAAGAGCTGAGCCCGGCACCTGCCGAAAGCGCCCCCGGGGCCCCCATGGGCCCCGGGGGATGCTCTGTCCGGAGGGGGCTCGTTTTTAGCGTTTTGCCCAACCTGCGGAGGCATTCCCTTCGCCGTTTTCGGCCGGGAGGGAGAATCCCTCCGGCCTGCCGGGGCTCCCCCCTTGACAACCGGGGGCGCACATGGTATCATGGCAAAAATTTCGGAGGAGTGTGAGGTAAAGTGTCGTTCTTTTTGCGTGATGCTTTTTCCCAGGACGGTTTTCCCATTTCCGCCGGGGTTCGTGTTTCCCTCTGTGGGGATGGTTTTTCCCGGGAGCTGGATACTTCCCGTTATATGGTATTGCCTGGCTTTGCAGATGTGCATGTGCATCTGCGGGAGCCGGGCTTTTCTTATAAGGAGACCATCCGCACCGGCACCCTGGCGGCGGCCCGGGGGGGCTACACCACCGTGTGCGCCATGCCCAACCTGAGCCCGGTGCCGGACTCCTTGGCCCACCTGGAGCAGGAGGCCGCCCTCATCCGCCGGGACGCGGCGGTCCGGGTGCTGCCCTATGGGGCCATCACCGTGGGCCAGCAGGGGGAGACCCTGGCGGCCCTGGCGGAGCTGGCCCCCCAGGTGGTGGCCTTCTCCGATGACGGGCGGGGCGTGCAGAGTGAGGATATGATGCGCCAGGCCATGCTGGCGGCCAAGGGGCTGGGCAAGCTCATCGTGGCCCACTGCGAGGACAACTCCCTCCTCCGGGGCGGCTATATCCACGACAGCGCCTACGCCCGGGCCCACGGCCACCGGGGCATCTGCTCCGAGAGCGAGTGGGGGCAGATACGGCGGGACCTGGCGCTGGTCCGGGAGACCGGCTGCGGCTACCACATCTGCCACATCTCCACCAAGGAGAGCGTGGCCCTCATCCGCCGGGCCAAGGCGGAGGGCCTGGATGTCACCTGCGAGACCGCCCCCCACTACCTGCTGCTGGATGACGCCATGCTTGAAGAGGATGGCCGCTTTAAGATGAACCCGCCCCTGCGGAGCCGGGAGGACCGCCAGGCCCTGCTGGAGGGCCTGGCCGACGGCACCATTGACATGATCGCCACGGATCACGCTCCCCACAGCGCCGAGGAAAAGAGCCGGGGCCTGGAAAAGAGCGTCATGGGCATCGTGGGCCTGGAGACCGCCTTCCCCCTGCTCTATACCTATCTCGTAAGGCCCGGCCTCCTGTCCATGGAGCGCCTGGTGGCCCTGCTGCACACCAATCCCTGCCGCCGCTTCGGCCTCCCCACGGGCATCACCCCCCAGGGGGCCGAGGACTTCACCGTATTTGACCCCGACGCCGCCTACACCATCGACCCGGCGGAATTCCTCTCCCTGGGCCGGGCCACTCCCTTTGCCGGGTGGCGGGTACAGGGCCGCTGCCTGCTGACGGTGGCCGGCGGTAAGGTGGCCTGGAGCGACGGCAGCATTCTCACAGGAGGAAAAGCCACATGAAGCAGGTAAAGCTGACCATACTGGAAAATGCGCCCCTGGCGCAGGATATTTACCGGCTGCGGCTGGAGGGCGATGTATCCGCCATCACCGCGCCGGGGCAGTTCGTGAACATCAAGCTGGAGGGCTTTTTCCTCCGCCGGCCCATCTCCGTGTGCGACTGGCAGGAGGGGGAGCTGACGCTGATCTATAAGGTGCTGGGCCGGGGCACCGCCCAAATGACCCGCCTGCCGGCGGGCACCGAGCTGGATGTGCTCACCGGCCTGGGCAACGGCTACGACCTGGCCCCTGCCGGAGACGCCCCCCTGCTGGTGGGCGGCGGCGTGGGCATCCCGCCCCTGTACGGCCTTGCCAAGCGCCTGACGGCGCAAGGCAAGCGCGTCACGGCGGTGCTGGGCTTCAACAGCGCCCCGGAGCAGTTCCTGGCGGAGGACCTCCGGGCACTGGGCGCAAAGGTGCTCGTCCTCACCGCCGACGGCAGCGCCGGCACACGCGGCCTTGTCACCGACGGCATGGCCCTGGCGGGGGATTACAGCTACCTCTACACCTGCGGGCCGGAGGCCATGCTCCGGGCGGTGTATGACCGCTGCGCCACCTCCGGGCAATTCAGCTTTGAGGAGCGCATGGGCTGCGGCTTCGGGGCCTGCATGGGCTGCAGCTGCCAAACGAAATACGGCGCCAAACGCATCTGCACCGATGGGCCGGTGCTGGTAAAGGAGGAGATCATATGGTGAACACCGCAGTAGACCTCTGCGGCATCCGGCTGGATAACCCCATCATCCCCGCCAGCGGCACCTTCGGCTTCGGGCAGGAATTTGCCAAGCTCTACGACATCAACATCCTGGGCACCTTCTCCTTCAAGGGCACCACCCGGGAGCCCCGGTTCGGAAACCCCACCCCCCGCATCGCGGAGTATGCCGGCGGCCTGCTGAACTCGGTAGGTCTGCAAAACCCCGGCATCGACGCGGTGCTCGCCCGGGAGCTGCCCCAGCTCCGGGAGATCTTCCACAAGCCGGTGATGGCCAATGTCAGCGGCTTTTCCATCGAGGAGTATGCCGAGGTCTGCCGCCGCCTGGATGACCAGGAGCAGGTGGGCTGGATCGAGGTAAACATCTCCTGCCCCAATGTCCACGGCGGCGGCGCCGCCTTCGGAGCCGACCCCGCCTCCGCCGCCGCGGTGACCCGGGCGGTGCGGGCGGCCACAAAAAAGCCCATCCTGATGAAGCTCTCGCCCGCCGCGGCGGACATTGCCGCCGTGGCCCGGGCCTGCGAGGACGCGGGCGCCGACGGCATCTGCCTCATCAACACCCTGCCGGGGATGCGCATCGACCTCAAGCGCCGGCGCCCCCTCCTGGCCAACGGCACCGGCGGCATGTCCGGGCCGGGGATCTTCCCCCTGGCGGTGCGGATGGTCTACCAGGTCTATGAGGCGGTGCGGGTGCCCATTGTGGGCATGGGGGGCGTAAGCTCCGCCCGGGACGCCCTGGAGCTGATGCTGGCGGGCGCTACGGCTGTGGGCGTGGGCGCCGCCAATCTCACGGACCCCTTCGCCTGCAGGAACATCATCGAGTCGCTGCCATCCGAGATGGCGGCTTACGGTATTCACGACATCAACGACATCATAGGAGGTGCCCATCATGGGTAAGGACATCATCATCGCACTGGACTTTGACAGCAGGGAAAAGACCCTGGCCTTCCTGGACCGCTTCACCGGGGAGAAGCCCTTTGTCAAGATCGGCATGGAGCTTTTCTACGCCGAGGGGCCCCAGGTGGTCCGGGAAATTCGCGCTCGGGGCCACAAGATCTTTTTGGACCTGAAGCTCCATGACATCCCCAACACGGTGAAAAAGGCCATGGCCGCCCTGTCCGCCCTGGATGTGGACATCGTGAACCTCCACGCGGCGGGCACCCAGGCCATGATGCGCGCGGCCCTGGAGGGCCTCACCCGGCCGGACGGCACCCGGCCCCTGCTCATCGCCGTGACCCAGCTGACCTCCACGGAGCAGAGCAGCATGGAAAAAGAGCTCCTGATCCGGGAGCCCATCGAGCAGGTGGTGCTGCACTATGCCCGGAACGCCGCTGCCGCCGGTCTTGACGGCGTGGTGTGCTCGCCCCGGGAGGCGGGCATCATCCACGAGCACTGCGGCGCGGGCTTTTTGACCGTGACCCCCGGCGTGCGCTTTGCCGACGCCGCCGGCGACGACCAAAAGCGCGTGACCACCCCCGCCGAGGCCAAGGCCATCGGCGCGGACTACATCGTGGTGGGCCGCCCCATCACCCAGGCGGCGGACCCGGTGGCCGCCTATGAGCGCTGCCGAGCGGAATTTTTGGGCTAAGGCCCCAGGGAAAGGAAGGATCATTATGGAAATGAACTGTCAGGTCGCCCGGGGGCTTTTGTCCATCGGTGCGGTATTCCTGCGGCCCCAGGAGCCCTTTACCTGGGCCAGCGGCATCAAAAGCCCCATCTACTGCGATAACCGCCTGATCCTCACTGCCCCGGAGGTGCGCAATCTGGTGGAAAACGCCATTGCCGACACCGTGCGCCGGGAGTTCCCGGAGGCGGAGGTCCTCATGGGCACCGCCACCGCCGGCATCGCCCACGCGGCCATCGCCGCCCACCTGCTGGGGATGCCCATGGGCTATGTCCGCTCCGGCAGCAAGGATCACGGCCGCCAGAACCAGATCGAGGGCCGCCTGGAGAAGGGGCAGAGGGTGGTGGTCATCGAGGACCTCATCTCCACCGGCGGCAGCGCCCTGGACGCCGTGGATGCCCTGCGGAACGCGGGCGCGGAGGTTCTGGGCATCGTGAGCATCTTCACCTACGGCATGAAAAAGGGCTTAGAGCGCCTGGCCGCCGCCGGGGTGCGGAATGTGAGCTTGACCAACCTGGACACCATTGCCAAGGAGGGAGCCGCCGCCGGCTATATCGCCGAAGGGGATGTGGCGCGGCTGCTGGCCTTCCGGGATAACCCGTCTGATGAAACATGGATCACTAAAGGAGGTAATATCTGATATGGAACATCTCATTGACATTATGCAGCTCTCCCCCCGGGAGATCATGGAGCTGGTGGAGGTCGCCGGCGACATCATCGAAAACCCCGCCAAGTATGCCCACAAGTGCGACGGGCGCATTCTGGCCACCCTGTTCTTCGAGCCCTCTACCCGCACCCGCCTGAGCTTTGAGAGCGCCATGCTCTCCCTGGGCGGCCAGGTGCTGGGCTTCTCCTCGGCCAACAGCTCCTCCGCCGCCAAGGGCGAGAGCGTGGCCGACACCATCCGCACCGTCAGCTGCTACAGCGACATCATCGCCATGCGCCACCCCAAGGAGGGCGCGCCCCTGGTGGCCAGCCGCCGCTCCATGGTACCCATCATCAACGCCGGTGACGGCGGCCACAACCACCCCACCCAGACCCTCACCGACCTTTTGACCATCCACAAGGAGAAGGGCCGCTTTGACAACCTCACCGTGGGCCTCTGCGGCGACCTGAAGTTCGGCCGCACCGTCCACTCCCTGGTGGCCGCCATGAGCCGTTACACCGGCATCCGCTTCGTGCTCATCTCTCCGGAGGAGCTGAAGCTGCCCCGGTATGTGAAGGAGCAGTACATCAAGAGCAGCAGCATCCCCTACGAGCAGTCCACCTCCCTGGAGGCGGTAATGCCGGAGCTGGACATCCTCTACATGACCCGGGTGCAGCGGGAGCGCTTTTTCAACGAGGAGGACTACCTGCGTCTGAAGGACAGCTACATCCTCACCCCGGAGAAGCTCAAAACCGCCAAGAGCGACCTGTGCATCCTCCACCCCCTGCCCCGCGTCAACGAGATCTCCGTAGCCGTGGACGACGACCCCCGGGCCTGCTACTTCAAGCAGGTGCAGAACGGCAAGTACATCCGCATGGCGCTGATCCTCAAGCTGCTGCACATCAACTGAGAAAGGAAGTGTACCGACATGATCATTGACTCTATCCAAAACGGCATCGTGATCGACCATATCACCTCCGGCAAGTCCATGGAGCTTTATAACATCCTGGGTCTGGCCGACCTGGACTGCACCGTGGCCATTTTGAAGAATGTCACCAGCGACAAGCTGGGCCGCAAGGACATCATCAAGATCGACCGGGAGATGGATCTGGACTGGAACCTCATCGGCTTTGTGGATCCCTCCATCACCGTGAACATCATCCGCAACGGCCAGCTGGCGGAAAAGCGCTCCCTGAAGCTGCCCGAGCGCATCCGGGGCGTGCTCACCTGCCATAACCCCCGCTGCATCACCTCCGTGGAGCAGGAGCTGCCCCAGGAGTTCGTGCTCACCGATCCGGAGAAGCGGGTCTACCGCTGCCTCTACTGCGAGACCCAGGCCAAGTAAGCCCCGCCGGGGAAAGCCCCTCTTCCTCCGGCAGCCCTATAAAGAAAAAAGCCGCCCGGAACGCTGCTGCGTCCCGGGCGGCTTTTTATTCTCTTGGAAAATTACTCGGCCTTGGCCTTGCGCATGGCCAGGATGCGGTTCATCTCGTTGAACACGATCATGTAGCCCTCGTCCACGCCCATGCCGGGCTTGGCCAGGATCTGGGTGGGCTGGGTAGCCATGGCGCACTGCACGCAGACCTGTGCGGAGCGGTCGGTCTCGTTGCAGGTGCCGCCCTGGTAGGCGCCGATGCCCTTTTCCTTGCAGTACAAAACGGCCTCGATGGTGTTGTTGATGCCGCCGAGATCCGGGGTCTTGATCTGGATCATGTGGCCGGCCTTGCGGTCAGCAAAGAGCTTGATGTCCTCCAGGGTGTTGCACCACTCGTCGGCCACCAGCTCCACCTGGATGCCCCGGCGGTCCAGCTCCGCGGTCAGCGCGGCCAGGGCCTCCAGCTGGGTCTCCCGGTCACAGTCGCAGTCCATGGGGCCCTCGATGCGCAGGTGGAAGGGCTTTGCGGTCTCCTCCAGCTTTGCCAGGTAGTCGGCCATGGCGGCATAGTTGTTGTTGCCGAAGGCCGCGCCGATGGTGCCGTAGACATCGATGTGCAGAACGGGGCTGTAGCTCTCGTCCAGGCGCTGGGTCAGGATGCGGTCCCGCAGCCAGGCCACATAGGCCTCCAGCTTCTCGCCCTTGGGGCCCAGCTTGGAGTCCACATTGTTGATCAGGGCATGGGGCAGCACCTGGGCGCCCTTGATGATCATCTTGTCGGCGTTGTCATAGCGGTCATCGCCGGACTGGGTGAAGATGGGGATCAGATGGTCGGAGACGGTGCAGCCGTACTCATCGGCCACCACCTCGCACATCATGCGGCCCGTGGCCTTGGCCACGGCGTCCAGCAGCGCCTGGGAGACGCCGTAGCGGATGGCGGTGTGCAGGCGCTTGCCGTTGACCTCGATGGACTCCACCATGGCGGCCAGGCTCCGGAAGTCAGCCGCCTCCTGGCCTACCAGACGGGGCTTGATGAACTCCTCGATGATGGGGATAAAGTCCTTGGCCAAAAACAGCGGATCGCGGCCGCCTGCGCCGGAATACTGCACGGCGGCGCAGTCGCCGAAGGCCACCTGGCCGTCCTCCAGCACCAGCATCACGGAGATGGCCTCGCCGGCCTGACGCACGGCGCTGAAGCCCTCGGTCACGGGCTGACCCACATAGAACATGCCGTCATGGCCGGCGCCGCGCTTGATGGCGCGCTGATCGTCAAAATAGAAGCCGGTACGGCCGGGTGCGCAAACTACATTCTTGATCTTCATAATGATCCTCCTCCGTAATGTTCCTTACTTTTTGGGGCGGCCTACCAGGCGGCCCTTGCCGATGGCATACACATCGTCGATGACCATCTGGAAGCTGGGGGCGCGCTTTTCAAACTTCGCGCGCTCGGCGATGCGCCCGGCGTGGAAGTCTCTGAGCTCCTGGGGGAAGGGCAGATTGCCCATGTTGAGGATGCGCACCGCGCCGTCATTGTCCCGGCAGGGGAGCATCAGGCCGGCGTTGTAGCGGCAGGGGGCGAAGGGCACATCCAAAACGCCCGCCACCACGCCGCGGCACACGCCCAGGGCGATATCGCCCTTGCCCAGCTCGAAGCACTTGTCCACGATGCAGCGGGTCTCCTGGCGGATGATCTCCATCTCCTCGTCCAAATGCGAGTTCTGGAAGGTCTGATCCGACAGCATGTTGACCACCTGCTTGGTACACCGCAGACCCTGGGCGTTGGCCTCCATGGTGGGGATGCCCACGGCCTCGTGGGGGCTCTTGACAATGACCTTGGTAGCCTTGGAGAGGGCTGCGATCATGCTGCCCATGGAGATGACGCCGAAGGCCTTGGCCTCATCCGCCGGGAAGCCGCCCATCCACTGGTGCAGCACCGTGGTGACCACCACATCGGAATAGCCGTATTTGTGCAGGTACTCCTCCGTCAGCTCCTCCAGGGTGCGGATGGCCGCGATATCCTGCACCAGATTGCCGCACTGGCCGTAGCCCACGGTGATGTTCCGCACGCCCTGCTCCGCGGCCAGCAGCGCCTCGATGATGGCGGCGGCGTGGGAGATGCACGGCGGCACCAGCGTGCCGGTCAGTGGGCCGTAGGGCTCGCGGTTGATGGATACGCCCATCTCCTCATAGAGGCCCGTCAGGCGGTCGACATACTGCCAATCGCGGATGGTGGTCTCCATGGGGACATTCTTGCAGTAGGGCAGGTTGTAGGAGATGCCGCCGCCCTCGTAGCTGGTGAAGCCGCCGGCGTAGGAGATCTCCGTCAGCAGGCGGGCGTCCGGCGTACCGTGGCGCACCTGCACCGGGGTATGGACGCTCTCAATGACCCTCCGGCAGCCCTGGACGCCGTGGTTGACGGCGGGGAAGCCGTTGAGCATGGCGCGGTTCAGGCGCAGGGACTCCTGGATGCCGTTTTCTGCCTCCTCATAGCGGTTCTGGCGGGTATAGCTGTCGATGGTGGTGGGGAGCAGGTCCGCCTCACCCTCTTTTTCCATGTACTGCATGAGCTTGATGTGCTCCTCCAGCACCGGCACGCCGGCCCGGGGCTGGATGAGGGTCTTGCCGCTTTTCTTGGCCTCCACCAGCTTTGCGGAGAAAATACGCTCGGGCGTCATCTGCTTATGATAGGCCACGGCCTCCTGCAGGTCCACATCCTTGCCGGTGGGCCACTGCTGCAAAACCTCCTGGCGCTCCTGCAGGAACGCGCCTTCGTCCAGTTTTTTATTCTGAAGTTCCATCTATCGAATCATCCTTTTCATAATCTGAAGCGCCGCATGCGGATCGTGCGTGGAGAGCAGGCCCATGGCGGCGAGTATATAAGACGAGTCCACCAGGATCTCCGCGTCCGTGGGGCGCAGGGAGCCGGGGTCTGCGGCGTCATAGCAAAAATACGAGGCGATCTCCCGCACCCGGGGGGAATGGATCAGGCTGCCGCCGGTGGCCACCACGCGCTTTACCGCGGTGAGGTCCTTTCCGCTCTGGACATAGGTCTGGCCCAGCAGTGTATAGGTCATCTCGATAGTGCCGGCGTGGCGCTTTGCCGCCGTGCGGAC
Source organism: uncultured Oscillospiraceae bacterium (assembly GCA_934591705.1). Taxonomy (GTDB): domain Bacteria; phylum Bacillota; class Clostridia; order Oscillospirales; family Oscillospiraceae; genus Vescimonas. Next base: position 49,550 of record CAKTPM010000006.1, read on the forward strand.
GGCCATGGCCGCCAGGGCGAAGTCCAGGGCCTCCAGCTCCTTGTCGCCGTTGGGCACAAGGTCCGTCTGACGGTTCAGCATCCGGCAGAGCTCCTCCACCCGGGGCTCCGGAATACCGGACAGGGCGGACAGCTCCCGGGCGCCGGCGGCCTCCAGGATCCCCAGGATCGAGTAGCGCATGCCGATGTCACCCTCAACGGTCCGCTTGGTATACGGCTCCGGCAGGCCCTTGTAGACGCGGTTCATCTGCCGGGGCATGCCCTCGCAGATGGAGTACACATCCGTGGTGGCGCCGCCTACATCCACAGCGGCCAGCTCGCCGATCCCCGGCTCGTCCCGCAGGCCGTTTGCCAGCAGCTCCAGGGCGGAGAGCACGGCGGTGGGAGTGGGCATGAGGATGTCGTTCATCCGCTCGGAGGCCCGGCTGAGGCCCTTTGCCTGAATGATGCGGCCCAGGAATATCTCCCGGATGGCCTCCTGGGTCTGCTCGGTTTTGAGAACGCCGAACTTCGGCATGACATTTTCGCACACCCGCACCTGGCAGTCGGCCAGTATCTGCTGGCATTCCCGGGCGGCGGTGCGGTTGCCGGCCAGGATAATGGGGAACTCCGGCCGCATGGACGCCAGCATCCTGGCATTGTGGAGGATGCAGGCGGTGTTGCCGCCGTCGGTGCCGCCGGCCAGCAGGAAGATGTCTGGCTTCATGACCCGGATCTGCTCCAGGTCGTCTTCGGTGAGTTCAAAGGAGAACTGGCCCACCAGCTTGGCGCCTGCGCCGAGACTCGCCATCCGGGCCGCCTCCAGGGTCAGCTCCGGCACCAGTCCGGAGGCCACCATCCGCAGGCCACCCGCGGCCGAGGAGCAGGCGTAGCACGCCTCATAGTCGTATCGGCCGATCTTCTCCTCCAGCTGCCGCAGGGCATTGGAAAAGCCGTCGTTGATATCTGTCTGGACAGTGGTGTAGGAAAACGCCGTCCCCAGCAGGGCCGCCGCGTCCGTATCCACTGCCGTCAGCTTGGTATAGGTGCTGCCGAAATCTGTCAGCAAAACAGGTCTCATGCCCGCAGCTCCTCAGCCACCGGCTCCATGTGCAAAAGCTCCCGCAGGGCCTCGATGGTGGTCTCCGGCGGGGTGCCGGGGGGGAAGGCCCGGTCAAAGCCGATGTCCTTGAAGCGCTTTTCCACATCCTCAAACTTCTGCTTGCCCACCACGATGTTGCCGCCCACCAGCAGGGGGATCCCCACCAGGCCGGCCTCGTTGCACTTCTCGCGCATGCCGCGGCAGTCCAGCTCGCCCTGGCCGTAGAGACTGGAGATGACAATGGCGTCCGCATCGGATTCAATGGCGGCGGAGATGTACTCCTCCTGGGAAACCATAACCCCGAGGTTTACCACATCGAAGCCGGCTTCGGTGAAGGCGTGGTACAGGATCTTGTTGCCCACGGCGTGCACATCCGCGCCGATGACGCCGATCACCAGCACCTTCTTTTGCTTCTGCTCTGTTTGCATAATCACTGATCTCTCCTCTTGACATGATGGAAAACTTGCATTTTGCTCTTTTCCGCTGTCATAGTAGCCCCTCCGACAGGGAAAGTCAATGCAATTTTCCAGAAATGCAAGAGAAATTGCACCGCTTGCAGTCACTGCAAGCGGTGCAACAGGAATATTCATTTCGTCCCGTATTCCTCCAGGAGCCGCTCCAACCGTTCGGTCAAATAAATGGCGGAGCCCTCGTCGATTTGGTAGGCGCAGGGGATGATCTGGCCCCGGGAGGAAAACCGGGCAAGAGCCAGCAGGGCTTCCGGGCTGGCCAGGTTTTGGTACCCTTCCGGCACCAAAACCGCCGTTTTTCCCCGCAAATACGCCCGCAGCTTCTCCGGAGGGTCCAAAAGTGCCGGCTCTGAGATATGGGCGCCGGCGGTATAGGCAGCGCAGAAGCGGCGCATCAGGTCACCGAAGCGCAGACTCTGGGACGCCACACCCACCCGCTCGCCGGGGCCCAGCTTGACGATGGGCGCAACACTTCTGGCGCTGAGGCACAGGGCGATTTTTGCAACTTTCTCCGGCTGACCAGTCATCTCGCCCAACTCCTGTGCATGCTCCGTCGTCGTTATCATCACATCCATCTGCTGGGCCAGCTGCCCCGGATGCTGCTGCGCTTGGCTTAAAAGCATGGTATGGAGCTCCACCCCCTCCAGGGTCTGGAGCTGCAGGCGCAGCTGATCGAGGACCTCGGGGTTGCATTCGATCAGGGCCGCCTGCACCTTGGGCTGCCGGGCGCAGAACTGGCGCAGCCGCTCGGTGAGCAGCCGCTTCATCTCCGGCACGCTCAGACCCAGCTCCTGCATGCTCTGCAGAAGCGCATCGGTCTGCTGCTGGGCAGCCGTCCGGCGCTCCTGGGTGCCGGGGGGCTGGTAGCTGACAAAGCTGCCGCGGCCCGGGGCCTTGGTGAGGAGGCCCGCCTTCTCCAGCTCGTCATAGGCCCGCTTCACCGTGCCGCTGGCCACACCCAGCTCGTTGGCCAGCTCCCGCACCGCCGGCAGGCGCGTGCCGTCCGGGAGCTTGCCGGCCCGGATACGGCCGGCAAGCTCCTGCCAAAGCTGCCGATATATGGTTTTCTCGCCGTCCATAGGCGGAAGCCGCAGCAGCTTATTCTCCATGATTCTTTACCAGATAGGCCGCTCTGCCGGTCTCATAGAGGTTGTTCCCCTGGCTGTCAATGACCACGGTCACCGGCAGATCCTCTACCTCCAGCCGCCGGATCGCCTCGGCGCCCAGGTCCTCATAGGCGATGACCTGTGCGCTTTTGATGCACTTGCTCAAAAGGGCGCCGCAGCCGCCGATGGCGCCGAAATACACCGCGCCGTGCTGCTTCATGGCCTCGACCACGGCAGGGCCCCGCTTGCCCTTGCCGATCATGCCCCGCTGACCCAGGGCGATGAGGGTGGGGCTGTAGGCGTCCATCCGATAGGAGGTGGTGGGGCCGGCGGCGCCGATCACCTGCCCCGGCGCCGCCGGGGTGGGGCCTACATAGTAGATGACGGCGTCCTTTACATCGAAGGGCAGCGGCTGGCCGGCCTCCGCCAGCTGGCAGAGCCGCTTATGGGCCGCGTCCCGGGCCGTATAGACCACCCCGGTCAGCAGCACGCTGTCGCCGGCGCGCAGCCGGCGCGCAGCCGCCTCGCCAAGAGGCAGTGTAAGCTTCATCGCCATTTCAGAGCACCTCCGTCACATGTCTTGCCACATGGCAGTTGATATTGACCGCCACCGGGAGTCCCGCAATATGGGTGGGCATGGTCAGTATCCGCACCGCCAGGGCCGTGGTCTTGCCGCCGAAGCCCGCCGGGCCGATGCCCAGGGCGTTGATCTGCTCCAGCAGCCGGTCTTCCAGCGCAGCGTAAAAGGGATCCTCGTGGTGGCTGCCCGTTTCACACAGCAGCGCCTTCTTTGCCAGCAGCGCCGCCTTGTCAAAGGTGCCGCCCAGGCCCACGCCCACGACGATAGGGGGGCAGGGGTTGGGCCCGGCCTGCTCCACCGTGTCCAGCACAAATTTCTTTACGCCCTCCAGGCCGTCGGAGGGCCGGAGCATGGCGATCCGGCTCATGTTCTCGCTGCCGAAGCCCTTGGGGGCAACGGTCAGCTTCACCTCCTGGCCGGGGACGATATCATAGTAGATCATGGCCGGCGTATTGTCGCCGGTGTTGACGCGGTCCAGCGGATCGCGCACCACGGACTTGCGGAGATAGCCCTGGGTATAGCCACGGCGCACGCCCTCGTGGATGGCGGCGTTCAGGTCGCCGGAGATGTGGACCTCCTGGCCCAGCTCCACGAATACGCAGGCAACGCCGGTATCCTGGCAGATGGGCTGGGGCCGGGCGGCGGCGATGTCCGCATTTTCAAGGATGCGCCCCAGGATCTCCTTTGCGATGGGCCACGGCTCCTGGTCATAGGCCGCCTGCAGCCGGGCCTTCAGGTCCTGGGGCAGGCAGCAGTTTGCCTCTATGCAGAGCTTTGCGACGGCGTCGGTGATCTGGGCGGCAGAAAGCTCTCTCATGCTCAGCCCTCCTCGCCCCGCAGGCCGATGGTATCCTGCAGCTCACCATCCCGGCTGATGACATTGGCCACCACCCGGCCGGCAGGCGGCAGGGGAGCCGGATGCCCGGTGATGGACTCCGCCATCTCCCGGAGCTGCCGGATATCCAGGACCCGCAGGCCGGCCGCCTGCAGGCGCTGCCGCAGCTCCTCCCGGCGGGGGTTCACCGCGATGCCCGCCTGGGTCACCAGGACATCGATGTCCTTGCCGGGGGTGGAGATGCAGTTGACATGCTCCCGGACAATGGGCAGCCGCCCGCGGAACAGGGGGGCGGTGATGATGGAGAGCTTCGCGCCGGCCGAGGCGTCGCTGTGGCCGCCGGAGCCGCCCATGATGCGCCCGGAGGAGTCCGTGTGCACATTGACATTGAAGTCGGTGTCGATCTCCGTTGCGCCCAGCACCGCCACATCCAGCGAGTCCATGATGGAGCTCTTGGCGCCGGCGCTGGCATACTGGGCCGCCCCCACCTCGCAGTGCAGGGGGTTATCCCGGATGGAGGCCGCCGCCTTGAGATCAAAGCACTGCACATCCATAAGGGCCCGGAAGCAGCCCTCGTTGAGCATGTCCACCAGATAGCCGGTGATGCCGCCCTGGGCATAGCTGCCGTGGATCTGCTCCCGGAGCATGATCTCCTTGAGATACATGGCGGTGGCCAGGGTAGCGCCGCCGGCGCCGGTCTGGAAGGAAAAGCCATCCTGCAGGAGCCCGGAATGGCGGATCACCTGAGCGGCCGTCTGGGCCATGACAAGGGCCACCGGGTCCCGGGTCATACGGGTGGTGCCCGAAACGATGCCCGCCGGGTCGCCGATGGCGTCCACCTGCACCACATAGTCCACATAGATCTCCGGGATCGACCAGCCCGTCAGGGGATAGGGAACCAGCTCATCGGTGATCACGATCACCTTCTTGGCGTACATTGCGTCCGGGAAGGCGTAGCCGAGACTGCCGCAGGCGGATTTGCCCCGCTTGCCGGTGCAGTTGCCCATGGGGTCGGCGCAGGGGGCGGCCACAAAGGCCACATCCACCGGGGTGATGCCCAGGGCGATATCCCGGGGCCGGCCGCCGTGGGTCCGGAATTCCACCGGCTCCTCCAGGATGCCCGCGGAGACCTGCCGGCCGACGCCGGCGGACATGTAGTTGGTCAGGAGCTTGCGCACCACATGGTTCTTGGCGTGCTCCATCAGGGGGGCGTGGGTATCAAAAAGGGCGCTGGCATTCACCGTCAGGTCCCGGATGCCCAGGGCCGCGATCTGCTCCATGACCATGTTCAGGACATAGTCGCCGTTGCGCAGGTGGTGATGGAACGAAACGGTCATGCCGCTCTTGAGACCGGAGAGCTCAATGGCCTCCCGCAGGTTTTTTACAAGCTTTGTCTTCATGCCAGGGTTCCTCCTCTTTGCAGGATCTGCTCGGCATCATCCAGTGTGCGCCGGGCACGGGCGGCGATGGGAGCGTCGATCATCTTTCCATGCAGGGCCACGGCGCCGCGTCCCTGCCGAATGCCCTCCTCCAGGGCCGCCAGCACCTCCCGGGCCTCATCGACCTCCGCCTGGGTGGGGCTGAAGCAGCTGTTGATCCCGTCCAGATGCCGGGGGGAGATGGACGCCTTGCCGGTAAAGCCCAAGCTCTTGGCAAGGGCGGCATCGGCGCGAAGGCCCTCGTCGTCATCCACATCGGTGAAGGGGGTGTCGTAGACATCCACCCCGGCCGCCCGGGCCGCTATCACCAGCCGGGTGCGGGCATAGAAGATCTCCTGGCCGCCCTTGGTGCGCTTACAGTGCAGGTCGGCGCTCAGATCCTCGGCGCCGAGAAACAGCGCCTTGACCCGGGGGCTGGCGGCGGCGATCTGAAAGGCGTTTTCCACGCCCAGGGCCGTCTCGATCAGGGCGATGATGCCGATCTTCCCGGCGGGGAGGCCGTTTTCCGCCTCCAGGCGGCTCAGCTCCCGGTCAAGGGTCCGGATATCCTCCGCCGTGCCGGTCTTGGGCAGCATGATCAGATCCGGCGTCTGGGGCACGATGGCGGCCAGATCCTTGCCGAACATGGGGGTCTCGATGGCGTTGACCCGGACGATGACCTCGCTGCCGCACAGCTCCAGGTTGGCGATGGCGTAGCGCACCAGGTTCCGGGCGGCGTCCTTCTCCGTGGGGGAAACGGCGTCCTCTAAGTCAAAGATCACCGAGTCTGCGCCGAAAAAGCCGCAGCTCGTCATCATTTTCGGCGTGTTGCCGGGCACAAACAGCATGGATCTTCTCATATCTTCTCCTCCTTTGCACGGTCCAGCGCGGTCTCCAGCCGGGCGCGCAGGATCCAGTCCAGCGCACCGCGGTCCTGAAGCTCCACCCGAGCCGTCAGCTGCCGGGCGTCCAGGGTCTCGCGGACGGTCTTTTCCATCGCCGCGCCGAACTGCGCCTGCAGCGTGGAGTGGATCAGGATCTGGGTTTCGGCCGCAGGGGACACGGTAACGATCACATCACCGGATGCGTCGGTCCCCACCGCGGCGCTGCGAATAAGGTCTGCCATGGGATATTCCTCCTTTGTATTATATCAATGCGCCTTTTTTTTATAATACACTATATAACATATTTTTTCTCTTTGCAACCATAAAATTATGCGGTATACTAAGTCGAGAACGCAAAGGAGGTTTTGAATATGCCGGAAAACACACTGCAGCACAGCCATATTTACAGCACCTACTTCGCCCCCCGGGGCCGGAGCCGTATCTACACCCTGGGGATCCAGTTGGCGCAGATGTATTTATCCCCCTTTGACCAGATCATCGGCGTCATCGGCGAGGCCGGCTCCGGCAAAAGCGTGCTCATCAAGGGCATGTTTCCCGGCCTGGAGCTGACCAACGACGACAACGGCGTGAATGTGCGGCCGCTGCCCATCTTGGACCAGGACATGGAGGCCGAATTCTTCTCCCCCCACACCTATCATATGGATGTGCGCTTCGAGATGGGCTTTCACCAGCTCAACGAGCTGGCGGACGCCGTCCGATTGGCCGTCCGCCGGGGCAAGCGGGTGGTCATCGAGCACTTTGATCTGATCTACCCGATCCTGGGGGCCAATGCCAACCTGCTCATCGGCGTGGGGGAGGAGATCATCATCACCCGGCCCACCATCTTCGGTCCCTATCCGCAGGATGTCTATCAGAAGGCCTATGACTCCCTGCCCTACCGCCTGATGGCCCACACGGCGGAGGATCTCTGCGAGCGCTTCGTGCCCCGGGAGGAGCTGGAGCGCTGCTCCCACGGCGATGTGCACCACGGCTTCATCCTGGCCTTTCCGGAGCGGCGGCCCGACATCGACCTGAATCAGCTGGAGCAGCAGGTCCAGGACGCCATCGCCCAGGATCTGCCCATCGACTATGTGGACGAAAGCCACATCCGCATCGGCGGCCTGCTCCACGACTGCACCGGCCCCCGCACCCATGTGCACTCCACCGGCCAGGTGCAGGGCTTCCGGCTGCTCAAGCACTTCATCTTTGACCCCTACGCCCGGCGCTATCTGCTGGTGGGCTGCGTGGGGGAGGATTCCGACAGCTATCTCCAGCGTCTGGACAAGGTCCGCGTATAAGGCCGGCAAGTCCCGGCTGCAGATAAAAAAGCAGCAAGCGCTTTGCGCTTGCTGCTTTTTTCTGTAGGAAAGTATACGCTGTATGTCTCCGGCGGTTCTCCGGAGGGTCTATCGATCTGCTTACAGGCGGCTGCCGGCTTTTACTTCACGATATCCTTCAGGGCCTTGCCGGCCTTGAAGGTGGGGACCTTGCAGGCCTCGATCTTCACGGGCTGCTTGGTGCGGGGATTGAGGCCGGTACGGGCGGCGCGGGTCTTGACCTCAAAGGAACCAAAGCCCACCAGCTGCACCTTGCCCTCGGTCTTCATGCCCTCGGCAATGGCGTCCAGGGTGGCGGTAACGGCGGCCTCGGCGGCCTTCTTGGACAGGCCGGCCTTCTCGGCGACGGCAGCGATCAGATCAGACTTATTCATGGTGTGTATCCTCCTAAAATTAAAACTCTCCTTGGTATTTCCTAAAACGATTCCTCGCATTAAGACTCTTGGTGTACCTTGCTATTTTCCCACAATTTCATCATTTCGTCAAGAGATAATTGGTCAAATTCCCTGTGGTTTTGGATACTTTCGGCCTCCATACGGCAAAATCTTTGGGTAAATTTGTCGCAGGCGGCGTGGAGGGCCGCCTCGGGGTCGATGCCCATAAAGCGCCCCACCTTTACAGCGGCGAAGAGAAGGTCCCCCAGCTCCTCGGCGGGATTGGTGCTCTTTTCGATGGCCTCCTGCAGCTCATCCGTCTCCTCCCGGAGCTTGTCCATGGCGCCGGAGACCGCCGGCCAGTCAAAGCCGGCGGCGGCCGCCTTCTTCTGGATCTTCTCGGCCCGCCACAGGGCCGGCAGGGTCTTGGCCACCGCCTCCATGGCAGCTCCGGCGGAGCCATAGCCCTTCTCCTTCTTTTTCAGCTCCTCCCAGTTCACCAGCACCTGGTCGGGGGTGTCGTTTTGGGTGTCGGTGCCGGAGAACACATGGGGGTGGCGGAAGAGGAGCTTTTTCACCACCCCGTCGCAGACCTCCTCCATGGTGAAGCCGCCGGCGTCCTTTTCAATATCGGCGTGGAACACCACCTGCATCAGCACATCCCCCAGCTCCTCACAGAGGCCCACGGGGTCCTTCCTGTCGATGGCCTCGACGGTCTCATAGGCCTCCTCCAAAAGGCCCCGGCGCAGGGACTCGTGGGTCTGGGCCCGGTCCCAGGGGCAGCCCTCCGGAGCCCGCAGCAGCCGGATGATCTCCAGCAGATCCTCATAGGTATAGCGTTCTTTTTCGGGAAAGGGTGTCATGTCGTTTCCTCCTTATCTTCCGGGGCAGATATCTTCGCAGCTCCGCGCCGGTGATGCCGCCCAAGGCCAGCAGCAGAATCAAATATACAGGCACCGCCGCCGCTATCGCCAGGCCGCAGGCCATCAGCGGGGGCAGCTGCGCCGCCAAAAGGCCGTGGAGAGACCTCGCCCCCAGGGCCATGCACACCGCGGCCAGTCCGGGCCGCCAGAGGAGGGCCCCCAGCGGCTCTTGGCCGCCGCAGCAGCGCTCCACGGCCGCCAGCTGGAGGCAGCAGGCCAGAGTATAGCAAAAAAGGGTGCCCAGGGAGACCCCCCCAACGGCGATCTCCGGCCGAGCCGCCAGGACCGTGTCGCACAGCACCTTCACGGCGCCGCCGCAGGCCAGGGCCGCCAGAGGCACCCGGGGCCGTCCGCAGGCCTGCAGGATTCCGGCGGATACGGCGCACAGGCCCACCGGCACCGACGCGATGCCCAGCACCGCCAGGTGCCGCGCCGCGGCGGGCACCACCTCCGGACGGGCGGGGTAGAGGGCGGCGAGTATGGGCCCGGACAGGGCGCTTAAGCCCACCCCCAGGGGCATCCCCGCCGCCAGGGCCAACCGCAGGGCTCCCCGGGCATGGCAGGCGGCCTCCTGCCTCCGTCCGGCGGCCAGGGCCCCGGCGATGCAGGGCATCAGCGCCGCAGACAGAGGCACCAGCAGGGAGGGGGTCAGCACGAACAGCGTCATGCCGAAGGTATACTCCCCATAGGCCGCCGCGGCCTGCAGGGGATCATAGCCCAGGGCCCCCTGCAGGGTCCTGAGCACCAGCACCTGGTCCAGTAGGGTCAGCACGCTCATGCCCGCCGCCCCGGCGGTGATAGGCACCGCCGCCTGCAGGAGCCGCCGGGCCTCCCCGGCCCCCGGCAGGCAGACGCTTTCGCCCCGGGGCACCCGCCCCAGACGGAAAAGCAGGTAGCTAAGGGCCCCCAGCCCCCCGGCGGAAACGCCCCACAGGGCGCCGGACACCGCCCTCGTAAGGCCCCGGCCCCGCACGAGGGCCAGGCGGCAGAGAGCCAGCCCCACCGCCAGCTTCCCCAGAGACTCAAGGATCTGGCTCACGGCGGTGGAGCGCATCTCCCCCAGGCCTTGGGTATAGCCACGGACGGCGCTGCACAGGCACATCAGAAGCAGGGCCGGAGCCAGGGCCCGGATGGGCCCCGCGGCGGCGGGATCCCGGACCAGGGCCGCCAGCTGAGGGGCAAAAAGGCCCATGGCCGCGCTCCCCAGGGCGCCGAAGAGACCCAGAAGCCCTCCGCCGGTAAGAAAAGCGCGCCGGGCTCGCTCTCCCTGACCCAGCGCGCAGTATTGTGAGACGGTTCGGCTGATGGCCGCCGGCATCCCGGCGCAGGCCATCACCAGCACATTGAACACATTGTAGGCGGCATAGAAATGCGCCATGCCCCCGCTTCCCAGGAGATTGCCCAGGGGGATCTTGTAAAAGGCCCCCAGCACCTTCGTCACCGCCACGGCGGCGCTGAGCACCGCCGCCCCGGAGAGAAAGCTCTGCCGCCGCGCCATGAAAACCGCTCCTTATTTCAGCATATTCTCATGGAATGTACGGAAGGCCCGGAGATTTTCCGCCGCCTTTTCCGGGCGGCCGATATACTCCGCGGGATACTTGGCGTGGAACACCCGCTCAATGCGATTGCGCACGGGATCCACCATCTTCGTGGAGCCGCCCGCCCCCAGGGACAGGATGCTGTGCAGCTCCTCCATGATGTAGATATTATATAGCCCCTCGCTGCCGGGTATGCACCAGCCGGTGTTCTCGAAGCTGCCGGACATATATTTCTGGCGGTAGAGATAGTAGGGCACAAAGCCGGCCTCCCGGAGGGCGGGGTCGGCATAGTCCAGCATTTGGGAGACCTCCTGAGCCGAGGGGATGGCCAGGTTCTCCAGGAGGATGCGGCTGCCCTTCTTCAAGCTCAGGGTGTGGACGGTGATGTTGTCCGCCCCGTAGGAAACGCATTTGTCCAGGGTCCGGGCAAAGCCCTCGGGGGTGTCCTCCGGCAGGCCGGCGATGAGATCCATGTTCACATGGGCAAAGCCCATCTCCGCCGCCAGGGCCATGGCCTCCTCCACCTCCCGGGCGGTGTGCCGCCGGCCGATGGCGCTCAGCACCCGATCGTCCAGGGACTGGGGGTTCACGCTGATGCGGTCGATGCCGTGATCCAGGAGCACCCGGAGCTTTTCCCGGGTAATGGTGTCGGGCCGTCCGGCCTCCACGCAGCGCTCCACAGCACCGGAAAAGTCAAAGCAGCGGCCTATGTGGGCCAAAAGCCGGTCCATCTGCGGGGCCGAGAGGGTGGTGGGGGTGCCGCCGCCCATATAAAAGCTCTTGATGCGAAGCCCCGTCTCCCGAACCATCTCCCCGGCGGCGGTGATTTCCGCCAGCAGGGCCTCCAGGTAGGGCTCCATCAGGGCAAAGGACTTCTCCACGCTCTGACTCACGAAGCTGCAATAGGCGCAGCGGGTGGGGCAAAAGGGGATGCCCACATAGAGGGAGATGTCGTTGGGCCGCAGCTCCGCCTTGGCGGCCATGCCGGCCCGGGCGGTCTCCAGAGCCAGGCGGCGGCGGCTTTCGCTGACGCAGTAGGTGTCGGCAAGGACCCGGTCCACCCGGCTCTCCGTCATGCCGCTCTCCAGCATGGTGCGGGCCAGCTTCCCCGGCCGGATACCGGTGAGGGCCCCCCAGGAGGGGGTGTGGCCGGTGAGGGCCCGGGCGGCCCGGAAGAAGCTCAGCTTCAAAAGCCGCTGGCGGAGGCGCTCGCTCTCATAGGCGTCCAGGGACGGGTCGATGACCCCCCGGCAGGCGCCCCGGGCTGATTTCCCGTCAAAGTGGAGCTCCGTGGCGGCGCAGGTATATTTTTTCCCCCGGCGCAGGGTGACCCGGGCCCAGCGGGGGCCGTTTTCCCCCTCATAGACCGGGCGCTCCTCCGGGAAAAAGGCCAGCAGGCTCTGCTCGACAGCATAGCGGTCGTCGTGGCCGGAAAAGTGTAATCTCATAGCGTCATCCCCTGCTTCATATAGGGATTGCGCTGCCGCTCAAAGGAGAGGGTGGTGGGCTCCATGTGGCCGGGATAGCAGGTGTAGTCCCCGGGTAATTGCGCCAGGCGCTTGAGGGACGCAAGGATCTCCCGGTAATCGCCGCCGGGGAAGTCCGTGCGGCCGCAGCTCAGGCGGAAGAGGGTGTCGCCGCAGAAGATCACATCCCCCACCAGCAGGCACACGCTGCCCTTGGAGTGGCCGGGGGTCTCCATCACCCGCACGGTGAGGCCGCCGAGGGGCAGCTGGTCGCCCTCTTGGTAGTAGCGCTGGTTTTTCTCCCCCAGATGGGGGAAGAGCAGCTCGCCGCCGGGCTTGTCCGCGGTGTCCGCCCGGTGGATGTATACCGGCAGCGCCGGGTAGAGCTCCAAAAGGCCCCCCACGCCGGTATAATGATCAAAATGGCCGTGGGTCAGCAGGATCATCTCCGGGGTGCAGCCGGTCCCGGCGATGGCGGCGGCAATGCGCCGGGGCTCATCGCCTGGGTCGATGACGGCGCATACCGCCGCCTCTTCATCGCAGAGGATGTAGCAGTTGGTGCCGATGGGGCCCACCTGCAGGGTAACGATCTTCATTCGGACACCTCCTGGTTAAAGGGCACCTCCAGCATTTCGGGGTTTTTCAGATACTTGCGCATGTCGTTGCAGAACGAGGCGTATTCATAGCCGGTGCAGATGCGCTCATCCATCACGATGCCCAGGGGCATCATCTTGCGCTTGAGATCCCCGCGATAGAAGTCGGGCACCGGCTTGCCCATGCAGATGAAAATGCTGGTGGTGCCGAACTCATAGCAGTGGTGGTGGATGAAGCTGGTCTTGATGGAGGCCAGATTCGTGATGAACAAACTTGTGTGGAAGGGGGAAAGGTCGATGATCTTCCGGGGCAAAAGCCCCAGGCGGTCCAGGCCGTAGGCCAGAGAGACCACCAGCTTGGGCAGAAGCGGCAGGGAGAACATCATCCGGGCAAACTTGTCGGTGGAGTTCTTCTGCTCGGTGGCGCTGTTCTTCTCGATGTTGGTGACGATCTTCTCATACACGCTGAACACGGTGTCCGTGGGCTCCAGGAAGATCTTCAGCGTGGTCTCATCCGGCCGGCCGTCGGGCAGCTTTTTGAGGATCACGAAGGAAACACAGAAGTGGTTGCGCTCATAGATCTTGCTGTTCATGACAAAGTAGTTGAGCTTGGGGTTCTTCTGCACCGCTTTATAGTATGCCGAGATGATCACCGACATATGGTCGATGCGGGTGCCGGCCCGGCGCTTTTCCCGGATGTAGCTTTTGATGATCTCCTCATCGACATATTCCGTGACGGTGTTCTGCGCATCGTAGCGCTTGGGCATGATATAGGGCACCGCCGCTACGATAGGCGGCAGATCCTTTACTCTCTTTCCGTCCGCTCTCATATACACTCCTCCTTTATTATAACAAAAGCATTATACGGTATCCCCCGGCGTATTGCAATGCGCGAGCCATACATTTTTTACTTTACCTTTCGGCAAATTGTTGCTATACTGGATATGAATTTAATTTATTGTGGGGGAATATGTTCCCCGAAAGGAGGTGCCTGAGCCATGAAGTTCCAGCGGTGGAATATTGCGCCGTCCCGCCCGGAGGCGGCGGAGCAGCTGATGGCGGCGGGCTACCCCTATCTGGTGTCCAGTGTTTTGGTGAGCCGCGGCATCGATACCCAGGAGGCCGCGGCGGAGTTTTTGGCGCAGGAATCCTCCTTGGCCCACTCGCCCTTTTTGATGAAGGACATGGACAAGGCCGTGGAGCGCATCAACGAGGCGCTCGCAAACGGCGAAAAGATCGCCGTTTTCGGAGACTACGATGTGGACGGCATCACCGCCACCTGCATTCTGACCGACTATCTCAAAAGCCGCGGCGGCGATGTGATCCACTACATTCCCCGCCGCATCGAGGACGGCTACGGTCTTTCCCGCGACGCCATCGAAGGACTGGCCCGACAGGGTACCAAGCTTTTGATCACCGTGGACTGCGGTATCACCGGCGTGGAGGAGGTGGACTTTGCCGCCTCCATCGGCTTGGACACCGTGGTCACCGACCACCATGAATGCAAAGAGCAGCTGCCGGCGGCCTGCGCGGTGGTGGATCCCCACCGGCCGGACTGCACCTATCCCTTCCCCCATCTGGCGGGCTGCGGCGTGGCGCTGAAGCTGGTGCTGGCCCTGGGCGGGGAGAGCCGGGAGGAGGCACTCTTTTCCCGGTACTGCGCCCTGGCCGCCATCGGCACCATCGCCGATGTGATGCTCATGTCCGGGGAAAACCGCACCATCGTCCAGCGGGGCCTGGCCGCCCTGGAGCACACCGATTTCATCGGCCTGCACGCCCTATTGCAGGAGTCCGGTCTGTCCGGGAAAGAGATCTCCTCGGTACAGATCGGCTTTGTCTTGAGCCCCCGCATCAACGCCGCCGGGCGCATGGGGGCCGCCGACATGGCCGCCGACCTCCTTTTGTGCCAGGATCCTCTCCGGGCCGCGGAGATGGCCCGGGAGCTGTGCGCCCTGAACCGGGAACGCCAGAGCGTGGAGCAGGAGATCTACTGCCAGGCCGAGGCCATGATAGAGGAGATGCCCGAGCGCCTGCGGGGCGCTCTTGTGCTGGCGGACAGCACCTGGCACCAGGGGGTGGTGGGCATCGTGGCCTCCCGCCTCAGTGAGAAATATTCCCGGCCCAGCTTCATGATCCACCTCAACGGCGACACCGGCAAGGGCAGCTGCCGCAGCTGGGGGGGCTTTAACCTTTTTGCGGCGCTGGAGAGCTGCAGCGACCTGCTTTTGGGCTTCGGCGGCCACGAGCTGGCCGCGGGCTTCACCATCGAGGCCAAGAATATCGACGCCTTCCGGGAGCGGATGAACCAGTATGTCAGCGCCTTCCGGGGCGGGGAAAAGCCCGTGAGCTGCCTGGATGTGGATGTGGATATCCGCCAGCCGGGCCAGGTGACCCTGCCGGAGCTGGAGGCCATGGCCGCCCTGGAGCCCTACGGCAGCGGCAATGCCCGGCCCGTGTTCTGCCTGCAGGGGGCCACGGTGGTGCACCTGCAGAATGTGGGGCAAAACCGGCACCTGAAGCTCCGCCTCAGCAAGGGCAGCGCGCAGTTTGACGGCATCTTCTTCTCCACCACCGCCGAGACCTGCGGCTGCCGGGAGGGGGAGCGCATCGACGCGGCCTTCTACCTGCAGATCAATGAGTTCCGGGGCAGCCGCACCGTGCAGCTGCAGATGGTGGACATGCGCCCCAGCCGGCAGGCCAGCGGCCGGGAGCAGGAGGCCCTGACCCTCCTGGCCCAGTGCATGGCCGGCGAGGGGCTCTCCCCCCGGGAGGCCCGCCGCCTGCTGCCCGCCCGGGAGCAGTGCGTGGCCGCCTGGCGGGCCCTGGAAAAGCTCCTGTCCGCCGGCAGCGTCACCGCCGGATACCTGCCCCTGCTGCGGCAGCTTTCCGCCGCCCTGGGGAAAAATGAGCCCTTCGCCCGGGGGGCCTTCTGCCTGGACCTCTTCCGGGAGCGAGGGCTTTTGTCCATGCAGCGCACCTGCGACGAGGTGACTCTGCGGCTCTCCTCCGGCGGGAAAAAGGTGGAGCTGAGCCGCTCTCCCTATTGGGAATACTTAGAAAACGCCTGTCACGGAAAAGGAGGTGGCGCACCATGACGCCCCTGGAGCAATATCAGCACCTGGAAAAGACCATCGCCGAATATAACCCCAGCGCCAATTTTTCCCAGATACGCGCCGCCTTCGACTATGCAGACCGGGCCCACAACGGGCAGCTGCGCAAGGACGGCACCCCCTATATCACCCACCCCATCGCCGTGGCCCAGATCGTGGCCGAGGAGCTGCGCCTGGACAGCGAGGCCATCGAGGCCGCCCTGCTCCACGACACCTTGGAGGATACCGACGCCACTCACCAGGAGCTGGCGGAGCTTTTCTCCCCCACGGTGGCCGACCTGGTGGAGGGCGTCAGCAAGCTGACCCGGGTGCAGTATACCTCCCAGGCGGAGGAGCAGATGGAGAACCTCCGCAAGATGCTCATGGCCATGTCCAAGGACATCCGGGTCATCCTCATCAAGATCGCAGACCGGCTCCACAACATGCGCACCATGGAGTACCAGACCCCGGAGAAGCAGAAGCAGAAGTCCTATGAGACCATGGAGATCTATGCCCCCATCGCCCACCGGCTGGGCATGCAGAAGATCAAGTGGGAGCTGGAGGACCTCTCCTTGAAATTCCTTGACCCCGCCGGCTACAGCGAGATCGTCACCGCCCTGGATGAAAAGGCCGCGGAGTATGACGGCTTCATGGCCACCATCCACCGGCAGATCACCGGCCGCCTCCAGGAGGCGGGCATCACCGCGGAGGTCTACGGGCGCATGAAGCACCCCTATTCCATCTACCGCAAGATGTACGCCCAAAACAAGTCCCTGGACGATGTGTTCGACCTCTTCGCCTTCCGGGTCATCGTGTCCACCGTGGCGGACTGCTACAATGTCCTGGGCATCATCCACGACCTCTATAAGCCCATTTTGGGCCGCTTCAAGGACTATATCGGCACCCCCAAGCCCAACATGTACCAGAGCTTACACACCACCGTGGTGGGCGAAAGCGGCATCCCCTTTGAGGTGCAGATACGCACCCGGGAGATGCACGAGATCGCCGAGTACGGCGTGGCCGCCCACTGGAAGTATAAGCAGAACGGCCAGGGAGCCGGGGACGAGGAGCGCTACGAGTGGGTGCGGCGCCTGCTGGAAAACCAGGAGGGCACCGACGCCGAGGACTTTATCCACAGCTTAAAGGTGGATATGTTCGCCGACGATGTATTCGTGTTCACCCCCGGAGGCGATGTCATCAATCTGCCCGCCGGAGCTACCCCCGTCGACTTTGCCTATACCATCCACTCCGCCGTGGGCAACAGCATGACCGCCGCCAAGGTCAACGGCCGCATCGCCACCCTGGACTCCACCCTCCACAACGGCGATGTGGTGGAGATCATCACCAGCAAAAACGCCCACGGCCCCAGCCGGGACTGGCTGAAGTTCGCCAAATCCAGCAACGCCCGCAGCAAGATACGCCAGTGGTTCCGCCGGGAGAAGCGGGACGAGAATGTGGCCAACGGCCGGGCCAGCTTTGAATCCGAGGTCAAGCGCTGCGGCATCAGCTTCAAGGAGCTCACCAACGAGGAGAACCTGCCCCTGGTGCTCAAAAAGCTCAACTACAACTGCCTGGAGGATATGTACGCCGCCATCGGCTACGGCGGCGTCAGCTCCCAGAAGTTGGTGGGCCGCCTGCGGGAGGAGATCCTGCGCATCGACCGCCGCCACCAGGAGGAGCGGGAGGCCCAGGTGCCGGTATCCGGCAGCCCGGAGGTCATGCGCCCCGCCGTGCCCAAGCGCAAGGGCAGCGAGCACGGCGTCATCGTAGACGGGCTCTCCAACTGCCTGGTGAAGTTCTCCAAGTGCTGCTCCCCGGTGCCCGGCGATGAGATCGTGGGCTTCATCACCCGGGGCTACGGCGTGTCCGTACACCGCAAGGACTGCCCCAACGCAGATCCTCAGCGCCGCAAGAGCGAGGAGAAGGGCCGCTGGATCCATGTGAGCTGGGCGGAGAACCCCAACGAGAAGTACCACACCATCCTGGAGATCACCGCCCGGGACCGGGACAACCTGCTCATCGATGTCTCCACCGCTCTTTCCACCACCCACACCGGCCTTTTGTCCCTCAACGCCCACGCGGATGCCGACGGGTTCAGCAGTCTGCGGCTGGGGGTGGAGATCAGCAATGCCGAGCAGCTGCATACGGTGATGCAGAAGCTCCAGAGCATCTCCGGCGTGCTGCAGGTCAAGCGCCCTGCCGGCTGATGACCCATTTCTAATTTTTCATCCATTGCAAGGAGGAAGTTTCTATGAGAGCCGTTCTCACCCGCGTCAAGCACGCCTCCGTCTCCGTGGACGGAAGCATCGTCGGCCAGATCGCCGAGGGTTTTCTCATTCTGTTGGGCATCGGACAAAACGACACCGAGGCCGAGTGTACAAAGCTCTGCGACAAGCTCTGCGGTCTTCGCATCTTCGAGGATGAGCACGAGCACATGAACCTCTCCCTGGAGGATGTGGGCGGCGAGATCCTGGTGGTCTCCCAGTTCACCCTCTACGGCAATACCAAGAAGGGCCGCCGCCCGGACTTCATGGCCGCCGCCAAGCCGGACCTGGCCATCCCCCTCTATGAGAGGTTCGTGGCCATGTGCCGGGAAAAGGGCTTCCGCACCGAGACCGGCATCTTCGGCGCCAGCATGCAGGTGGAGAGCTTGAACAACGGCCCCGTGACCATCATGGTGGATACCGACGAGTGGAAATAAAAGGCAGCGCCCCCGGGGAGCTTCCGCAAGGAAGCCCTCCGGGGCGCTTTTTTCTTTTTTGCTTTAACCCATCCGGAACAGCAGCTGCAGACCCATGACGATGATCCAGATATAGGCGCAGGTCTTGGGGATCATCAGCAGGCCCACCTTAGGCAGCTTCTTGCTCCTTTTCTGCCAGTTGGTCGTAATAGAAATAGCTTCGGGTAAAGAGAATGCCCGCCGCGGCCAGGGCGCAGCCCACCCCGGAATAGAAGAAGGCGACGAACCGCTCAGGGAAGACCCCCGCGGCTCTCAGACCGATCCCGCCGCCCATCATGCAGGCCATGATGAGATACGCCTTGGCGTCGAAGAAATGCCAGAAGGGGCGCTCGCTCTCATAGCCCACGATCCGCCGGGTATGCTTCTTGCTCATCTTATAGAACATGGTGCCAAACAGGAGGAATACCGCCGCCGTGAGAAGGTAGAGGTACCCGTCCCGGTCAATGGCCCGATAGGACAGCACCCCCAGCCGGGCCACATTGAACCCCGCCAGCAGCCAGACCACGCCGGCGATGAGCAATAGGGTCCTTTTTTTCACATAGAATCTATTTTTCATCCCTTCACCCCGTATGCGTCTTTAAGTATTCGTCCGCGTTGCCGCAGATCTTCCGGAACACCGTGATACACACACGCCGCTCCTCCTCGCTGAGCCCCGCCAGGACATGCGCGGCAAAGTCTTTCTGGGCCTGCCGGCCGTCCGCGATCACGGGCTCCGCCGCGGGCAGCAGGAGGATCTCCACATGCTTCTTATTATCCGCGCTCCGGCGGCGTTCAATGAGCCTTTTGTTTTCCAGCTCCTTCAGGGAGGAGGACACATGGGACTTCGTTGACTTGCGGACCTTGACGATGTCCGCCGCGGTATTGTGCTGCGGGTCGCTGCTGAGAAACAGAAGGATGTCGTATTCCATTTGCGTCAGCCCGTATTTCTCGCACACCGCCCGGGCCAGCAGCTCATAGCAGCTGGTGATGGTCTTGTGCTGATCCCAGAAAAACATAGCGCCGCCCCTTTCCATATCGTTCTATTTAGAACGATCAAGCCGCATTATAGCCGCCTGTTCCCCGCTTGTCAACCCCGGCGGGAAAAAGTCACGGTTTGGACATGATTTGTGCCCTGCGCTCCCGGAGGACGGCGCCTGCGCTCTCCTTATTTTATAAGCATAATTTTATGAGCATAAAACGGCAGAGCAGGCCCGTTCGCGGACCTGCTCTGCCGTGGGCTGCGCCCCAGGGCACAAAAAGCCCGCATCGCGGTGCGATGCGGGCTTTTTGCGTTGGCTTGGCTTTATACCGGCCACATTGCCCAGCCCAGGAAGCCCAGGCAGGCCACAATGCCGGTGAACAGCAGCACGATGACCAGATAGCCCATGATATCGCGGGCGGAGAGCTTCGCGATACCCAGCGCAGGCAGCGCCCAGAACGGCTGGATCATGTTGGTCCACTGGTCGCCCCAGGCGATGGCCATGGCGGTGCGGCCGGCGTCGATGCCCAGGGCCTGGCCGGCGGGCATCATGATGGGGCCCTGGACAGCCCACTGGCCGCCGCCGGAGGGAACGAAGAAGTTCACGATACCGGCTGCCAGGAAGCTGAGCATGGGGAAGGTGACATTGTTGGAGATGTTCACGAAGAAGTTGGACAGGGTGCCGGCCAGGGACACGCCCTCGGCGTTGCTGGCCACCATCAGGCCCATGATACCGGCATAGAAGGGGAACTGCAGCAGCACGCCCGCGGCGCCGCCGGCGGCCTCGCCGATGGCGTCCACATAGCGGCGCAGGTCACCGTGGAAGAGAATACCCAGGAACATGAAGATCATATTGACGATGTTCAGGCCCAGGGAGCCGCCCTGCGCGAAGTAGTAAATGATGTACGCAAAGCCCAGGATCAGGGTGACGATCCACAGGAGCTTGGAGTGCTCCATCTTGTCGGCGGGGGTATCCTTCGTATAGATGGGCTCCTCCTCCTCCGCCAGCAGGGTGGGGTCGATGGTGACGGTGTGATCCTTGTCGGGGTGCATGGCGTAGTTGACAAAGGGCATCGCAATGAGGATCACCGCGCACATGATGAGGTTCACCGGGTGGAAGACGGTGGCGGAGATGGGGGCCTGATAGGTGACCTCGCCGAAGGCCTTACCGGCCACCAGGTCCAGGGGAATGGAGCCGGACAGACCCGCGTGCCAGATCACGAAGCCGGAGTAGGCGGAGGCGATGAGCAGGGGATAGTCCACGGTGGGCACACGCTTGACGACCTCCTTGGCCAAAAGCGCGCCGATGACCAGACCGAATCCCCAGTTCAGCCAGCAGCAGACGGTGGACACCATGGTGGTGACAACGATGGCCTGCTTGTTGTTGTGGCAAAGACCCGCGCAGGCGCGCAGCGCCTTCTTGCAGGGCTTGGCGGAAGCGCAGGCGCTGCCCAGCACCAGCACCAGAGCCATCTGCATGGAAAAGCTCAAAAGACCCCAGAAGCCCTTGGCGTTACCCCAGGCATCCACCAAATCGATGGGATTTAATCCCGTGGCCGCCCAGGCGCCGAAGAACACCACGATGGTCAGGATGATAGCGAACAAAAACGCATCCGGCAGCCACCGGTTGACCACGCGCACGCAGCCGTTTGTAAATTTCTTAAACACAGATCCACTCTCCTAAAATAGATTTTCAGGCCGTCTCTCCCCGACCCGGTCAAAATCGTCACGGAGTTCACGAACTTGCGATATTGTGACGGTTTTAACAAGTTCATTATACGCTGATTTTTTGGAAAAGCAAGGCCTATATTACCCGAATAAGCCCCCTGCTTTTTGTGCAAATTGTCCCATGCCAGGGGAATTTTTTCGGCTGAAAATCCGTTTGCCCGGCGGAAAATTTTTCATTTTTGTTTCGCTGAAAGAAAAATACGGCAGGCCCGGTGGGGGTCTGCCGCAGAAAGGGGTTATTTTGATGCCTCAGGATGCCTCAGAATGTATCCGTGGGGCGGAACTGCCCGCCGTCCTCCGGGGCGCCCAGGGGGTCGATGCCCTTGAAGGCGCAGATGGTCCGGTAGAACATCACATCGCTCTGCTGGTAATAGGGGTTGATCCAGATAGAGAGGATGCCCAGGGTCAGCACGCTCAAAAGCGACCAGCCGAAGAAGCTCAGATCCAGCACGAACAGCTGCCACTTGAAGCCCGCCGTCTGGGCCTTGCTCATCCGCAGAGCCGCCATCGCCCCCATGTCGGGATCCTCGCAGAGGTTATACACCGCGAAGCGGTAGCGGTAGGCGGCCACAAAGCCGGGGATCACAAAGAGCATCGTCCACAGGGCCACGAAAACGGTCATCACCAGGTTGAGCCAGATGAGCTTGCCGGCAAAGGCAAAGCCGTCCAGCAGGGTGCCGTAGTCCCGGCGCTCGCCCCGGTTGACCCCCAGGTGATAGAGGCAGCAGCCCCCCTGGAGCAGCACCGTCAGCAGCCACACCGCCACGCTCACGAAGGTCACCAGCAGGCCGGGAAACTCCGGCACCCGGAGCCATGCCGGCACCGACAGGCCCAGCTGCGCGAAGTAGCCGCCGACACCGCCGGAGATATAGGTGTCGGCGCCGTTGATCACAAGGGAGATCCCCAGATACAGCAGCGTGAACAAATAGGCGCTTACCCGGGCGCCCTTTACGATGCTCTTGGCCCGCTGCTTCAGGGCCGGTCTGTCCAGAACCATACGCATTCTCCTTTCCCCGCCGGGGTTTTTCCCTCCGCGGGGCGTAAAATCTTTTCTATCCTATCGCTTATATTGTATCACCCGCTCAGCAAATTAGCAAGACCTTGTAGGCCCCTGCGGCAAAGTGCTGAATTGACGCAAAATGCAGGAGGAATTGCCATTAAGTACTGGACAAGGCGCGCATTATGGTGTACTATATTATAGCATATGTGGCGGCAAAGAGCCGCCGCGCAGGAGCCCAAGGGGCGCTTTTTTGCGGCTTTTTGGCCCTGTGTATGTTCAAAGTAAGATGAGGTGAAGAGAATGGCACAAGCTTTCTTTGGCGGCGTTCATCCCAACGACATGAAGGCCGCGACCAATGAAAAGGCCATCGAGAAGCTGGAAGCTCCGGCTGAAGTGGTCATTCCCATGTCGATGCACATCGGCGCACCCTGCAAGCCCCTGGTGGCGGTGGGTGACCATGTGTGCGTGGGACAGCGCATTGGTGAACCCGGCGGATTCGTTTCCGCCCCCATCCACGCCTCCGTATCCGGTACGGTCAAGGCAGTGGAGCCCCGCCCCTTCAACATGGGCGGCAAGATGATGTCCGTGGTCATCGAAAACGATTTCCAGGACACTGTGTCCGATGAGGTCAAGCCCGTGGCTGACCCCGAGAATCTGACTCCCGAGGAGCTGGTGGAGATCGTCAAGAACGCCGGCATCGTGGGTCAGGGCGGCGCGACCTTCCCCACCCATGTGAAGATCTCCTCGGGTCTTGGCAAGGTGGACTATGTCATCATCAACGCCGCCGAGTGCGAGCCCTACATCACCGGCGACCACCGCACCTGCCTGGAGCGTCCCGAGCAGGTCATCAAGGGCGCCACCCTGCTGGCCAAGTGCTTCAAGGTGGACAAGGTCTACATCGGCATCGAGGCCAACAAGCAGAATGCCGCCGATGTGCTCAACGCCAAGATCGCCGAGCTCAACGCTCCCGTGGTGGTGGAGGTCCTGCACACCCGTTACCCCCAGGGCGCAGAAAAGCAGCTCTGCCAGGCCGTGTCCGGCCGTCAGGTGCCCTCCGGCAAGCTCCCCGCGGATGCCGGCTGCTGCATTTTCAACCTCAACACCACCTGCGCCATCTACCGCGCGGTGTATGAGGGCATGCCCGTCGTGAGCAAGATCGTCACCGTGTCCGGCTCCGGCGTCATCGAGCCCAAGAACATCGAGTGCCCCATCGGCACCCCCATCACCAAGCTCTTTGATGCCTGCGGCGGCCTGAAGGACGAGACCTATAAGCTCATCATGGGCGGCCCGATGATGGGTCTTGCCCAGTACAACCTCGATGTCACCGTAGGCAAGGGCACCGGCGCCATGCTGGCCTTCGCCGGTGATGAGGAGCAGTACGAGGAAAATCCCCAGTGCATCCGCTGCGGCAAGTGCGTGGGCGTCTGCCCCATCCGCCTGGAGCCCGTGTTCATGTACAAGTATCTCATGAAGGGCGACTGGGAGACCTGGCGCGACCAGCTGCACGGCATGGACTGCATCGAGTGCGGCGCCTGCACCTACACCTGCCCCGCCCGTCTGCCGCTGACCCAGGCCTTCCGCATGGGCAAGCAGCTGGTGAACAACGCAAGAATGAAGGCAAAGGCCGAGGCCGATGCCAAGGCAGCCGCCGAAAAGGCCGCCGCCGAGAAGAAGGAGGCCTAAGACATGACTGATTATAAGAATCTGAAGCTCATTGCTTCCTCCTCTCCCCACATCCGTTCCAATGAGAACACCCGCTCCATCATGCTGGATGTGATCATCGCCATGATCCCGGCTCTGGCCTGGGGCGTTTACAACTTCGGCTTCAAGGCCCTGGTCTCCACGGTGATCTCCGTGGCCGCCTGCATGTTCTTTGAGTGGGGCTACCGCAAGATGCTCCACAAGAACTGCATGGTGGGCGACCTCTCCGCCGTAGTCACCGGTATGCTGCTGGCCTTCGTGTGCCCCGTGGACATCAAGTGGTATCAGCTCATCATCGGCGCCTTCTTCGCCATCGTTGTGGTCAAGCAGCTCTACGGCGGCATCGGCTGCAACTTCCTGAACCCCGCTCTGGCAGGCCGTGCGGCTCTGCTGGCCAGCTATGCCGGCGCCATGACCTTCTGGCGTCAGCCCGGCTTCGGCGTGAAGGCCGCGGATGTGGTCTCCACCGCCACCCCCCTTGCCATCATGAAGGACGGCACCGCCGAGGTCTTCGAGACCCTGCAGAACAGCTACACCGTGACGGATATGTTCCTGGGCCGCGTGGGCGGCTCCCTGGGTGAGGTCTCCGCCCTGATGCTGCTGGTGGGCGGCGTGTACCTGCTGCTGCGCAAGGTCATCTCCTGGCAGATCCCCGTTTGCTACATCGCCACCGTGGCGGTCATCAGCTTCATCGCCATGCCCGCCGGTGCTGCCGAGGCCGGTCTCACCGCCGTGCAGTACATGGCCTATCAGGTCTTCGGCGGCGGCCTGATGCTGGGCGCCATCTTCATGGCCACCGACTATGCCACCTCCCCCGTCACCAAGTGGGGCCAGGCCATCTTCGGCATCGGCTGCGGTCTTTTGACGGTGTTCATCCGCCGCTTCGGCTCCTATCCCGAGGGCGTTTGCTACTCCATCCTCATCATGAACTGCACCACCTGGCTGCTGGATAAGTACATCAAGCCCACCATCTACGGTGCTCCCAAGAAGGAAAAGAAGGAGGCGGCTAAGTAATGAAAATCTCCGGTAAGTTTATTTTGAAGGTCGCCGGTACGCTGACGGTCATCTCCCTGGTGGTCGCCGCCCTGCTGGGCGTCGTGAACATGGTCACCGAGGACAAGATCGCCGAGATCGAACTGGAAAAGACCCGTCAGTCCCTGGCTGCCGTGGCCCCCGAGGGTGCCACCTTCGAGCCCGTGGAGATCCCCGAGACTGCCGCTGCCGCGGCCAGCGCCAACGGCGGCACTGTCACGGAAATGTACACCATGTCCACCGGCGGCTACGCCTGCAAGGTCGCGGCCTCCGGCTCTCAGGGCACCATCGTGATGATCGTGGGCGTGGACGACGCCAAGGCCATCACCGGCGTTGCCATCGTCTCCAACGCGGAGACCGGCGGCATCGGCTCCAAGGTCATGGAGAACAAGCCCAATGACGCCGGTGTGGGCGTGCTCGATCAGTTCATCGGCATGTCCGGCGCCGGCTCCCTGGTGGTTCCCAAGACCGTTACCCCCATCTCCGGCGCCACTGTTTCCACCAAGGGCGTGACCGCGGGCGCCAATGCCGCCCTGGCCGCCGTGGAAGCGATGGGTTAAGAAAGGAGGAGCAGAAAATATGAATTTCGGTAAGCAAATGAGAGACGGCCTGATCAATCAGAACCCCGTCCTGGTACAGCTGCTGGGTATGTGCTCCACCATGGCCATCACCACCTCGTTCTTCAACGGCCTTGGCATGGGCGTATCCGTTCTGATCATCCTGACCCTTTCCAACATCTTCATCGCGCTTCTGCGCAAGATCATCCCCAATGAGGTGCGTATCGCCTGCTTCATCGTGGTCATCGCCGGCTTCGTGACCTGCGTGGACCTGCTGCTGAAGGCCTTCGTGCCGGCACTGTCCAACTCCCTGGGCGTGTTCATCCCCCTGATCGTCGTCAACTGCATCATCCTGGGCCGTGCCGAGGCCTTCGCCTCCAAGAACGGCATCGCCGCCTCCACGGCGGACGGTATCTGCCAGGGCATCGGCTACACCATCGTGCTGATCATCATGTGCGTGTTCCGTGAGTTCCTGGGCAGCGGCAAGTTCGGCGGCGGCCTGCTGGGCGGCGGCGGACTGGGCAGCGCTCCCGGTATCACCATCTTCCCCGAGGAATACGGCATCAAACTCCTGACGCTGCCCGTGGGCGGCTTCCTGACGCTGGGCGCTCTCATCGCCGTGATGCAGTGGGCCCTGGCCAAGTCTGAAAAGAAAAAGGAGGCGAAGTAAGGTATGAGTTTCACTTCTTTGCTCGCCATTTCCCTTGGCGCTATCCTGACCAATAACTTTATCTTCGCGCAATTCCTGGGCTGCTGCCCCTTCCTGGGCGTGTCCAAGAAGATCGACACCGCCGTGGGCATGGGCGCCGCCGTGACCTTCGTCATGGGCCTTGCCTCCGCCGTTTGCTTCGGTGTCAACAAGATCCTGGTGTCCGCGGGCCTGGGCTATATGCAGACCGTGGCCTTCATCCTGGTCATCGCCGGCCTGGTGCAGTTCGTGGAAATGTTCCTCAAGAAGTTCATCCCCACGCTGTACACCGCCCTGGGCGTGTACCTGCCCCTGATCACCACCAACTGCGCGGTGCTGGGCGTGGCCCTGCTGAATGTGCAGAACAACTACAACTTCATCGAGTCCGTGGTGTACGGCATCACCGGCGGCCTCGGCTTCCTGCTGGCTATCTTCCTCTTCGCCGCCGTGCGTGAGCAGCTGGAGTTTGCCGAGACCCCCAAGGCCTTCGAGGGCTTCCCCATCGCGCTGGTCACCTCCGGCTTGATGGCGCTGGCCTTCATGGGCTTCAGCGGCCTGAAGGTCTGGTAAGGAGGATAAGAGAATGAATATTTTGTTAGCTGTTATCGTCCTGGGCGCCCTGGCCATCATCTTCGGTTTGATCCTGGCCGTGGCCGCCAAGGCCTTCGAGGTGAAGGTCGACCCCCGTCTGCCTGAGATCCAGGCCTGCCTGGCCGGCGCCAACTGCGGCGGCTGCGGCTATCCCGGCTGCGGCGGCTGCGCCGAGGCCATTCTGGCCGGCAAGGCACCCGTGACCGCCTGCGCCCCCGCCGGTGCCGAGGGCGCCGCCAAGATCGCCGCCATCATGGGCATGGAGGCCCCCTCCGGTGACAAGATGGTGGCCCATGTCCGCTGCAACGGCGGCTGCAACGCCCAGAAGAACTTTGAGTATCGCGGTGTCAGCGACTGCGTGGCCGCCACCAAGGTCTGCGGCGGCGACGCCCTGGCCTGCAAGTACGGCTGCTTCGGCTTCGGCACCTGCGTGGCCGCCTGCAAGTTCGATGCCATTCACATCGTGGACGGCGTGGCCGTGGTGGATAAGGAAAAGTGCACCAACTGCGGCGCCTGCCGCGAGGCCTGCCCCAAGAAGCTCATCGACGAGGTGCCCTACAAGCAGAAGGTGTTCGTCAACTGCTCCAACAAGGACAAGGGCCCCGCTGTGGCCAAGGTCTGCGCCGCCTCCTGCATCGCCTGCGGTATGTGCGAGCGCACCTGCAAGTTCGACGCCATCCATGTGGTGGACAATGTAGCCGTCATCGACTACACCAAGTGCCGCAACTGCACCCTGTGCGCCAAGGCCTGCCCCCGCAACGCCATTGAGCCCATCCCCACCCCCGAGGAGAAGGAGAAGTTCAAGGCCGCCCAGAAGGCCGCCGCTGAGCGCGCTGCCGCCGCCAAGGCCGCTGCTGCCGAGGCACCCAAGGCCGAGTAAGCATCCCCTTAAAATCCCGCCCGCCAGGGCGGGATTTTTTTGCCCTGCGGGGGCGGGGCGCTGCCTTTCCCGGAGGGAAAAACGCCTCCCGGGCCCGGAGGCAGCTTCTCCGGAGAGGGCCGCGGAGCCAAAGACCGCCCCGGATGTGAAGGAGAGGCGATGTCGACAGGGCGGCACATCAGGTATACTTATTATATAAGAAAGCTTCTTCGGCGGCGGAGCAAGCGTTTTCCCCCTTTTTCCACCGGGCTGAAAACTTTGGTGAAAATGCGCACTTGACAGGTTTTCTTTCTCCCGGTGGAAGAAGCGGTCTATTATGGGTTTTTCCGGGAAAACAGTCACTTTTTCTTGGATTTTTGGTCGACATAACACCTGTGGAAAACCGTGTGGAAACTGTGCAAAACCCCTTGTTTGCGCCCTTTGTGGGTGGTTGCCCCTTCGTTATCTTTTTGGGGGGCTGTGTATCTTTTTCCCGTTTACCGTCTTATTTTCGGTGTAAACACGGCTCTTTTTGCGGAAATGGGAAAAAATCGGTCTAAACACTACCTCTTGCCATTTATGGGAATATGTTGTACAATATATTGGGTCGACATCTGTTGCGGCCCAGCACCGCAGGGAGGTTTGTGAGAATGCCGAAAAAAACCTATAACGACAGCAGCATCACCAGCTTAAAGGGCGCTGACCGCGTCCGGAAGCGGCCGGGGGTCATCTTCGGCTCCGACGGGCTGGAGGGCTGCGAGCATGCCGTATTTGAGATCCTCTCCAACGCCATCGACGAGGCCCGGGAGGGCCACGGCCATACCATCACCGTGACCCGCTTTGCCGACAGCTCCATCGAGGTGGCGGACGAAGGGCGCGGCTGCCCGGTGGACTGGAACGAGAAGGAGCAGCGCTACAACTGGGAGCTGGTATTCTGCGAGCTCTATGCCGGCGGCAAGTATGACAACGAGAATTCCGAGAACTATGAGTTCTCCCTGGGCCTCAACGGCCTCGGCTCCTGCGCCACCCAATACGCCGCCGCCTACATGGATGTGACGGTGTACCGGGAGGGGAAGGAATATAAGCTCCATTTTGAAAAGGGCGAGAACATCGGCGGCCTGCAGGCAACGCCGCTGAGCACCAATAAAAAACGCACCGGCACCGTCATCCGCTGGCTGCCGGACCTGGAGGTCTTTACCGACATCCGCATCCCCCTGGACTACTACCGGGATGTGATGAAGCGGCAGGCGGTGGTGAACGCCGGGGTGCAGTTCTGCCTGCGAAACGAGGAGGCGCCCGGCCGCTTCGGCGAGGAGACCTTCTGCTACGAGCGGGGCATCGAGGACTATATCGCCGAGCTGGCCGGAGACGATCCCCTCACCGAGCCGGTCTTTTGGGAGGCCGAGCGCCGGGGCCGGGACCGGGC
The DNA here is from genome assembly GCA_934591705.1 of uncultured Oscillospiraceae bacterium. Lineage (GTDB taxonomy): Bacteria > Bacillota > Clostridia > Oscillospirales > Oscillospiraceae > Vescimonas. Next base: position 78,523 of record CAKTPM010000006.1, read on the forward strand.
GGACAAGCCGGAGTACAAGGTGAAGCTCTCCGTGGCCTTCTGCTTCAGCAACCGGGTGAGCCTGTGCGAGCACTACCATAACTCCAGCTTCCTGGAGCATGGCGGCAGCCCCGAAAAGGCCACCCGCCTGGCCTTCGTGGGGGCCATCGACAAGTATCTGCGGGACAACAACAAATACCTCAAGGCGGAGCCGAAGATCACCTATGCCGATGTCCAGGATTGCCTGGTGCTGGTGAGCAGCAACTTCTCCACCCAGACCAGCTACGAGAACCAGACCAAGAAGGCCATCACCAACAAGTTCATACAGGACGCCATGGCGGACTTCCTCCGGGAACGCCTGGCGGTGTACTTCATCGAAAATCACGATGCCGCCGAAAAGATCGCCAGCCAGGTGCTCATCAACAAGCGCAGCCGGGAGACCGCGGAAAAAACACGCATCAACCAGAAAAAGAAGCTCACCGAGAAGATCGACATCGCCAACCGGGTGCAGAAGTTTGTGGACTGCCGCACCAAGGACGCCGCCCGCCGGGAGCTTTACATCGTGGAGGGCGATTCCGCCCTGGGTGCCTGCAAGCAGAGCCGGGACGCCGAGTTCCAGGGGCTTATGCCCGTGCGGGGCAAGATATTGAACTGCCTGAAGGCGGACTATCCGCGGATCTTCAAAAGCGAGGTCATCACCGACCTCATGAAGGTGTTGGGCTGCGGCGTGGAGGTCTCCGGCAGGGCGGTGAAGGACTTAAATCAGTTCGACCTTGCCAACCTCCGCTGGAGCAAGGTCATCATCTGCACCGACGGCGATGTGGACGGCTTCCAGATCCGTACGCTGATTTTGACCATGCTCTACCGCCTGTGTCCCACGCTGATCCGGGAGGGCTTCGTGTACATTGCTGAAACGCCCCTCTTTGAGATCACCTGCAAGGACAAGACCTGGTTTGCCTATTCCGAGCGGGAGAAGGCGGACATCCTCCGCTCTCTCGAGGGGAAGAAGGTCAATGTCCAGCGCTCCAAGGGCCTGGGCGAAAACGATCCGGAGATGATGTGGATGACCACCATGTCCCCGGAGACCCGCCGGCTGGTGCGGGTGCAGAGCGCCGAGGCGGCGGAGACCGCCCGGGTCTTTGACCTGCTGCTGGGGGATAACCTGGCGGGGCGCAAGGACTATATCGCCGAGAACGGCTACAAATACATGGATATGATCGATGTGAGCTGAGGGGGCCGCCCCCGCGGCTCTATCCGGCGCAAGGCCGCGCCGGAGCATCCCACAGAAAGGACACGGCTCCTATGGCACGAAAAAAACAGGAAGAAAAAGAGGTCCGCCACATGGCTGACCCCCATGTGAGGGGTCTGCGGGGGGTGACGCTGGATCAGCCCATCACCGCCACGCTGGACGAAAACTATATGCCCTACGCCATGAGCGTCATCGTCAGCCGGGCCATTCCGGAGATCGACGGCTTCAAGCCCGCCCACCGCAAGCTCCTCTACACCATGTACAAGATGGGGCTTTTGACGGGCTCGCGGACCAAGAGCGCCAACATCGTGGGCCAGACCATGCGCCTGAACCCCCACGGCGACCAGGCCATCTATGAGACCATGGTGCGCCTGGCCAAGGGCAATGAGGCCCTTTTGCACCCCTTTGTGGACTCCAAGGGCAACTTCGGCAAGGTCTATTCCCGGGACATGGCCTATGCCGCCAGCCGCTATACCGAGGCAAAGCTGGCCCCCATCTGCGCCGAGCTCTTCCGGGATCTCGACAACGACGCCGTGGACTTTGCCGACAACTACGACAACACCATGAAGGAGCCCGCCCTCCTGCCCACCGCCTTCCCCAATGTGCTGGTGAGCGCCAACCAGGGCATCGCCGTGGGCATGGCCTCCCAGATCTGCGGCTTTAACCTGGGAGAGGTGTGCGACACCACCATCGCCCTTTTGAAAAACCCCGGCCACGACATCGCCTCCACGCTGCTGGCGCCGGACTTTTCCACCGGCGGGCAGATCCTCTGCACCGGCGAGGACCTGCGGGAGATCTACCGCACCGGCCGGGGCGGCGTGCGCATCCGGGCCCGCTACCGCTATGACAAGCAGCAGAATGTCATCGAGGTCTTCGAGATCCCCTACTCCACCTCCATTGAGGCCATTTTGGACAAGGTGGCGGAGCTGGTGAAGGCGGGGAAGGTCAAGGAGATCGCCGACATGCGGGACGAGAGCGACCTCAGCGGCCTCAAACTCGCCATCGACTGCAAGCGGGGCACCGACCCGGACAAGCTCATGCAGAAGCTCTTCCGCATGACCCCCCTCCAGGACACCCTCAGCTGCAACTTCAACATTCTCATCGCCGGGATGCCCCGGGTGATGGGCGTGGGCGAGATCCTCGAGGAGTGGACCGCCTGGCGCACGGAGTGCGTCCGCCGCCGGGTGTACTGCATCCTGGGCCGCAAGAAGGATAAGCTGCATCTGCTCAAGGGCCTGAAGCGCATCCTGCTGGATATCGACAAGGCCATCGCCATCATCCGGGAGACGGAGGCGGACGCCGAGGTGGTGCCCAACCTGATGATCGGCTTCGGCATCGACCAGCTCCAGGCGGAGTTCGTGGCGGAGATCAAGCTCCGCAACATCAATAAGGAATACATCCTCAAGCGGGTGGAGGAGGTCTCCGCCTTAGAGGGGGAGATCGCCGACCTGGAGGATATCCTGGCCACGCCGCACCGCGTGCGCAGGATCATCATCGACGAGCTCACCGAGGTCAAGAAGAAATACGCCCAGCCCCGGCGCACGGAGGTCCTCTACGGCCACGAGCTGGAGGCGGAGCCGGAGGAGGAGCTGCCCGAGGACTACCCGGTGCACCTGTTCCTCAGCCGGGAGGGGTACCTGAAGAAGATCACCCCCCAGAGCTTGCGGATGTCCGGGGAGCAGAAGTATAAGGAGGGGGACGGCCCCGCCCAGTACTGGGAGACCATGAACAACAACGAGCTTTTGGTCTTCACCGACCGCCGGCTCTGCTACAAGGCCCGGCTGGGGGAGTTCGCCGAGACCAAGGCGTCCCTGCTGGGAGATTATCTCCCCGCCAAGCTGGGCATGGAGGACGGCGAGCGGGTCATCTACGCCTGTCTCAGCGGCGATTACAGCGGGAACATGCTCTTCTTCTTCCGGAACGGCAAGGTGGCCAAGGTGCCCCTGCAGAGCTACGCCACCGCCTCCAACCGCCGGAAGCTCACCGGCGCCTACTGCGACAAGTTCCCCCTGTGCGCCTGCCTGTTCCTGCCGGAGGATCGGGAGGTGGCCCTCTATACCGATGAGCCCCGGCTTTTGCTGATGCACACCTCGTCTCTCACCCCCAAGCCCACCCGCAGCACCCAGGGCGTGGCGGTGATGACCATCAAGCCAAAGTATCGCTTAGAGCGGGTGGCCTTCCCGGAGGACACCGGCATCACCCACCACAGCCGCTACCGCACCCGCACGCTGCCCGCCGCCGGCGCCCTTCTCAAGCCGGAGGACAGCGATGAAAAGCAGCTGGAGCTTTGAGACCGGCAGGAGAGGAGGCCGCCCCATGAAAAGAAAAGTGCTTGCCCTTTTGCTCTGCGGCGTGGTGCTGCTCTCCGGCTGCTCGCTGCTGAACCGGGAGTACAGCTCCGTGACCCCCCACAGCGCCAGCTACTATGAGAGCGGCAGCAGCTCCGTGCTCCGGGCAGAGAACTACCAGGACCTGGTGAACGACATCCTGGTGCTGGCGGGCCAGCATAAGGAGGAGGGCACCGTATGGCTCTACCTGGAGGAGGACGCCGACGCCGAGAGCGGCATCATCAACGCCTGCCGGGAGGTGCAGCAGGACACCCCCATGGGCAGCTATGCCCTGGACTATCTCACCTATCAGCTGACCCGGCAGCACAACTACTGGGAGATCGCCCTCTCTCTGGGCTACCGCCGCACGGCGGAGCAGCAGGACTCCATCGTGCACATCACCAGCCTCTCGGCGCTGCAGGGCCTTCTCTCCGCCGCCCTGGAGGACGGCCGCGAGGAACTGACCGTGCAGCTTTCCTACTTCAATGAGCAGCCCCAGGCCGTCTATGAGGCCGTCAGCGCTGCCCAGGCCGACCTTCTGCCCCAGGCCGACCCCTGGGAGGTGACCCTCTATCCGGCGGAAGGCACGCCGGGCATCGCGGAAATAATTCTCAAAAACTGAATTTGCAGGGTTGACAAAAGTTTCTTCATCGGATATACTATGTCTTGCGTTTGCGGGCGTAGCTCATCTGGTAGAGCGCGACCTTGCCAAGGTCGAGGTAGCGAGTTCGAGCCTCGTCGCCCGCTCCAAAAAGAAAACACCACCCTTTCGGGGTGGTGTTTTGTTTTTGGACTATGTCGCGGGCAGGGTAGAGCTCGCTGCCTCGACCCGTGCGAAGCACATAAAATTTCGAGGTGAGGTAGGGTTCCCGCGAATGGCTCTGCCATTCGTGGGATGCCGGGTAGCGAGTTCGAGCCTCGTCGCCCGCTCCAAAAATCGACGGTCTTCGTAAGAAGGTCGTCGATTTTTACTTATTACTTCTTCACTCTTCGCTTTTCACTTTTCACCCCGTCGCTTTTTGGGAGGGAACAGGTAATAGTGAATAGTGAAGAAGTGAGACACGGGAGGAACGCGCTGTGGCCAGCCCGCTGCTTGATAAATCGAAGGCGTTTGCACTCGCCATCATCCGGGTGTGCAGCCATGTCAAAAAGGAGCGCCGAGAGGCGGTTTTGACCAATCAGCTGCTGCGCTCGGGCACCAGCATCGGGGCCAATATTCGAGAGGCCTTTTATGCTCATGGCCGGGCAGATTTTATCGCTAAGCTGCAAATCGCATTGAAGGAATGCTCGGAAAGCGAGTACTGGCTGGAACTGCTTCTGGAGAGCGGATACTATGATGACACCGCCATTCTGGAGCAATGTACAGAAATCAAAAAGCTCCTTATCGCCTCCATCAACACCGCTAAGAGCAAAAACGCCCATTAAAAAACTCCGCCGGCGGCGGAGTTTTTTGTATTCCGTTTCCGCTTCAGCTCGTTCCGCCGGCGAAGAGCACCGGCTTCGTCACCGCCGTCAGGGGCTCGATGGAGAAGCCCGCCTGCTGTATGGCCTCCACCAGCAGCGGCATGGCCTTGCGGGTCTCCTCCAGGTCCTGGGTGTCCTGGAACTGGATCACCGCCCGGTCCACCCGGCCCAGGGCCTCGGAAATATTCTTGACCTGGGCCTCCGCCGTGGGGGTCGACTGCCCCACCTGGGAGGAGATGTTCCAGTCGAAGGGGACAAAGCCCCGGCGGATCATCTCCGCCAGCATGGGCTGGTAGATGCCGCTGTTATAGCTGTTGATGCTGCCGCCGTAGACCCGGAAAAGGGTGGGGGTCACGCCGGTGGTCTCCTGAATATAGGTAAAAATCTGCTGCATGTCGTTGAGATAGTTTTCCACGGAGGCATACATGACCGCGCAGTCCTTGGACCAAGAGAGCATACCCAGGGTGTGGCCGCTGTCCACAATGCGGCGGAGGATCTCCCCATCGCTGTCACTGTGGGGGGCCGCCGCGAAGAAGGTGGCCCGGACGCCCAGCTCATCCAGCTGATCGAGGATGTCCCCGGCGCCCACATAGGATACCAGATCCACGGTGATATACGCCTTGCGGCTCTCCCGTACGGTGGCGGCGTACTCCGCCGGCGCGCGGAAGTCCGGGTAGAGCTTTTGATAGGACGGGCCCTCGCCGTCGATGACGATGCTCCCGCCGCTCTCGGCGGCGCCCACCGCCTGCAGAAGCGTTTTGTACTGCTGCTTATAGTGCAGCGCAAAGGCCGCGCTGATGCCGATGGCCAGCACCACCGCCAGCAGGATGATGTTTTTGAAAAAGCGTACGCTCCCGAAATAGGCCGGTTTCCGGCTGTCCATAGCGGCCGCCTCCTTCCTTCTGCGTAAAGCGCCCGGGGGCCTTTCCATAAAACGGCCCCGCAGGGTATGGATGTATGGTAGCACACCCCGGGGCGGGGTGCAAGAAAAATCTTCCCGCCGGGGTCTTTTTTCCTCACAGCAGGTGCCGCTCGAAGTTCCCGCCGGCGTATACGCCCTCCTGCACGATGGTGAAGGCCTCGGGGTCTATCTCCCGGACGGCCTGCTGCACCGTGGCCACCTCGTACTTGTTGAGGCAGGCGCACAGCACCGCCACCTTCTCCTGGGTATAGCCGCCGGTGCCCTCCCAGGAGGTCACGCCGCGCTCCAGCCGCTCCAAGATGAAGTGGCTGATCTCCGCCTGCTTGTGCTTGGTAAAGATCAGCACCTGGTCGGTGACATTCTGCTGGTGGATGCGGTCCAAAAACAGGGCGGAGAACACGGTGTAGATGATGCTGTAGATCGCGATGGTGGGGCTGAAGAGGATCGCGCAGAGGGTGTAGAGCCCCGCGTTGAAGGTGATGGAGAATCTGCCCACCGTGAGATGGGCGCCCTTTTTGCTCAGGTAAAGGCCCAGGATATCCAGCCCGCCGGTGGAGCAGCCGCAGGTCAGCACCAGGCCGCCGCCGAAGCCGGAGAGGATACCGCCCACCAGGCAGCTGGTCAGGGGGTCGGCGATAAAGGGCACCGCCGGCACGGGAATGGTGGACAGCAGGAGGGAGGAGGTCATGGTGCAGATGGAGGCATAGGCCAAAAAGCGCTTGCCCAGCGAGCGCCAGGCCAGGAGGAACAGGGGGACATTGGCCAAAAAATAGATGATACCGGCGATATCCACCCCGGCGGTGATGTTCATCTTCGTGGTCAGAAGCGTGCGCACGACCTGGCACAGGCCGTAGAGGCCGCCGCTGTAAAAGCCCTGGGGTACGAGGATCAGGTTGCAGGCCGCGGCGCTGCAGGCCACACCGAAGATACCTGCCAAAAGCCGCAGCTGCTTGTGATGTAAGATTCTGTAAAACACGGGTCTTCCATCCTTTCTCGTTGCTGTGCAAAAATTACCAGTATATGTATGTGTATATATTGTACATTTCCCCGGGGATATAGTCAAGCGCGGCGGCGACATTATAAGCTGTAGCGGAGATATTTTCTCAGCTGCCGCCTGGCCCGGGCCAGGCCACGGCTGACGGAGGACTTGTTGACCCCCAGCTCCCGGGCAATGTCCGCCTGCTTCATGCGGCGAAAATAGTACATCTCCACCTGCCGGCGCTGGGCGGGGGAGAGCTCCTCCAGGGCCAGGGGCAGATTCCGGCGCAGCCGCTCCAGACGCCGGGAGTTGTCCTCGTCCCCCTGGCGCCACCTTTCCAGCTCCGGCAGGTCAAAGAGCTCAAACTCTGTACTTCCCATGGATAAAAAAGCTCCTGTCGTAGTATTTTCGGGTGATCTGCTCCAGCTCCCGGCATTGCTGCCGCAGCGGATACAGCTCCCGGATGCGCCGCCGCAGGCGACAGCGCTTGTCCCGGTCCGGCTCCTGCCTTTCCTGCAGGCGCAGCTCCGTCATCCGGGCGGTGATCATTTGTGCCGACCGGGCGTACTCTGCGGCCATTTCTTGCAGCTGCATGGCATCGTCTCCTTATCTTCTGCGGATTTTCACAAATTTCTTGTTGACAAAAGGGCACGCTTCTGCTATTATACGGTTTGCTGGTCATGTGCTGGTGTAGCTCAGCTGGTAGAGCAGCTGATTTGTAATCAGCAGGTCGGGGGTTCGAATCCGTCCACCAGCTCCAGCTTCTTACATGTTCATATGGGGGATTTCCCGAGTGGCCAAAGGGGACAGACTGTAAATCTGCTGGCAACGCCTTCGGTGGTTCGAATC
>CAKTPM010000007.1 GCA_934591705.1 uncultured Oscillospiraceae bacterium
GCCACGGGGGGAACACCGGCAAGTTCTGCGCTGAGTGCGGCAAGCCGAAGCCCGCTGCCGCCGGCGGCTGGACCTGCGAGTGCGGCACCGCCAACACCGGGAAATTCTGCTCCAACTGCGGCAAGCCCGCCCCTGCCGGGGAGTGGACCTGCCAGTGCGGCCAGGGCGGCAACACCGGCAAGTTCTGCGCCAACTGCGGCAGCCCCCGACCCTGAGACCATGAAGAAGATGATCATCCTTCTCATTGCAGGGGTAGCGGTGGGCATCACCATCTCGGGGCTTTATAAGCACTTTGTCACCGACCAGATCATGGACGGCGGCGACACGGTAAACCCCGACTACCAGCTCCTGGACGGCGACCACACCTATGTGGACAACGATGTGCTCTGGCCCGTGCTGGAGGGCACCTGGGAGAGCGAGGACGCCCGCTGGCAGGCCCGCATCGATAAGGCCGGCGAGACCATTGCCCTCACCCGGGAGGGGGAGGCGGTGCTGACCGGGCCCCTGTACTTCACCTATCTCCGGCCGGGGAAGGCGTGCTATACGGAGCTGCGCACGGAAAGCCGCACCCTCTGCACCCCGGCGGGCACCGCCGTGGGTGATATCCAAGCCCTGGGCCATGAGCCCGGAGAGGGGGAGGACGACCCCGGCACCCTCGTGCTGGAGCTGCAGCTCCCCCAGGATCCGGCAATGGACAAAATGGTCTTCGCACAAGTGATCTTCTATAAAGTACAGTAAGGAGGGGATATCCACCATGCCCACCCAGGTGACCAACTATAAATGCCCGGCCTGCACGGGCCCGCTGCACTTTGTGGGCGGCTCCGGCAAGCTGGAATGTGACTACTGCGGCTCTTCCTACGATGTAGCCGAAATAGAGGCACTCTACGCCGAGAAGGAGGCCGCCGCTGCGGCGGCCTCCCAGCAGGCGGAGCAAAAGGCCGAGGCCAAGGCGGGAGAGGACGGCTCCGACTGGGACACCTCTGACCTGAGCACCGACTGGGGCCCGGAGGGCCAGGGGATGCGGGCCTATAGCTGCCCCAGCTGCGGGGCCCAGCTCCTGTGCGACGCCTCCACCGCCGCCACCTCCTGCCCCTATTGCGGCAACCCCACGGTGGTGCCCGGCCAATTCGCCGGGACCCTGAGGCCGGACTTCGTCATCCCCTTCAGGCTCAGCCGGGAGGACGCCATCGCGGCCCTGAAAAAGCACTATAAGGGCAAGGTGTTCCTGCCCAAGAGCTTCTCCGCGGAAAACCACCTGCAGGAGATCCAGGGGGTATATGTGCCCTTCTGGCTCTTCGACGGCCAGGCCCGGGGCGGCAAGCATTTTTTGGCCACCCGCTCCCACAGCCACCGGGACGGGGACTACGAGATCACCGAAACCGAGCACTACGAGGTCTACCGCGCCGGCACCCTGAGCTTTGAAAAGGTGCCGGTGGACGCCTCCACCAAGATGCCCGACCGGCACATGGACTCCATCGAGCCCTACGACTACGGTGAGCTGAAGAAATTCTCCACCGCCTACCTCCCGGGCTTTCTGGCGGATAAGTACGATGTGTCCATGGAGGATAGCCGCGGGCGGGCTGAAAAGCGCTGTGACAACACCTTCACCGATGCCCTGCGCCAAACCGTGGAGGGGTATGACTCCGTGACTCCCACGGAGGGCGACACCCACCTGGAGCGGGGCAAGGTCCACTATGCCCTGCTGCCGGTGTGGATGCTCCACACCAAGTGGCGGGGGGAGGACTTCCTCTTTGCCATGAACGGGCAGACCGGCAAGCTGGTGGGCGACCTGCCCGTGAGCCCCGGGCGCTACTGGGGCCTGTTCGCCGCCATTGCCGGAGCTCTGTCCCTGCTGGGCACCGTGGGCTCCTTGCTGCTGATGCGATAGGGGGTGCAGAGCATGAAAAGAAAGCTGGCAATTTGCCTTGTTCTGGCGCTGCTGCTGGCGGCGCTGTGGATACCCACCGCCTCCGCCGCGGATCACGGCGTTTTCCATGACGAGACCGATGCCCTGGGCAGCGTGGAAATGACCTACATGGGCCAGGAGCTGCTGCCGGAATTTACCCAAACCTACAACATTGATATGCGGGTGGATGTGCTCATCGACCAGGGCGTCAATGTCAATGAGGCCGCCCTCTTTATCTACGAGGAGTATGGCTACGGCTGCGGCGAGGCCGCTGAGGGCATCACCCTCACCCTGCTGATGAGCCCCCTGGCGGACGGCTCCTATGCCCTGGTGAAGGACGGCTGGTGCGTGCTCACCACCCTCACCCAGGAGCACGGCGGCCCCAGCGACATCCACGAGGCCATCCGCGCCGCCGTGGAGCCCTACATGGCGGCCCGGGCCTGGGACGGCTCGGATATGAATATCAGCGCCACGGCCCTCATCCAGGCGGTGGACGCCATGCACCGCACCGCCCAGGAGTACATCCTGGCCCACTTCCCCCCGGAGAGTGCCGGCGAGGATCAGGGCCAGACGGGCACGGAGACCGCGCCTCCTGCCACCGCCGCCCCGGCGCTGGCAGGGGTGCTGGATCCGGAATGCCGCATCTTCGACCTTTCCGGCCGGCTCTCCTCCGCCCAGTGGGAGGATCTGGAGACGCGGGCCCAGGATATTTCCCGCCGCCACGACTGCGGCGTATACGCCCTGTTCGTGGACAACTATAAAACCTACAGCGATGGCGGCAATGATCCCTATGTGACCCTCTACCAGCTCTACCACGCCAACGGCCTGGGGCTGGGGGAGGATCGCAACGGCGTCATCATTCTCCTGAGCATGGAAAACCGGGCCTATGCCATGTTTGTCTATGGCCCCTACGGCGAATACGCCCTGGATGAATACGGCGCAGAAAAGATGGAGGAGGAGTTCCTGGGCGACTTTGGCGAAAACCAGTGGTACACCGGTCTTTCCCACTACCTGGAGGCCTGCGACAGCTATCTCACCCGAGCCGATGCCGGCCATCCGGTCCGCCAGAGCCCCTGGGCCCTCATCGGCGTGGCGGTGCTGCTCTCCTGCTGCATCGCCGGCAGCATCTGCGGCTGGCTGAAGCGGAGCATGCGCTCCGTGCGCCCCGGGGCCTGGGCAGATGACTACATCTCCGCCGATGGCCTCACCCTCACCGACGGCTACGAGCACTATACCCACACCACTACCACCCGCGTAAAGGTCCGTGACGAAAGCGACAGCGGCAGCTCCTCCGGCAGCACCTCCAGCTGCTCCGGCGGCGGCGGTCACGGGCGCAGCGGGACCTTCTGAAAGGGGACAGATCGCCATGAAGAACACGAATCGGACCCGGCTGGCGGCGCTGCTGCTGTGCCTGCTGCTGGCCCTGGCCCTTACCGCCTGCGGCAGGGTGGATCCCCCGCCCCGGGATCCCACCAACGACCCGGATATTTCCCCCGCTGTGACCCAGGAGGAGGCCGCCGCCTCCCTGGAGCTGCTGCGCAGCAGCATCGCCACTGACGGCGTGGGCCAATGCGCCGGGGCAGTGGCCTACCTGGGCTGCCGCTCTGAAAACGAAACCTCCGACATTCGCGCCTGGCTCCAAGCCACCCGGGCCGATTTGGTGGAGATCATGCCATTTTTGCTCACCATCCCCGATGAATGCGTCATCGGCGATGGCCAGGGGGAGATCTTCTGCTTTGTCCCCCGGGGCGAGAATGACTCCGTGGCCATCAACCGCATCCTGGCGGTGCCGGATGGCAACGGCATCCTCCCGGAGGTAGACGCCGTGCTCTACCGCAGCGAGGTGGCCCAGCCCCTGCTGGTCTGCGCCCCGCTCCTGTCCCCGGATGCCGACGGCCCCTATTTGGAGCTGGAGGCCACCCCGGAGGCAGGCGAGTTCGTGAGCTGGTATTTCCTCATCAACGACCAGGGCACCCTCAGCATGCCCATGGGGGACTACGGCTGCCCCTCCCTGCTGGACTTCGGCCTCTTTGCCTACTTTGGCGTTGAGGGGCTTCAGGCCGGGGATGACGACTACCTGCCCCCCACGGACCTGGGCCTCCAGGGCACCTCCTGGAGCTGTGACGGCTGGGATCTCACCTTCAACGCAGACCTCACTCTGGAGCTCCGCTGCCAGAATGCCCCGGCGGAGCCCTATACCACCCTCTACACCGGCTCCTGGATCATGGACGGCCAATATCTGCGCATCACCGCCGTCACCACCCAAGGCATCCACATGGCCGACGCCTTCCCGGTCCTCATCTCCCCCTCCGGGGAAAATCTGTATATCCAGCAGTCCGACAGCGGCGAATGCCCTCTCTTCCTGGGGGAGGACATGTACGCCCTCACCATGACCCTGTGCGTGGGATGAGATGCGCCCCGAGCCATAAAAAAAAGACCGCCTGCGGCGGTCTTTTTTTATGGCTCACTCATCGGTGAAGTGGACATGGGAGAAGATGTGGTCCTGGCAGAAGCAGTGGTACCCGGCGCACTTGCTGCAATAGCGGAACTGCAGCTCCGGGTGGTCGGCATCCGTGCGGCCGCAGACGGCGCACTTGTGGTGGTAGCCCTGCTGCTTTTCCTGCTGCTTCACGGCCTTTTTGAACTCCACCGTCTGGGGCCGGTGCTGATAGGCCCGGCGCTGGGCGGCATAGTGGAGGTTGGGCCAGATGAAGATGGCGAAGTTCAAAAGCGCCACCACCGGCAGCACCACCCCGGCCAGATCCCCGGCCACGGCGGAGCCCACGATGCCGTAGACAAAGAGGCCCCCGTCCAGATAGGCCAGCCACTTCATCTTCACCGGGATGATGAAGAACAAAAGCACCTGGGTATCCGGGAAAAGGCAGGCAAAGGCCAGGAACATGGAGAGGTTCACATAGGAGGCACCGGCCACGGTGATGGAGCTTCCGGAGAGGAGGGTGGCCAGCACCGTGCCGATGACCGTCAGCAGTACGCCGGAGAAGTAATAGAGGTTGAATTTCGCCGTGCCCCACTGGCGCTCCAGGGTAGAGCCGATCCAGTAATAGAAGTACAGAGACACCGCCAGCCAGAAGATGCTGCCGCTGCCGGGCACCAGAACGAAGGTGACGATGCGCCAGAGCTCACCGTGGAGCAGCCGCTCCCCGTTGAGGTAGAGAAAGCTCAGGGCGCTTTGGTCCCGCAGGAACATGGACAGCAGAAAAACGGCCACATTGCCGATGACGATATAGCGCATGAGGTCGCTAATGCCGAAGCGCGGATGCTTGGCGCAGAACCGCTCCACGGCGTCATAGATCTTCTTCAAGGAAAATTTCCTCCCGTATGTGATGGAATGAGGAGATTATACCCTACCCCGGGGGAAAAGTCATGTCCTTTTTATAAACATTGGAAAATGTGTGTATTTTCCATGAATTTTTCAAAAGGCGGTTGACATTCCCGGCAAATCTGTTACAATCAAAATAGCGAAGTACCGAAAACCGAATACCTTATCAAGAGTGACGGAGGGAACGGCCCGATGAAGTCACGGCAACCTGTTTTTTCAAGGTGCCAAATCCGGCGAAGGAATCGAAAGATGAGGATGTGCAAGGAATGTCACCGCGCTCCATCCTCACGATGGAGCGCTTTTCTTTTGCTATTCCCGCGAATTGAAAGGAGAAATTTATCATGGCAAGACGCTTATTCACCTCTGAGTCCGTTACCGAAGGACATCCCGACAAGATCTGCGACCAGATCAGCGACGCTGTGCTGGACGCCATTCTGGAGAAGGACCCCCACGGCCGCGTGGCCTGCGAGACCTGCGCCTCCACGGGCCTCATCCACATCATGGGCGAGATCACCACCTCCTGCTATGTGGACATCCCCAAGATCGCCCGCCGGGTGGTGCTGGACATCGGCTACGACCGGGCCAAGTACGGCTTTGACGGCAACACCTGCGCCGTCATCACCAACATCGACGAGCAGTCCGGCGACATCGCCATGGGCGTGGACAAGTCCCTGGAGGCCAAGGAGAGCGGCGACGCCGCTCTGGACAACGGCGCCGGCGACCAGGGCATGATGTTCGGCTACGCCTGCGACGAGACCCCGGAGCTGATGCCCCTGGCCATCTCCCTGAGCCACAGGATGGCCAAGCGCCTGACGGAGGTCCGCAAGCAGGGTCTGGTGAAGTACCTGCGGCCCGACGGCAAGACCCAGGTCACCGTGGAGTATGACGATGCCGGCAAGCCCGTGCGGGTAGACACCGTGGTGGTCTCCACCCAGCACGACGCCGAGACCTCCCTGGAGACCATCCGCAAGGATATGATCGAGCTGGTGATCCGCCCCACCGTGCCCGCGGAGCTGCTGGACGAGAATACAAAGTTTTATGTAAATCCCACCGGCCGCTTCGTCATCGGCGGCCCCCAGGGCGACTCCGGCCTCACCGGCCGCAAGATCATCGTGGACACCTACGGCGGCAGCGCCCCCCACGGCGGCGGCGCCTTCTCCGGCAAGGATCCCACCAAGGTGGACCGCTCCGCCGCCTACGCCGCCCGCTGGGTGGCCAAGAATGTGGTGGCCGCAGGGCTGGCCAAGCGCTGCCAGGTGGAGCTGGCCTACGCCATCGGCGTGGCGCGCCCCGTGAGCGTGCTGGTAGAGACCTTCGGCACCGGCGTTGTCAGCGACGATCAGCTGGAGGCCGCCGTGGAGAAGGTCTTCGACCTGCGGCCCACCGCCATCATCCGCGACCTGGACCTGCAGAAGCCCATCTACCGCCAGCTGGCCGCCTACGGCCACATGGGCCGGGAGGATCTGGGCGTGAGCTGGGAGAAGACCGACCGGGTGGACGCCCTGAAGAAGGCGCTGAACCGCTGAGCGCTCAAGCCGCATAAAAAAAGACCGCCTCGGCGGTCTTTTTTTTGCGGGCAGGGGAGCCACTCCCCCGGCGCATAATAAACGGGGCCGTGCCTGCCAAAGGTGGAAGGGGGGTATTCCCTCCGCAGACACGGCCCCGTGGGGGGCAGGATCTTCGCTTAAGGTGAGATCAGCTCAGGGTGACGGTGATGGTGCCGATCTTGGTGTTGTCCGCAGTGCCGCTGGCCAGCGCGCCGGAGAGGGAGAGGGTCGTGTAGTTGCTGGGGGCGGCGGAAACCGCTGTGCCCACTGCCGTGGCCAGGTTCAGCGTGGCATTGCTGAAGGTTCCGGTGATGCCGCTGAAGGCGGCCACAGGCGTATAGGTAAGCGATGCCGTTACCTCGGCGTTGGAGTGGTTGGTGACGGTGATCTTGTTGCCGTCGGAAGAGTCCGGCGTCCAGGCGCCGCTGGTGCCGCCGGCGACACTGTGGGTGGCGGGGTCCCAGGTACCCGCCGAGCCGGCGGTGTAGGTAAAGGCCATATCGCCCCAGGCGATGTCCACGCTGTAGACCGTGCCGCCGCCGGTGCTGCCGGAGGAGGAGGTCCTGTAGGTGGCCGTTACATCGTGGGTGGCCGTGCCGCCTGTCGTAGTGATGTTATCCGTTGTGGTGGCTGCGGCGGCGGGAACGATGGCCAGGGAGAGGACCATGGCCAGGGTCAGGATCAGTGCAAGCGTTTTCTTCATGGTGATTCATCCTTTCTTTCCGTTATTCTTCGCTTGGTTATGCGCCGCTCCGCCTTTGTCGGAGCGCGTGATCGATAAATGCGGGGCGGTCAGTCCGTCACGGTGACGCTGACGGGTATCTCGGTGTTCAGCATGGCCTGCTGGCCGCTTTGCCGGTGGTAGAAGGCCACCAGGAGCTTGCCCTCACAGCTTCCGGGGGAGAGCTTCTTCTCCCCGCCGGAGGACAGCGGGAGCCGGGTGACCTGCTGGCCCGGGGACAGCCGCTGGGACCGGGCCAGCACGGCCTCCCCGATCACCAGCTGCACCTCCGCGTCCCAGCCGGACTTTTCGGGGTTGGCGAACAGGAGCCCGGCGGCCTTGTCCGAGAGGTCGATGTCCACCGCGTCGGAGTAGGTCAGCGACACGGTGCCCCCGCCGGGGGCCGTGGCGGCATCGCCCTGAGAGGGGGCCAGGGCCGGCACCGCCGGGTCATCGGCGGGGTCCTCCCGGCGGGAAAGCAGCGACTGGCTGCAGGTGGCAAGGGTGAGCAGCATCAGGAGCAGGAGCAGCAGTAAAAGCCAGCGCTTCTTGCCCTGCCTGCTCTTTTTTTCCTCTTGAGTCTGCATCATGTACCACCTCCCAGCCGGACAGTCACTGTACCGATTTTTCCTTTCTCCAGGGGACCTGAGGGCTTCCCCGACAGGTCCAGACGGAATTGCTTCTTCTCAAGCGGCGCCAGGGTAACGGGGCCTGTGACGGCTCCTCCCCCGCTGTATGCGAAGCTGCCTGCTATGGCTGCGTCCGCCGCGGTATAATCCAGGGTCACCGTGACCGCGGCGGCGCCCCGGTTCTCCACGGTGACGGCGGCGCTCCCGTCGGCGCGCCAGCCGCCGCCCACATAGGTGTGAGTCCGGGGGTTCCATGTCCCGTCCTCATAGGTGAAGGCCAGCTCTCCCCAGGTAACGGTGACGGAGACCGCCTCCCACCGGGCATAGAGGGTGTGGTCCTTCGCCTCGGTGACAGGGGTCGTGGCCTTCACCTGCGTACCGCCGCTCGCCGCGGTGTACCAGCCCGCAAAGGCATAGCCCGGGCGGGTGGGAACGGGCAGGGTGCCATAGGTCTCGCCATAGGTCACGGTGGTATTTCCGGGGTTGGGCGAGCCGCCGTTGGCGTTGAAGGTCAGGGTATAGGTATTGGCCGTCCACCGGGCGTAGAGGGTGTAGCCGGCGTCTACCTGCCCGGCGGCCTCCGCCTTGGTGCCGCCGGTCTCCGCGGTATACCAGCCGGCAAAGCTGTGGCCGGTTTTTTCCGAGGCCGGTAGGGGAAGATTACCGTAGGTGCCGTCTGGCTCGGCGGCGGCGATCCGCCGGGCGGCCCTGTCCACCAGGGCGTAGGCGGTAAGGGCGGCCTGGCCGCGGTTGCCTGCTCCATCCACGGCGGCGACAGTGTAGACCCCGCCCTTTGTCACGGTAAAGCTGCTGGTGTAAAGGCCGCTGCCCTCCCCGGCGCTGGCCGCCAGGGCTGTGCCGTTCAGCCGGAGGGTGGGGGTGCTGCCGGTCTCAAGCACCGACACCTCCACCGGCAAGCTGCTGGCCGGCTCTGCGGCGGCATAGAGCCGCACATCCGGCGCCGTGCCGTCCACAGTGTCGGCAACGGTGAGGTCTCTGGAGGCGAAGTGCCCGGCGGCATCGCTGAGGGTCACGCGGTAGGTCCCCGGCTCTTTCATGGTAAATCGGCCGTTGAGTGCGGTGGTCTCTGTGCCGTCCGGCAGGTGCAGGACGATGCCCGTGTTGCCGTTTGCCGTGACCTGATAGGAGTAGATCGCCCCCGTGGCCCCTTGGCTGACCTTCGTTACGGTCAGGGTCGGTGCCTTCAGATCCACGGTGTAGCTCTTGGAGGACTTGACGGCACTGTTGCCCACCTTGTCCGTGGCGGTGACCGTCAGCTGATGGGTCCCCGTGGTGTTGGGGCAGAGGACGGAATAGGTGCCGTCGCTGTTCTTGGTGACACTGGCCGCGGTGCTTCCCCATTTCGCCGTGACGCTGTTCACGCCGGAGCCGCCATCGGCAACGGAGAAGGTCAGGGTCATCCGCTCGGCATAGCGGCTGCCGGGCAGGTCATGGATGGTGATGGCGGGGGCGGTGGTGTCGATCTTGCTGATCACCGCCTGCCGGGTGATGGTCTCGCCGTTCACCTTCATGGTGAAGGTATAAAGGCCGTTGGTTTTCGCTGTGTAGCTGAAGGACACATTGCCGCTGCCGTGCACAGTGGAGGTGCCGCTGGGGGGCTTCACCGTCACCTTCGCGTCGGTGGGCAAGCGGGAGACGGTGATGGTCTGCTGCCGTGCCCAGGTACTGTCGGCGGCGGT
Source organism: uncultured Oscillospiraceae bacterium (assembly GCA_934591705.1). Lineage (GTDB taxonomy): Bacteria > Bacillota > Clostridia > Oscillospirales > Oscillospiraceae > Vescimonas. The sequence continues at coordinate 9,844 of CAKTPM010000007.1, forward strand.
GACCTGCAGATAGGCATTGCTGCTGACCGCGTTGCTGCCGCTGCTGGGGACCGTCACCGCTTTGTAGGCCGTCTTTACCAGGCCGTCCCGGTTGGTGACCCGGGCATGGAGGTAATAGGTGCCGGCGGAGCGGGCGGTCTTTACCGCGGCGCTGCTGGGGCTGCCGGCAGTGGTCCAGCCGGAGGTGGGGAGCGTACTGCTTGTGCTCCAGGCATACTCCAGCTTCACGGCGCCGGTGGCGGTGACGGTGCTGCTGAGGGCGCCGTGGGTGTTGGTGATGGCGCCCACGGTGACGGTGGGCGCGGTGGCGGTGCCCACGGTGACATTCTGGCTGGGCTTGGTGCTGTAGCCGCTGACGGTGCCGGTGTCGGCGCTCATGTCCTTGATCTGCGAGGCGCAGTCCAAGCTTGTGAGCCGGATGTAATCAGGGGGATTTTCAGGGACGGTGCCGGTGAAGTAAAGGACATTGGTGTCCGCGCCGCCGGCATATCGGAACACGCCCCAGTTGGTGGTGATTTGGGAGCTGCTGCTCAGGGAGCTGTTGGTCTTGTCCACGATCTCCTTGAAGACGAGGGCCACGGTCACGCTGTCCCCGGGGAGGTACTTTCCCCCTGCCATGGGCGCCATGTCCCTAAGCTGCGGCTCCACGGTGTCATACACCTTCAGGTAGTCCTTGTAGCTCTGCATGTACCATATGTCCTTGCCGCTTCCGGCTGCCGAAAACCAGATATGGGCAGTGTCTTTGACGCCGAACAATAGATATACTTTGTCGTTAAATTCCACCTTTTTCCCCACTACTACGACTCCCCCAGCATGCTTGACCCCTCTGCCAGCCATACTCGGGAAGTTCATATCGGGGTTTTTCCCAGCGGTTTCCCATGTAGCCGTATAGTACGCATTTCCAAATGCAGTGGTGTTTGCCTCGATATACCTTTCTTTTGCTTCAAATGGCCCATAGCTATCGGGCTTGTGATTGCCTGCCCATACAAGCTGATAGCCGTCATCGTCTTCCTGGAAGGTGAAATACGCCCTGTACAGCATCCCTTGCGCCGTTTTTCCCAGGTATTCTTTTTCCTTGTCGCTTGCAGCAAGGGTCCTTTGTACATTGAAGTTTATCTGGTTTGTGTTCTTTCCCCTGTCATTTTGGAAGTATATTTTCCAGTCTCCTTTGCCGGAATGGTCGGCGACCCATTTGTTGCTGTCATTGACGGTCACCGCTCGCTCCTTCTCGCTGTACACACTCCGGTCAACGGTATAGCCGCTGCCGTTTGTCAGCTTTCGCGTGGCCCTGGCCGTGCCGATGGTGGCGCCGCCCTCCACGCGGTAGATCTCCATCTGATAGGTACGGTCGGCGTTGGAGTAGGCGGTGGCGGATGATGAGGGAGTATTTGCGCCGTTTTCCGCCACGCTGATGCTCTGGCTGGCGCTGCTGCCGGCGCTGAAGGTCAGTTGGCCGTACCGGTGGGTGAAATGCGTGCCCCCCACGGCGGAGCCGTTCACCGTGCGGTAATAGACGGTCTGCTGGCCGTCCGTTCCGCCGGTGCGGGTAAAGGTGAAGGTATTGCCGCCATTGTTCTGTACGGAGATCACGCCGTTTTTCGGGGCATTGACGCCGAAGGAGGCGCTGCTCTCGCCATAGAGCACCGTGCCGTCCGCGGCCTTGGCATAGGCCCGGGCATAGTACGAAAGGCCCGCCACCAGCGCGCTCTTTGCCACCGTGGCGGTCAGCTTGCCGTTTTCACTGTTGACGGGGCGGCTGGTTTTCACCGTCCCCTCGCTCTGGGCCAGGGAGGGCTTTGCCAGAAGACCGTAAACAAAGCCGGTCTCCTGCCAGGTCAGGCCGCCGGTCCTTTCCATGGTGGCCGACAGGGTAAAGCTGCTTGTGCCGCTGACCGTGGTCCGGGAAAGCTCTGCCGGCTTCGGGAGAATGTGGACCTTCAGCGCGGCCCGGGCTGTTTTGGTGCCGCTTTTGGCGGTATAGGTGACGGTGTAGGTGCCGGGAGTCTTGGTGCTGCCGGGGGTGCCTGAGGTGGTGACCTCACCCGTAAAGGAGGCGATGTAGCTTTTCCACTCCGGCAGGGCAGCCCCCTCGGTGAGGTATATTTCATTGGTGCTCAGCAGGATCGCCGGATCGGGCATAAGCACCTGGGGCGCCGGGACGGACGGGGATGCCGCGCTCATCTCATTTAAGCTGCCCACGCCGAGCAGGATGCAGCGCGTCCAGACCTCCCCCGGGGCCACCGTGGTGAGCCAGGAATAGCCCAGGGCGCTGTCCCCCGTGAATTTGTTGTTGGGCCCCCGGTCCTTTTTGTCTGTAAAGCAGTCGCGGTATTCATCGTAGAAGCTGCCGTACCACAGGGTGTCGCAGCTGGGAGCCATCAGCTTGAAGGCATAGCTGTTTTTGGGGCTGCCGACCATGTTCAGCGTGCTGCCGCCCTTTGTCTCCGCATAAATAGGCGCACGGTCGTTTTTATCGATCATCACATCGGCGTGGCCGCCGATCCGTATTTTATGGGCTTCAGCGCCGTTGTTGGTCAGGGTGTACTGCACCATGATATAGTTTTCCGCATACTTTTGCAGGTCCACATCCAGCCGCAGGCCGGCGGCAAGGAGCTGCGGCGGATTTATCTGCTTTGCGGCGCCGTCCACGGAAACGGTCGTCTTATACCCCAGGTTCCTGTAGGTGGTCTGGTAGGTCTTGCCGCCGTCTATGCCGTTGATGTTGAAGGAGACCGCTCCGTCCTTCCACGCCACGATGGACTTGCCGTAGATCTTCTCATTCTGCTGCGTGCTGCCCTGTGTAACGGCCCAGGCCGCGGCGGGCAAAAGCCCCCAGAGCACACACAGGCACAGCGCGGCGCTCACAAGCCGCTTTTGTATGGACATGGCCCCCACCTCCCCCTTTTTTCCGCCGTCGAGGGGCTTGACAGCGGCGATATATCTCTTATAATGACATTATAATCCGTCCACCCCTGAACGAAGCAAGTGTTTTTTTAGGAGAATTATTATGGAGCTGAACAAGAACGCCCTCTTCCAGATCACCGAGGCCGCCCGGGCCTGCGGTATCTCCCGGAGCACCCTGCTGCGCCTGGAGGAAAAGGGGCTGCTGACCCCGGCCTACATCGCGCCGGACAGCGGCCGGCGGTACTACGACAACCACAATGTGGCCCGCATCATGCAGATCGAGAAATTCAAGGCCATGGGCCTGCAGACCGACGAGATCGCCCGGTACTTCTCCGACGGCGGCCGGGTGGCGGATATGCTCGCCGCCCTGGAGGTCCGCCAGCGGGAGATCGACCGGGGCGTGGAGGAGCTGCGCCTCCGGGCCGGGGAGGCGGCGGGGATGTCCATCCAGCTGATGACCCTGCCCGCCGTGACCTGCTGCGCCCAGCGCTGCGAGGGCCACACCATCGCCGACAAGTACCGGGATATGTACGGCTTCTTCGGCCAGTGCGTCCGCCGGGGCTACCGGCTCTCCGACGAGCCCATGTTCACCATATCCCAGCGGCGGGACTATCTGGAGGGCTACATCAGCAACGAGCCCTACCCCTACCAGGTGTGCGTGCCGGTGCGGCCCGAAAAGGCGCCGCCGGAGGCGGTGACGCTGCCGGCGTGCCGGGTGCTGTCCGTGCTCTACTACGGCAGCTATGACGGCGTGGACGAGGCGTTTTTGACCCTGGGCCGGGAGGTAAAGGCCCGGGGACTCAAGCCCGCGGGCTTTGTGCGGGTGCTGGGCATCGTGGCCCCCTCCACGGGCCGGGAGATCGAGGCGCAGCGGTACTGCTCGCGCCTGGTGCTGCCGGTGGAGGAATGAGGGCGGGGCCTATCATACGGAAAAAGGAGAACACCATGAACCTCTGTGACCGCCGGGAAATTGAGCGGCTCCTGAGCCGCCACGGCTTTCGCTTCGACAAGGGCAAGGGCCAGAACTTCCTCATTGAAAATTGGGTGCCCCGGGACATCGCCGCCGCCTGCGGCGCGGATAAGTCCTGCGGCGTGCTGGAGATCGGCCCCGGCATCGGCCCGCTGACGGATGAGCTGTGCCGGCGCGCCGGCAGGGTGGTGTCCGTGGAGCTGGACGCCCGGCTCTACCCGGTGCTGGAGGAAACGATGGCCGCCCATGACAACTTTATCCTGGTGCCCGGGGATGTGATGAAGCTGGATCTGGCCGCCCTGACGGCGGAGCACTTCGCCGGTCTGCGGCCCCTTTTGTGCGCAAACCTGCCCTACAACATCACCACCCCGGTGCTGACCAAGCTGGCGGAGAGCGGCTGCTTTGCGTGCCTGACGGTGCTCATCCAGAAGGAGGTGGCCCAGCGCATCTGCGCCCGGCCCGGCACGGCGGAGTACGGGGCCTTTTCCCTGCTGATGCAGTACTACACCCAGCCGGAGCTGCTCTTCGAGGTGCCCGCCGAGTGCTTTTTGCCGGCCCCCAAGGTCACCTCCGCGGTGATCCGCTGCCCGGTGCGCCCGGCGCCGCCGGTGGAGGTCCGGGACACGGCCCTCTTCTGGCGCACGGTGCGCAGCGGCTTCGCCCTGCGCCGCAAGACCCTGGTGAACAGCCTACAGACCGGCTTTTCCCTGCCCAAAGAGAAGCTTGCCGCCATCGTCACCGCCTGCGGCTTAGACCCCGCCATCCGGGGCGAGCGGCTGGGCCTGGCGGAATATGCCCGGCTGGCGGACGCCCTCTATGCCGCCATGAACCCCTGAAAAGAGACAAAGAAGGACCGCCTCCCCCACAGGGAGGCGGTCCTTCTTTATCCGCAGAGGTCACTTGAGCTTTTCCCACAGGCCCTGGCGCAGGGAGCCGGCCACCACCGGCACCTCCACGCAGCGGGCGAACTCCCGGAGCTTGCCCCGGCCGAAGAACCGAGGCAGGGCGTCCGTCTGGTTGATGAATACCCGGCTGCAAAGGCCCTCCCGGGCGATGACCGCCGCCGCCAGCTCCGGCGCTGCGGCGCTGTCCATGCCGGTGAGGCCCGTGAGCTCCAGGAAGCGCTCCGGCCGGTGCACCGCCTGGGCGATGGGCTTATCGAAGCCGGAGGCCCCCACCACGCAGATGACATTCCCGCAGCCCGGGGGGATCACCGGCTCGTGGGAGGCGTGGGCCTTCAGGGGCAGGCCGTGGGCTCCGTCGGCTTCCACCAGGGTATAGTCCGCCGCGGCGTCCCAGCCGGGGAAGCCGGGAGCGGTGAGCTTGCCGTCCTCCGCCGGGGTGCCGGCGCACACAATGGGGTGGGCCGCCAAAAGCCCCTGCAGCTCCTCCGCCCCGGTGGCCAGAGGGAGCTGCTCCGGCCGGCGGATGTGGGTGGTGGTGGCGATGACGACCCTCCCCTTTTTCTGCAACTCCCCGGCCAGGGTGTAGAGCAGGGAGGTCTTGCCTCCGGAGCCGATGAGGGCGGTGAGGCCGGGGCGGATATCCAGCAGCTGATAGAGCTTTGCCATGCCGCGCCCTCCGTCAGCCCAGCTTGTCGCCGTTTTCCACCGGCTTGTCCGGGGTGATGAGCACCACGCCGCCGGCGCTGTAGGTGCCCAGGACCAGCACCTGGGACATGAAGTCGGCGATCTGCCGGGGCGGGAAGTTCACCACCGCCAGCACCTGCTTGCCCACCAGCTCCTCCGGGGTGTAGCGGTCGGTGATCTGGGCGGAGGTCTTCTTCTCCCCCAGCTCCGGGCCGAGGTCCACCGTCAGCTGGTAGGCGGGCTTCCGGGCCTTTTCAAACACCTTGGCGGAGGTGACGGTGCCCACCCGGATGTCCAGCTTCAGAAAATCGTCAAATGTTGCCATATCTGCTGCCTCCTTTCGGTATTTCGGCTTTATCCTACCACACTTTTTTCCCCCTGGCAAGACATCCCCGCAGCCATTCGACACCGTTTGTTTGACAAAGGCGGCTTTTCGTGCTATACTATCGGCGATTTGCAATTTTTTATTACAATTTCTCCGGAATGGAGTGCTCGAGGTACTATGAAGGATCGTTTGACACAATCGAATCTTTTGGCCCCCTATCGCCAGACCCGGCGCCGGCGGGGCGGCTTTTCCGCCAGCTGGGACGCCCTGCCCCAGGTGCAGGCGGTGCGCCGCTTCAACGCCGCCTTAGGGGCCCGGCTCCGGCGGCTGGTGACCCCCCACCTGGAAAAGGCCGGCAAGCGCCTGGCCGCTACAGACAGGGCGGTGCGCCGGCGGGTGGAAGGCTCCCCCCAGGTACAGGGCCTGCGGGTGCAGCATAAGCGCTTCCGCCGGGCCTATGACGCCCTGCCCCAGGTGCAGTCCACCCGGCGCTTCAAGCGGTTTTTACAGGCCCGGCCCGTGCTGCGGACCCTGCTGCTGATGGCCCTGCCCCTGGTGGTGTTTCTCCCCTTCTGCTTCTCGGATCCCGGGCAGGCCCCCGACTATATCTACCTGGTGGCGGACGGCACCGCCCCGCAGGTCATCTTCGGCCGGCCCACCCAGGACGCGGATTACGGTATCCTGCGGATGAGCGCCGACACCTCGGCCTGGGACGCCCAGCTGATATTGGACAAGGGCCAGCAGGTGGCCATCCGCCACGGGGACTGCAGCGAGATCGTCACCTCCCGGCACGAGACCGTAGCCAACCTGCTGCGGCGGCTGGAGCTGACCCCGGCGGAGGACGAGATGGTGGCCATCAACATCGCCGGGGAGATGCCCATCGTCCACATCAGCGCGGAGCTCCACTACCAGCGCAACGAGATCACCCCGGTGGCCTACGCCACCAAGGAGCTCACCAACCCCCTGGCGGAGAAGGGCAGCCGCACCGTGATCCGCGCCGGGCAGACCGGCACCATCATGGACACCTATGACGATGTCTACCGCATGGGACGGGTGGTGCACAGCGACCTCATCGACCGCACGGACAACTCCTCGGTGACGGAGATCGTGGAGATCGGCACCCTGGTAAAGAGCGTGCCCTTTGAGGATAAGCTGGCGGAGGTGCATCCCAACCACGACGGCTCCGAGGGCGGATATCTGGTCTTTGAAAGCGGCGACAGCATGCGCTATTCCCGCAAGGTGATCTGCAACACCACCGCCTATTACAGCGGCGGGGAAAAGGGCGCGGCCTTCCACACCGCCACCGGCCACGCCGTGGGCTACGGCATCATCGCCGCCGATCCCAAGGTCTTCCCCTATCACAGCCGCCTCTATGTCACCGGCTACGGCTTCAGCCAGGTGGAGGACTGCGGCAACTTCCGGGGCAACAAGCTGGATGTGTGGTATGCCACCTACCGGGAATGTGTCTATTGGGGCCGCCGGAATGTGGCCGTATATGTAACGGAATAAAAAACAGCCGCCTCCGGGCGGCTGTTTTTTATTCTCCGGTGCCCTCCACACGGTAGAGCACCGCCGGGACCTTTCCCCGGAGGAAGGCCGCCGGTTGGGGGTACCGGGCCGGGGCCGCGTCTGTGTCCTGCTCATTATAGACCTCCACTCCCTCCGGGGTGCAGCGCAGGGCCACCGTGTGCAGGCCCCGGGCCGCCCGCAGCAGGGACGGGGCCCCGTAGTTGCACACATAGATCCCCGGGGACAGCGCCTCCTTTTTGCAGGGGGTGCAGGTGAGGCCGTGGGCCCGGAAGTACTCCGGCAGGCGGCGGGGATCGGTGCCCAGGGCGCCCCCCAAAAGGGGCAGGCCGTTTTCCTCGAATTCCCCCAGCACATCCTCCAGAGCTTGGGGACTGCCCAGGAGGCACATGGCATTGTAGGCGGCGATGATCTCGCCGCCGTTGTAGCGCAGGGGATAGCCGCTGTAGGTCATGTCCGCCAGCGCCGCGTCCCCCTGGCCGTAAACCGGGCGGCACGCCCCTTGGGCCATCGGCCGCTGACGCCAGGCCTCTCCCTCTAAGAAAAACACTGCCTCCACCGGCACCCGGAAGCACCGGGCCATCCGCAGGGCCACCTCTAAGGAGGGGGTGGTACGGCCCTTTTCAATGGCGATAACGGACTGCCGGGAGATGCCCGCCGCCCGGGCCAGCTCCTCCTGGCGCATGTGCTGCTCCCGCCGCAGCAGGGCTACTCGATTTTTCATGGCGATCACTCCGATTCATAGCAGAACTCCACCGGGACATCTCCTTGGCGGTAATAGAGCCGTCCGTCCCGGGCGTAATAGGTGCGGTTTTCCGCATCGCAGCTTACCACCCACCGCTGGCGCACCACATAGCTCTCCCCGGTGCCGCCGCCGCAATAGTAAACCGCCTCCGGGATCCCCATGCTCTCCATGGAGGAGACATAGCGCCCCAGCTGCAGGTACACCGTCAGGGTCACCTCCCGGGTGCCCTCCGGCGCCGGGAAGCGATTTCGCTGGGCCCCCCGGAAGGTCTGGGGCATCTCTACCCCCCAGCCCCAGGGCAGTTTCTTGAAGGCGCTGCCGTAGATAAGCCCGCCCAGGGCCGTGACTTTGGCGCCGCCGACCCGGTCGGGCACCCGGTAGGTCAGGGTCTCACTCTCGCCGTCCCAGGCGCATTTCTCCGCAAAGGCACGGAGCCGATCGGCCCGGAGCTGAAAAGTGACGCCCTCCTCCACCCTTGTGTCGGCGGCATAGTAGTTCCGCCCGGCGAAAAGCCACACCAGACAAACCAGCCCCAACAGAATACCCGCCGCCGCGAGCCATTTTTTCCTCCGCTTCATAAAGACGCCTCCTTAATATGTAAAGTATTCTTTACTTTATTCTGTCACAATGCCCAGAAAATGTCAAGTGGAATTTACATTATTGGCGGCTATCCGCGGTGCGATGCTCTCTCCCCCGGCGGTGTAAAAGCAAAACCCCTGCCGGAGGGCAGGGGTTTTGTTGTATCGCAGTAAATTACTTCACCAGTTCGATGACAGCGGTCTCGGCAGCATCGCCGCGGCGAACGCCGGTGCGGGTGATGCGGGTATAACCACCGTTGCGCTCAGCATAGGCGGGGGCCAGCTCCTTGAAGAGCTTGTTGGCCACATCTTCGCGGGTGATGAAGGCCAGGGCCTGCCGATAAGCGGCCAGGTCGCCCTTCTTGCCCAAGCTGATCATCTTCTCTGCCATGGGGGCGATCTCCTTGGCGCGGGTGACGGTAGTCTCCATACGACCCTTGTCCAGGAAATCGGTGACCTGCTGACGGAGCATCGCCATACGCTGATCGGTAGTCTTACCGAGCTTACGAGTTCCGGGCATTTTCAGTTTCCTCCTTGAGTAGGATGTTAGTTATTTTCCTCGCTGGCCAGGGACAGGCCCATCATCGCCAGCTTGTTGATGACTTCCTCCAGAGACTTGCGTCCCAGGTTGCGCACCTTCATCATCTCGTCCTCGGTCTTGGAGATCAAGTCCTCGACGGTATTGATGTTGGCGCGCTTGAGGCAGTTGAAGCTACGAACGCTGAGATCCAATTCCTCAATGGTCAACTCCAGCATCTTGTCCTTGGAGTCCGCCGCCTTCTCCACCACCGTGGACTTATCGCCCAGGGTGTCGCTGAGGTCGGTGAACAGCTGGAAGTGGTCGCACAGGATCTTGGCACCCAGGGACACGGCGTCCCGGGCGGTGATGGTGGAATCTGTCCACACCTCCAGGGTCAGCTTGTCATAGTCGCTGCTGGTGCCCACACGGGTGGCCTCCACCGTGTAGTTGACCTTGTAGACCGGCGTATAGATGGAGTCGATAGGAATAACGCCCAGAACACCGGGCCGCAGGGCCTTGTTCTTGTCCGCGGCCACATAGCCCCGGCCATGACTCAAGGTGATCTCCATGCTCAGAGCGGCGCCTACATCCAGGGTGGCGATGTGCAGCTCCGGATTGAGGATCTCCACCTCGCCATCGGCCTTGATGTCGCCGGCAGTGACCTCGCAGGGACCAACGGCCTCGATGAATACCGTCTTGCCGCCCTCGCTGTGGAGCTTGGTCAGCAGACTCTTCATGTTCAGAACGATCTCTGTTACATCTTCCTTTACACCAGGAATGGTGGAAAATTCATGCTGCACGCCTGCGATCTTGATGCTGGTGGCGGCGGTGCCGGGGAGACTCGAGAGCATGATGCGCCGCAGCGCATTGCCCAGGGTCGTGCCGTAGCCGCGCTCCAGGGGCTCGATCACATACTTTCCATAGGAAGCATCGTCGGGTGTTTCGATACACTCAATCTGGGGCTTCTCGAATTCGATCATGCAGTACCCTCCTTATTTGGTGTTTTGTATGGGCGCATGCCCATACACGGACGGATCTTTGTGTGCGTTGAGGGTCCGGTATCCCACGATTACTTGGAGTACAGCTCGACGATGAGGTGCTCCTCGATGGGCATATCGATATCCTCGCGGGCGGGCATGCGGGAGACAGTGCCCTTCAGGGCATTCTTCTCGCGCTCCAGCCACTGGGGCACATGGATCACGGGAGCATCCTCGGCGGTGAGACGCTTGAAGCAAGCGGCACTGCGGGAGCCCTCCTTGACCTCGATCACATCACCTACGCGCACCAGGTAGGAGGGGATGTTGACCTTCTGGCCATTGACGGTGAAGTGACCGTGGTTCACCAGCTGACGGGCCTCGCGGCGGGTCATGGCAAAGCCCAGACGGTACACCACATTGTCCAGACGGCGCTCCACCAGAGTCAGCAGGTTCTCGCCGGTCTTGCCGGGCATGGCGGCGGCCTTCTCGTAGTAAGCACGGAACTGCTTCTCCAGGATGCCGTAGACAAACTTGACCTTCTGCTTCTCGTTGAGCTGGATGGCGTATTCGCTCTTCTTCTTTCTCATCTGGCCGCCGGGGTTACGCTTGGTCTCCTTCTTGGAGTAACCCATGACGGTAGGAGAAATACCCAGCGCCTTGCAACGCTTGGCGACAGGCTGCATATTCTTAGCCATAATCTAATATCCTCCTTCTTACTTACACACGGCGGCGCTTCGGTGCGCGGCAGCCATTGTGGGGAATGGGAGTGACATCCTTGATCATGGTCACTTCCAGACCCACGGCCTGCAGAGCACGGATAGCGGCCTCACGACCCTGGCCAGGACCCTTCACGAAGACCTCAACGGTCTTCAGGCCATGTTCCATAGCGGCACGGGCGGCGGTTTCAGCGGCGCTCTGTGCAGCGAAGGGAGTGGACTTCTTGCTGCCACGGAAACCAAGACCGCCGGAGGAGGCCCAAGAAAGGGCGTTACCCTGAGCGTCGGTCACAGTGACCATGGTGTTGTTGAAGGAAGAACGGATATGGACCTGGCCCTTTTCGATGTTCTTCTTTTCGCGACGGCGACGGACAACTTTCTTACCCTTAGTAGCGGTAGCCATATTCTATCTTCCCTCCTTACTTCTTCTTGTTGGCAATGGTCTTCTTGGGACCCTTGCGGGTGCGTGCGTTAGTCTTGCTGCGCTGACCGCGAACGGGCAGGCCACGACGGTGGCGCATGCCGCGATAGCAGCCGATTTCAGTCAGACGCTTGATGTCCAAAGCGACCTGACGACGCAGATCACCCTCGACGGTGTAGGACTGGTCGATGGCTTCACGAAGCTTGCCCTCGTCTTCCTCGGTCAGATCCTTCACGCGGGTGTCGGGGTTGATGCCTGTCTGTGCCAGGATGTCCTGGGCACTCTTTCTTCCAATACCATAGATGTAAGTCAAACCGATTTCGATTCGCTTCTCCTTGGGCAGGTCAATACCGGCAATTCGTGCCATTAGTTGTGCACCTCCAATTTAGTCTTAGCCCTGACGCTGTTTGTGCTTGGGATTCTCGCAAATGACCATGACACGGCCTTTGCGGCGAATGATCTTGCACTTCTCGCACATGGGCTTCACGGACGGTCTTACTTTCATGAGTTTGAAACCTCCTTACTTACTGCGCCAGGTAATCCGACCGCGGGTCAGATCGTAGGGTGACATTTCCACGGTCACCTTATCGCCTGGCAGGATCCTGATGAAATTCATTCTGAGCTTACCGGAAATATGCGCTAAAATCGTGTGGCCATTTCCAATGTCCACTTGGAATGTGGTGTTGGGCAGTGATTCTACCACCACGCCCTCCACTTCGATCATGTCGGATTTCGCCAAGTTAGATTCCCTCCCGGTTCGGATTACCGCCGCGATACGCGGCAATGGCTTTACGAAGCTCACTGTTCGTAATTTTTTCGCTGCTTCTGATCTTTTCCGACACCAGGCCCACCGACTCCTCTACGAGGACGGCGTGCTTGGCGCGTTTGCGCTTCGGGGCTTCCACCCGGCGGCGCTTCCCGTCGGCCAGCAGGAGGAAATCCTCCTGGACGGCCAGGACGAAGAAGAGATCTCCTTCGTCCCGCCCGGCCGCGGATCTTACAAAATTGCCCTTTTCCATTCCCATGGCTCACACCAACGATTTCTCCGGGTCCGTCAGAAGCTCCGGCTCCCCGGCGGTGATGAGGATGGTGTTTTCGTAGTGGGCGGCGTTCTTGCCGTCGGCGGTTTTCACCGTCCAGCCGTCCGGCATGTTGATGATGCCGGCGCCGCCTGCGTTGACCATGGGCTCTACGGCGATGGTCATGCCCCGCAGAAGCCGGGGACCGTGACCGGGCAGGCCGTAATTGGGAACCTCCGGCGCCTCGTGCATGTTCCGGCCGATGCCGTGACCGACATACTCCCGGACGATGCTGAAGCCCCGGGACTCCACATATTCCTGCACGGCGTGGGAGATATCGCTGAGGCGATAGCCCTCCCGGGCGTACTTGAGTCCCTCGAAGAAGGACTGCTGGGTGACCCGGATAAGCTCCATGGCCTGGTCGGACACCTGCCCGCAGGGGTAGGTACCGGCGCAGTCGCCGTGGAAGCCGCCGATGTAGGCGCCCACATCCACGCTGACGACATCGCCCTCCTGCAGCACCCTCTTGCCGGGGATGCCGTGGATGATCTCGTCGTTGACGCTGACGCACACGCTGGCGGGATAGCCGTTGTAATGCAGGAAGGAGGGAGTCGCTCCCTGGGATCTAATGAACTGATAGACTGCTTTGTCGATCTGGGCTGTGGTCACGCCGGGCTTTACCATGTCCCGTGCCAGGGCACGGGCCGCCGCGGTAATTTTGCCCGCCCGGCGCATCAGCTCGATCTCATGCGGGGACTTGAGCGTGATCATTGCTCAGCACCCCAGCACTTTCAAAACAGCCGCCGTGGTGGCCTCCACAGTGGGCTGATCGTCCACGACCTTGAGGATGCCCCGTGCGGCGTAGAAGTCCTTCAGGGGCTCTGTGGTCTTATGATACTCCGCAAGGCGGCTCTTCACCGTCTCGGGGTCATCATCCTTGCGCTGCACGAGCTTGCCGCCGCACACATCGCACACGCCCTCCTTGCGGGGAGGGATGTTTACGATGTGGTAGCTGGCGCCGCAGGCCTCGCAGACCCGGCGGCCGCCCATGCGGGCAATGATCTTCTCGTCGGGGACCTCCAGGGCCACCACCGCGTCGAACACGATGCCGGCGGCCTCTAAGGCCTCGGCCTGGGCGATGGTACGGGGCACACCGTCGAGAATATAACCGTTGGCACAGTCCGGCTCCGCCAGACGCTCGCCGATGATGTCGATGATGATGTCATCAGACACCAGCTTGCCAGCGTCCATGCACTCCTTGGCCCGCAGGCCGGTGGGGGTGCCGTTTTTCACGGCGGCCCGGAGAATGTTGCCGGTGGAGATGGTGGGGATGGCCAGTTTCTTCTTCAGGATATCTGCCTGGGTACCCTTACCGGCCCCGGGAGCGCCCAAAAGAATGAGTTTCATGTCGCACCTCTTATTATTCCAGGAAGCCCTTGTACTGACGCATCAGCATCTGGGACTCCAGCGCCTGGACGGTCTCCAGCGCCACACCGACCACGATGATGACGGAGGTACCGCCGATGGACAGAGAGTTGTTTCCGATGATACGGGCCAGGATCAGCGGCAGGATGGCCACGACACCCAGATACACCGCACCAAACATAGTGACCTTGCCCAGCACCCTCTTGATGAAGTCGGAGGTGGGCTTGCCCGGGCGGAAGCCGGGGATGAAGCCGCCGTTCTTCTTGAGGTTGTTGGAGATCTCAATGGGGTTGAACTGGATGCTGGAATAGAAGTAGCTGAAGGCGATGATCATCAGGAAGTAGATGATCATATAGATCACCGACTTGGTGTCGATGGCGTTGAGCACGCTGTACCAGAAGGTGCCCTCCTTGGGGTTGGCGAAGGCGCCGATGGTGGAGGGGATCATGGCGATGGACTGCGCAAAGATGATGGGCAGAACACCGGACATGTTGACCTTCATAGGCAGGGTGGTGGCCTGACCGCCGTACATCTTGCGGCCGACCTGCCGCTTGGCGTACTGCACCGGGATCCGGCGCTCGGCGTCGTTGACCCAGGTGATGAGCACGATCAGCGCCAGAACGCCGAGGATGATCAGCAGCGCGCCCCACCAGGCCATATCGCCGGTGCGCAGGTTGGAGATCAGGCGGCTCACACCGGTGGGCACGCGGCTGAGGATACCTGCGAACAGGATGATGGAGATGCCGTTGCCGATACCGAACTCGGTGATCTGCTCGCCCATCCACATCACGAAGGTGGAGCCGGCGATGAAGGATACGATGATCACCAGTGCCGGCCAAACGCCGGTCTTGGTGAGGATCTCAAAGCCGTTGGCACCGTAGCTCTTCATCAGGGCGTAGTAGCCCCAGCCCTGCAGCACGGCGATAGCCAGCGTGGCATACCGGGTGATGGACTGGATCTTGCGCTTGCCCTCCTCGCCGCCGTCACGGGCCAGCCGCTCCAGAGCGGGGATGGCGATGGTCAGCAGCTGGATGATGATGGAGCTGTTGATATAGGGCTGCACGCCCAGGGCAAAGACCGTTGCATTCTCGAACGCGCCGCCGGACATGACATTGTAAAGACCCAGCACCGTGGTGGACAGGGAGTTAATATAGTCGCTGAGCAGCACGCTGTCCACATAGGGAACGGGGATGGCGTTGCCGATGCGGAAGATCAAAAGGATCAAAGCGGTAAAAACGATCTTCTTGCGCAGCTCGGGGATCGCCCATGCTTTACGGATCGTAGAACCCACTTAGATCACCTCTGCCTTTCCACCGGCTGCTTCGATCGCTTCCTTAGCAGCCTGGGAGAAAGCAGCGGCCTGCACGGTCACCTTCTTGGCAACTTTGCCGTTGCCCAGGACCTTGACGCCGTACTCGCACTTGCTCAGGATACCCTTAGCCAGGAGGGCTTCAGCGGTGACGATCTCGCCGTCCTCAAACTTATTGAGGGCGTTCAGGTTGATGATTTCCAGGGGTTTTGCAAAAATGTTGTTAAAACCGCGCTTGGGGATACGGCGGGCCAGAGGCATCTGGCCGCCCTCGAAGCCGATGCGGGTGCCGCCGCCGGAGCGGGCCTTCTGACCCTTGTGGCCGCGGCCACCGGTCTTGCCGTTGCCGGAACCGGCGCCACGACCCTTGCGGTAGGCCTCCTTAACGGAGCCGGCTGCGGGAGACAGTTCGTTCAGTTTCATTCTCTCGCACCTCCTTATTTCACTTCGGTGACCTGCAGCAGATAGCCGATCTTGGCGATCTTGCCGCGGGTCTGGTCGTTATCGGGCTGCACGGTGGTGTCACCGATCTTGCGCAGACCCAGGGAAGCGGCAGTAGCAATGTGCTTTTCCAGTCTGCCGTTCAAGCTCTTGACGAGCTTCACGCTCAGGTGAGAAGTCTTCTTCGTTGCCATTTTTCTGCCTCCTTAACCCAAGATCTCGTCTACGCTCTTGCCGCGGACGCGGGCGACCTCTTCCGGGGTACGCAGGGACTTGAGGCCCTCAAAGGTAGCGGCGACAACATTGACAGCGGTGTTGGAGCGCAGGCACTTGGCACGGATGTCCTTGACACCGGCTGCCTCCATGATGATACGCACGGGGCCGCCGGCGATGATACCGGTACCAGGTGCGGCGGGCTTGAGCATGACGCGGCCTGCGCCTGCCTCACCGATGACCTCGTGAGGAATGGTGCTGCCGGCCAGAGAGATCTGGACCATGTTCTTCTTGGCATCCTCGATGCCCTTGCGGATGGCCTCGGGCACCTCGGCGGCCTTACCCAGGCCGAAGCCGACCTTGCCCTTGCCATCGCCGACCACCATCAAGGCGGAGAACTTCATGACACGGCCGCCCTTAACGGTCTTGGATACGCGGTTGGTAGCGACTACTTTTTCAATGTACTCGCTGGGCTCTCTTTCAAATCTAGCCATTGTTATTTCGTCCTCCTTCCTTAGAATTCCAGGCCGCCCTCGCGGGCGCCTTCAGCCAGCTCGGCCACACGGCCGTGGTACACATAGCCGCCGCGGTCGAAGACCACGGTGTCAATGCCCTTGGCCTTGCAGCGCTCGGCTACCAGCTTACCGACGGCGCGGGCGGCGGTCTTGTTGCCGCCGAAGCCCTCGATCTCCTTGTCCAGGGAGGAGGCGGCCACCAGGGTGCTGCCGGCCACATCGTCGATCACCTGGGCATAGATGTTCTTCTCGCTGCGGAATACATTCAGGCGGGGACGCTCGGGAGTGCCGGACACCTTGGAACGGACACGCAGATGGCGCTTCATGCGCTGGGCCTTTGTATCAGGTCTTTTAATCATATCGGCACACCTCCTTACTTCTTAGCGCCGGTCTTACCCACCTTGCGGCGGATGGTCTCGTCAGAATACTTGATGCCCTTGCCCTTGTAGGGTTCGGGAGGACGCTTCTCGCGGACCTCGGCGGCGAACTGGCCGACCTTCTGCTTGTCGGGGCCGGAGATCACCACCTGGTTCTGGCTGGGGACATCGATGGTGATGCCGTCGATCTCGGGCATCTTCACCAGGTGGGAGTAGCCCAGGTTCATCACCAGGACATTGCCCTCCTTGGCGGCACGGTAACCCACGCCGTTGATGTCGAGCGTTTTCTTGAAGCCGTCGGTCACGCCCACGACCATGTTGTGCAGCAGGGCACGGGTCAGGCCGTGGAGGGCGTTGGACTGCTTGTCGGTGTTGGGGTTCACCACATGGATGACGCCCTCACCCTGCTGGATGTTCATGACGGGGCTCAGCTCCTGGGTCAGGGTGCCCTTGGGGCCCTTGACGGTAACCACATTGTTCTCGGCCACGGTCACGGTGACGCCGGCGGGAACAGTGATGGGCATTTTACCAATTCTGCTCATTGTTCAAATACCCCCTTACCAAATGAATGCCAGGACTTCGCCGCCGACATGCGCCGCGCGAGCGGCCTTGTCGGTCATGACGCCCTTGGAAGTGGACACGATGGCGATACCCAGGCCCTTGAGGACGCGGGGCAGCTCATCGGCGCCTACATAAACACGCAGGCCGGGCTTGGAGACGCGGCGCAGACCGGAGATGACCTTCTCCTTGCCGGCGTTGTACTTCAGGGTGATGTGGATCATGCCCTGGGTACCGTCCTCCACGATGTTGAAGGCCTTGATGTAGCCCTCGTCCAGCAGGATCTGGGCGATGCTCTTCTTCATGTTGGAAGCGGGAACATCCACCGTCTCATGCTTGGCATTGTTGGCGTTGCGGATACGGGTGAGCATATCAGCAACAGGATCAGTGATGTGCATAGTGTAGTATCCTCCTAATTTAGAGTTACAGGCAGATGCCTGTTGAGGCAGCGAGGTATCACTGCTAATTTAGTCCGCCGGGACAGGCCCGATGTTTAATTAACAGTGACCTTTCGCCATCCTATATCGCCAGGGCTCTCGCCCTTGGTCGTATGCTTGCGGAGCGCCTCCGCGGGGTCTGGTGAGGTGGGCTGCCGCTGTACTTGCGTGCAGCAAGCCATACCCCTCACCCCTCTGCCCATTAGAGCAGATTTTTTCGTCAGACGAGGCGGCGGGGCGCAGCCGTACTTTGTGTACGGCAAGCCTTGCCAACGAAGTATGACGGAAAAAGATTACCAGGAAGCCTTGCGGACACCGGGGATCTCGCCCTTATAGGCCAGCGTGCGGAAGCACACGCGGCACACGCCGTAGTTGCGGAGATAGGCGTGGGGACGACCGCAGATCTTGCAGCGGTTGTACTTACGGGTGGAGAACTTGGCGGGGGCCTGCTGCTTGAGCTTCATAGACAGTTTTGCCATGATTTATATCCTCCTAATCAGCGTTCAAAGGGAGCGCCGACCAGAGTCAGCAGCTCACGGGCCTCTTCATCGCTATGGGCGGTGGTGCAGATGACGATATCCATGCCGCGGATCTTGTCGATCTTGTCGTACTCGATCTCGGGGAAGATCAGCTGCTCCTTGATGCCCAGGGCATAGTTGCCGCGGCCGTCGAAGGCGTTGGCGCTGATGCCGCGGAAGTCGCGGACGCGGGGCAGGGCCACATTGAACAGGCGGTCCAGGAACTCCCACATCTTCTCACCCCGGAGGGTGACCTTGGCGCCCACGGGCATGCCCTCACGCAGCTTGAAGTTTGCCACGGACTTCTTGGCGATGGTCACGATGGCCTTCTGGCCGGTGATCTCGCCCAGGTCTTTGACAACGGCGTCCAGAACCTTGGGGTTCTCCTTGGCCTCGCCGCAGCCCACATTGATAACGACCTTGTCGATCTTGGGGATCTGCATGATGGACTTGTAGCCGAACTTCTTGAAGAGAGCGGGAGCCACTTCTTCGGTATACTTCACTTTCAGTCGTGCCATTTTTCAACTCTCTCCTTTCTTAAAGCTCGGCGCCGCAGTGCTTGCACACGCGGACCTTCTTACCGTCAGCCAGCTTCATGGCGACGCGGGTACCCTTGCCGCACTTGGGGCAGACGACCTGCACCTTGCTGGCGTAGATGGCGGACTCGCGCTTGACGATGCCGCCCTCCTCGCCCTGCTTGCGGGGCTTGATGTGGCAGGTCACCATGTTGATGCCCTCCACAACGACCTTACGCTCGGAGGGAACGGTGCCCAGCACCTTGCCCTGCTTGCCCTTGTCCTTGCCGGACAGAACGACGACCTTGTCGTTCTTCTTGATTTTCAGACTATTCATTCTTTCAGGCC
The DNA here is from genome assembly GCA_934591705.1 of uncultured Oscillospiraceae bacterium. Taxonomy (GTDB): domain Bacteria; phylum Bacillota; class Clostridia; order Oscillospirales; family Oscillospiraceae; genus Vescimonas. The sequence continues at coordinate 28,791 of CAKTPM010000007.1, forward strand.
CTCCATTAAATTACTTCGGGAGCCAGGGACAGGATCTTCATGTAATCCTTGTCGCGCAGCTCACGGGCGACGGGCCCAAAGATACGGGTACCTCTGGGGTTCTTGTCTTCCTTGATGAGAACGGCGGCATTGTCGTCGAAACGGACATAAGTACCGTCAGCGCGGCGGATGCCCTTGGCAGAGCGCACGATGACAGCGCGCACGACCTCGCCCTTCTTCACCTGACCGCCGGGAGTGCTCTTGCGCACAGAAGCCACGATCACATCACCGATGTTGCCGTACTTCACGGTGGAGCCGCCCAGAACGCGGATGCACTTGATTTCTCTGGCGCCGGTATTGTCGGCAACCTTCAGATAAGACTCTTGCTGAATCATAATCGGCTACCTCCTTACTTCGCCTTCTCGATGATCTCGACCACGCGCCAGCGCTTGTCCTTGGACAGGGGGCGGGTCTCCATCACTTTCACGGTATCGCCTACGCCGCAGCTGTTGAGCTCGTCATGGGCCTTCAGCTTATAGGTGCGGCCAACGATCTTCTTATAGAGAGGATGAGCGACGCGGTCGGCAATAGCCACGACCACGGTCTTATCCATCTTGTCGGACACGACCTTACCCACACGGGTCTTGCGGGAGGAAATTCTCTTCTCTTCCATTTCAGTTCTCCTCCTTTTCACGGATAACGGTCTTCACGCGGGCAATATCGCGCTTGGTTTCAGCGATCTTGAGAGGATTGTCCAGCTGATTGGTTGCGTGCTGCATACGCAGGAAGAACAGATCCTTCTTCAGGGAGTCGAGCTTATCGTTCAGCTGCTCGACGGTCATTGCACGTACTTCATTGGCCTTCATTCTCATTCACCTACTTCCTGGGACTCGAGGTCTTCGCGCTTGACGATCTTGGTCTTGATGGGCAGCTTGTGGCTGGCAAGACGCAGAGCTTCCTTGGCGATTTCCTCGGGGACGCCGGCGATCTCAAACATGACACGGCCGGGCTTGACAACGGCTACCCAATACTCGGGGGAACCCTTACCGGAACCCATGCGGGTCTCAGCGGGCTTCTCGGTGATGGGCTTATCGGGGAAGATCTTGATCCAAACCTGACCGCCGCGCTTGGTGTAGCGGGTCATGGCGATACGGGCGGCCTCGATCTGATTGCTGGTGATCCAGCTGGGCTCCAGAGCAACCAGGCCGTATTCGCCGTAGTTGATCTTGTTGCCGCGCATGGCCTTGCCGGTGAGGCGACCGCGCTGCTGGCGGCGATATTTAACTCTCTTAGGCAGAAGCATTACTGGTTGCCTCCTTCCTTATTGGCTGCGGGACGGTCGGTACGGGGTGCCCGGGGACCGCGGTTGTAGCTGCCCTCACGGCGCTGACCGTCGCGGTTAAAGCCACCATCGCGGCGGAAGCCGTCGCGCCGGCCATCACGGCCGCCGCGGCGCTCGCGGCGCTCCTGATAGGGCTTGGTGGTGTCCAGGGTACGGGGGGTGGTGCGCAGAGTCTGGGTAAGGATCTCGCCCTTGTAGATCCAGACCTTGATGCCGATGCGGCCATAGGTGGTGGCGGCCTCGGCGAAGCCGTAGTCGATGTCGGCACGCAGGGTCTGCAGGGGGATGGTACCCTCGTGATAGTGCTCGGTGCCGGCGATCTCGCGGCCGCCCAGACGGCCGTTGCAGTTGCACTTGATGCCCTTGGCGCCGGCGCGCATGGCGCGGCCCATGACATTCTTCATGGCCCGGCGGTGAGAAATACGCTTCTCGATCTGCTGGGCAATGTTCTCGGCCACCAGCTGGGCATCCATATCGGGGTTGCGGACCTCGACGATGTTCAGCTTCACGGTCTTGCCGATGAGGGCCTCCACGCTCTTGCGGTACTCCTCGACCTGCTCGCCGCCCTTGCCGATGACGATGCCGGGACGGGCCACATGCAGGTAGATGGTAACGACCTCGTTGCTGCGCTCGATCTCGATCTTGGAGACACCGGCAGCGTACAGCAGCTTCTTGAGATAGACGCGGATCTTGTGGTCCTCGACCAGCAGATCGCCTACCTTCTCTTCACTGGCATACCAGCGGGAATCCCAGTCTTTGATGACGCCCACGCGCATGCCATGGGGATTGACTTTCTGACCCATTTAACTGTTCCTCCCTTTCTTAGTCTTTCTCCGTGACAGCCAGGGTCACATGAGAAGTTCTCTTGTTGATGCGATAAGCGCGGCCCTGTGCACGGGGCATCATGCGCTTGAGGATGGGGCCGGGGGTCGCGAACACCTGGCTGACCACCAGCTTGTCGGGATCCATGCTGAAGTTGTTCTCAGCATTGGCGCAAGCGCTCTTCAGCAGCTTCATCAGGGGCTCGGAGGCGGCCTTGGGAGTCTGCATCAGAACGGCCATAGCGGTACGGGTGTCCTTGCCGCGGATGAGGTCGCAGACGATCTGGACCTTGCGGGGAGCGATGCGGATATAACGCAGATAAGCTTTAGCTTCCATAGTACTTGGCATCCTCCTTACGCTTTCTTGGCATGGCCACGGAAGGTGCGGGTGGGAGCGAACTCACCCAGCTTGTGGCCGACCATGTCCTCCTGCACATACACAGGCACATGGCGGCGACCGTCGTGGACAGCGATGGTGTGGCCGACGAAGGCGGGGAAGATGGTGGAGCTGCGGCTCCAGGTCTTCAGCACGGTCTTCTCGCCCTTCTTGTTCATTTCTTCAACCCGCTTCAGCAGCTCAGGGGCAACATACGGGCCTTTTTTAATAGATCTGCTCATATTCTCTTTGCCTCCTTACTTCTGATTACGATGCTTCACGATGAACTTCTCGGTACGGTTCTTCTTGCTGCGGGTCTTGTAACCCAGAGCGGGCTTGCCCCAAGGAGTCACAGGGCCGGGACGGCCCACGGGGGACTTGCCTTCACCACCGCCGTGGGGGTGGTCGCAGGGGTTCATGACGGAGCCGCGGACGGTGGGACGCCAACCCATGTGGCGCTTGCGGCCGGCCTTACCGATCTGAATGTTCTCGTGCTCCAGGTTACCCACCTGGCCGATGCTGGCCTTGCAGTTGGTGCGGATGATGCGCACCTCACCGGAGGGCATACGGATCTGGGCATTGTCGCCCTCCTTGGCCATCAGCTGGGCATAAGCGCCGGCGCTGCGGACCAGCTGGGCGCCCTTGCCGGGGTGCATCTCCACATTGTGGATGATGGTACCCACGGGGATGTTGGCGATGGGCAGGCAGTTGCCGGGCTTGATGTCGGCGGCGGCGGAGGACAAAACCTTGTCGCCCACGCTCAGGCCCACGGGAGCGATGATGTAGCGCTTCTCGCCGTCGGCATATTCCACCAGGGCGATGTAGGCGCTGCGGTTGGGGTCATACTCCAGGCGGATGACAGTGGCCTCCATGTCCATCTTGTCACGCTTGAAGTCGATGATGCGATACTTACGGCGCTCGCCGCCGCCGCGATGACGGACGGTGATGCGGCCATAGCTGTTGCGACCAGCATTCTTCTTGAGAACCTCGACCAGACTGGCCTCGGGCTTGCAGTGCTTGTCAATACCCTCGAAGCCGGAGACGGTCATATGACGGCGGGAAGGAGTGGTCGGTTTAAAAGTTTTAGTAGCCATGTTTTATTCCTTCCTTTCCTTACACCATGCCCTCGAAGAACTCGATGGACTTGGAATCAGCAGTAAGCTGGACATAGGCCTTCTTCCAGCTCTTGCGGCTGCCGGGACGGCCGCCGCCCAGGCGCTTGGCCTTGCCATCATAGTTGATGGTGTTGACCTTGGCGACCTTCACGCCGAAGATGGTCTCCACGGCGTTCTTGATCTCCACCTTACCGGCCTCGGGAGCTACCTCGAAGACATACTTCTTGGTACCGGTAGCTTCCATGGAGCGCTCGGTGATAATGGGGCGGATGATGATATCATAAACAGTTGCCATTATGCGAACACCTCCTCGATCACTGCAAGGGCTCCCTTGTCCAGCACCAGGGTGTTGGCCTTGAGAATGTCATAGACATTGATCATGGCACCGAAGCTGGTGGTGACGCCGGGGATGTTGCGGGCGCTCTTGATGACGGTGTCGTCCTTGGCGGCGGTGACCACCAGAGACTTGCTGTCAGCGTTGACAGCGGTCATGAAGGCGCGGAAGTCCTTGGTCTTGATAGCGTCCATCTTGATGGCGTCGATGACGATGATCTCGCCGGCGGCCATCTTGGCGGACAGAGCGGATTTCATAGCCAGACGCTTGACCTTCTTGTTGAGGACATAAGCGTAGCTGCGGGGCTTGGGGGCGAACACGATGCCGCCGTGGGTCCACTGGGGAGCACGGGTGCTGCCCTGACGGGCGTGGCCGGTGCCCTTCTGGCGCCAGGGCTTCTTGCCGCCGCCGGAAACCTCGGCGCGGGTCAGAGCACTCTGGGTGCCTTGCCGGCAGTTGGCCAGGTGGTTTTTGACCACTTCATGCACAACGGCTTCGTTGGGCTCGATGCCGAAGATGGCATCGCTCAGTTCCACAGTACCGACCTTCTCGCCGGCCATGTTCAAAACATTGATAGTAGACATTTCCTAAAGCACTCCTTTCCTTACTTAGTACGGGCGGAAGCCTTCTGGGGATTACGACCGGAAGCCTTCTGGGGATTGTTGCTGATGCCGGACTCAACATTCTTGACACGGTGAGTCTTGACGGTGCTCTTGATCATCACCAGGCCGCCCTTGGGGCCGGGGATGGCGCCGCGAACGGCGATGAGGTTCAGCTCTGCATCCACCTTCACGATGTCCAGGTTCTGGATGGTGACGGTGTCAACGCCCATGTGGCCGGCGCCGATCTTGCCCTTGAAGATACGGGAGGGATCGGTGGTGGAGCCCATGGAGCCGGCGTGGCGATGAACGGGACCGCCGCCGTGGCTGGTGGGGGTGCGCTGTGCGCCCCAGCGCTTGATAACGCCCTGGTAGCCGTGACCCTTGCTGGTGCCGGTAACATCCACGAAGTCACCCTCCTTGAAGGTGTCCGCCTTGACGATGTCGCCGACATTCAGCTCGGAGGCGTTCTCCAGGTTGAACTCGCGCAGGTACTTCTTGGGGGCCACGCCTGCCTTATTCAGGTGGCCCATCTCGGGCATGGTGAGTTTGCGCTCGGGCACATCCTCAAAGCCCAGCTGGACGGCCTCATACCCTTCCTTTTCGGAAGTCTTCTTCTGAACGACGGTGCAGGGACCTGCCTCGATAACGGTAACAGGGATCACCTTGCCGGTTTCGTCGAAGATCTGAGACATGCCAACTTTCTTGCCGATGATTGCTTTCATGTATGATCCTCCTTAAAGGTTATTGGTCGGCATAGATTCAGCCCGCATTGGGTACGGGCAGCTTGCTCTGCCGACTTAACCCGTCCGCTCTCACGCAAGTCGAGCGGACATTGGGCAGCAAGCGATTTAGGGGTTGCTGTGAGTCGCGCGCAATATATTTAATGTATATATTACAGCTTGATCTCGATCTCCACGCCGGCGGGCAGGTCGAGAGCCATCAGGGCCTCGATGGTCTTGGGGGTGGAGTTGGTGATGTCGATCAGTCTCTTGTGCGTGCGGCGCTCGAACTGCTCGCGGGAATCCTTGTACTTGTGGGTAGCACGCAGAATGGTGACGATCTCCTTCTTGGTGGGCAGAGGGATGGGGCCGGACACGGAAGCGCCGGTGCGCTTGGCGGTCTCGACGATCTTCTCTGCGGACTGGTCGATGACCTGGTGGTCATAGGCCTTCAGACGAATGCGAATCATTTCTTTTGCCATGGTTTCTACTCCTTACAATTTCGTACGGTTTTCTGCTTTTGGTCGATCCCGTACGGCGAGGCATTGCTATCCACCGTTCCGTGCGTATCATTCCAGCTCATGAAAAACACCGGCATTTGGCCGGTGTATCTCTGGCATGGCGATCTACGCCCGGTGCACAGAAATCCTCAGCCGCCCGATTATCGGACATACTCCCCGGAAGTTACCTCCTTGCGGAGCAATCTCCCGGATCATCGCAGTGTAAACGCCTCCGGGTGTGCAGCACCCTTCCCGCGCGTACTCACCTATAATATAGGAAAATCCCGCATCTGTCAAGAAGTTTTTTCTCTTTTTTTAACGAATTTTCAGAAATATTTTCGGCAGTTTGCCGAGAGAGAAAAACCGCCCCGGCAGGGGTCCTCCCTGCCGGGGACGGCGGTCCTTTTCCCGTGCGCTGCGTTCTATATCGCGCAGGGCGCTTATTTCATCGCTATATTTTAATAAGGTGCCGTCGCTCAGAACTTGCCCAGGGAGCCGGAGTTCTCCTCATTGGGCATGTAGTCGGCCCGGCGGCCGGGGAGCACGGCGTTGAGCAGGATGCCCACGATGGAGGCCACAGCCAGACCGCTGAGGGCGATGTTCATCTCACCGATGTGGAAGGAGATGGCGCCGGTGGCCAGGTTGCCGGCGGTGGTGATGTTGGCGCCCAGGGAGCCGGAGAAGTTGATGCCCAGGGCCAGGCCCAGGATGGCGGCGGCGATGATGACATTGCGGCTCTTCTGGAAGTCGGTCTTATTCTCCACCATGTTGCGCACGCCCACGGCGGAGATCATGCCGTAGAGGATGATGGACACACCGCCCACGGTGGCGGCGGGCATGGCGTGGATGAGCTCGGCGAACTTGGGGCAGAAGCTCAGGATGATGGCGTACACGGCGGCCAGGCGCACCACCTTGGGGTCATAGACCTTGGTGAGCACGAGAACGCCGGTGTTCTCGCCGTAGGTGGTGTTGGCAGGGGCGCCGAAGAGGGCGGCGATCATGGTGCCCACGCCGTCACCGATGAGCGTGCGGTGCAGGCCGGGGTCCTCGATGTAGTTGCGGCCCACGGTAGAGCTGATGGCAGAGATGTCGCCTACATGCTCCATCATGGTGGCGAAGGCGATGGGCACGATCATCACGATGGCGGAGATCAAGAAGCCAGTGTCCACATGGCCGGAGGCGAAGAGGCCGAACACGGTGTCAGAGCCCTTTACGGGCAGGCCGACCCAGGCGGCCTCCTTCACGGCGGTGAAGTCCACATTGCCGCTGAGGGCGGCCACGATGTAGGAGGCCACCACGCCCATGAGGATGGGGATGATCTTGATCATGCCCTTGCCCCAGATGTTGCACACCACGATCACCACCAGGGCCACCAGGGCGATGGGCCAGTTGGTGGCGCAGTTGTTGATGGCGGAGGGGGCCAGGATCAGGCCGATGGCGATGATGATGGGGCCGGTGACCACCGGGGGGAAGAACTTCATCACATTCTTGCTGCCGCAGGCCTTGCAGATGGCGGCCAGGATAAGGTACAGCACACCGGCACAGGCCACGCCGGCGCAGGCATAGGGCAGGGCCTCGCTCTGGGAGAGACCCTTATCGGCGCCCATGGCCACCACGGCGGCATAGCCGCCCAGGAAGGCGAAGGAGGAGCCAAGGAACACGGGCACCTTGCGGCCGGTGACCAGGTGCATGAACAGGGTGGCGATGCCGGCGAACAGCAGCGTGGCCGTGACGCTCAGGCCGGTGAGGATGGGCACCAGCACCGTGGCGCCGAACATGGCGAACAGGTGCTGCACACCCAGCACCAGCATCCGGGGCGTGCCCAGAGAACGGGCATCGTATACGGCCTCCTGGCCAATGTTGTCTTTCATGATTTTTTCCTCTCTTTCTTATATATCAATTTTGATCTTGCAAACGGGCAAAAAGAAAGACCGGTCAAAAAACCGGTCAAAAAACGGAAACGCTGATAAAAACAGTGGGACGCATCATAGCCGTGTACACAACCTTGCATTTCATGGGGCGTCCCTCCTCTCATTTGCTCGACTTATTATACGGGCTCGCCCTCAGAATTGCAAGGGCTATTTTCCGTTTTATCATTATCTTTTCTAATGACAGTGTTTAATCCGCTCCGAAGGACACCCGCCGCCGGAGGATGGGGCAAAGCAGGGCGGTCACTAAGATCTTCAGGGCGTCGCCGGGTAAAAAGGGCAGCATCCCCTTTTTCATCACAGCGGCGAAGGGCAGGCCCTTCCCCATATAGCCGTTCAGAATCAGCGCCATGTAGGGCAGACCCACGGCATAGAGCACCGCCAGCCCGGCGCAGCAGGCCAGGGCCATCCGCACCCGCCCTCCCGAGGCCGCCAGCTTGCCGATGACGAAGGCCGCCGGGATGAGCCCCAAAAGAAAGCCGAAGGTGGGCTGCAGCACATAGCCAAAGCCGCCGCCCATCGTAAAGATGGGCAGGCCCACCAGTCCCAAGAGCACATACACCCCCTGGCTCAGAGCGCCGTACTTGGCCCCCAGCAGCACCCCCGCCATGGCGGTGAAGAGAAACTGCAGCGTGATGGAGCTGACCCCCAGGGGGATCTTCAAAAAGGCGCCCACCGCCGTCAGCGCCGCGAATACCGCCGTAAAAACCATCGTCCTCGCCTTCATGGTAAACCTCCCGCTGCTTTTTGGGTTTACAATAGAGGATTTTTCTCCGGTTGTCAACCCCTGCGGCGCAAATTCGGTTTACATGCGCCCGCCGCCGTGGTATACTGGCGGCACGAAGAAAGGGGTGGCGCCATGACCCAGCAGAAGATCTACCGGGCCCTATCCCAGGCGGAGGGGTACCTCTCCGGGGAGGCCCTGAGCCGGGAGCTGGGCATCACCCGGGCAGCGGTATGGAAGGCGGTGAAGGCCCTGCAAAGGCAGGGCTATGACATCGAGGCCGTGTCCGGCCTGGGCTACCGGCTGCAGGGCGAAGGGCCCCTGCGCCCTGAGGACATTCGCCGGGCCCTGCCCTATTCCCGGGAGCACCTCCATGTGCTGGAAACGGTGGACTCCACCAACTCCCAGTGCCGCCGAATGGCCGCCGAGGGGGCGCCGGACGGCACCGTGGTCATCGCCCAGTGGCAGACCGCCGGCCGGGGCCGCCGAGGCCGCTCCTTTGAGTCCCCGCCGAGGCTGGGGCTCTACCTCTCCATTCTGTGGCGGCCCCGGTGCCAGGTCCGGGCTCTGCTGCCGCTGACGGCGCTTTGCGCCGTGGCCGCCGCCCGGGCTCTGGAGAGGAGCTGCGGCGCGCCGTGTCAGATCAAGTGGCCCAACGACCTGGTGCTTCACGGGAAGAAGCTGGCGGGCATCCTCACGGAGATGTCCGTGGAGGGAGAGAGCGGCGCCGTGGACTATGTGATCGTGGGCATCGGCATCAATGTGGGCCACCGGCCGGAGGACTTCTCCCCGGAGGTGGCGGCCCTGGCCACCTCCCTGGCCCAGGAGCTGGAGGCGGCCCCCCGCCGGAGCGAGCTGGCCGCCGCCCTCATCGAAGAATTAGACACCCTCCGCCGGGACATCCTCCCCCACCCCGGCCTCTGGCTGGCGGACTACCGGGCCGGGTGCCTGAATTTGGGCAAGCCCGTGCAGCTCCTCTATCCGGACGGCTCCCGCCGGAGCGGCCGGGCCCTGGCGGTGGACGAGGACTTCGGTCTCACGGTGGAGTTCCCCGACGGCACCGAGGAGACCGTCCGCAGCGGCGAGGTGTCCGTCCGCGGGCTTTATGGCTACGCAGAGTGAACACTATATTTCACTACATTATTTATATGTATTTTATATAAGGAGTTGAAGCGCACGCTATGAAAGAATTGCTGACCCTCTTTTTCACCTTCGCCAAGGTGGGGGTGATGACCTTCGGCGGCGGCATGGCCATGCTGCCCATTTTGCAGCGGGAGGTGGTGGAGAGCCGCCACTGGGCCACGGACGAGGAGCTGACGGACTATTTTGCCATCGGCCAGTGTACGCCGGGCATCATCGCCGTGAACACCGCCACCTTCATCGGCCAAAAGCGCCGGGGCGTGGTGGGGGGCATCGTGGCCACCCTGGGGATGGTGTTCCCCTCCCTGCTCATCATCACCCTCTTGGCGGGCATCATCACCCGCTTTTCCCACCTGGAGCCGGTGGCTCACGCCTTTGCGGGCATCCGGGTATGCGTGTGCGTGCTGATCTTCAACGCGGTGGTGAAGCTCTGGAAGGGCGCGGTGAAGGATCTCTGGGGGGTGGGCATCTTTGCGTGCGTCCTGGGGCTCACCCTGGCCACGGAACTCTCCCCCGTTCTCTTTGTGCTGGCCGCCGCTCTGGCGGGCATCGCCATCCGGGTGCTGGGAGGTGGCAAGAAATGATTTTTTTGCAGCTTTTCTATGAATTCTTCAAAACCGGCCTTTTCGCCGTAGGCGGCGGTTTGGCCACGCTGCCCTTTTTGAACGATATGGCCGACCGCACCGGCTGGTTCACCCGGGCCCAGCTGGCGGATATGCTGGCGGTGAGTGAGTCCACCCCCGGCCCCATCGGCGTGAACATGGCCACCTATGTGGGGTTTATCACCGCCGGGCTCCCCGGGGCGCTGGTGGCCACCCTGGGGCTGGTGGCCCCGTCCATCATCGTGATCCTCATCATTGCCGCCTTCCTGAAGGCCTTCCGGGACAACCGCTTTGTGGACGCCGCCTTTTACGGCCTGCGCCCCGCCTCCACCGCCATGGTGGCCGCGGCGGGCTTAGGGGTGGTGGTGCTCTCCCTGCTGGATACCGCCGTGCCCTTCGGCCCGGACTTCTTCCACTGGAAGGCCATCGCCCTGGCGGCGGTGCTGCTGGTGCTCACCCGCTGGGTGCCCCGGGTCAAGGACCTCCACCCCATCGTGTTCATCGGCTTGGGCGCCGCGGCGGGCATCCTGCTGAAGCTCTGAAGCACGCCATAAAAAAAGCACCCCGCAGGGTGCTTTTTTCATGGCTCAATAGCCCACGGCTCTATTCACCAGCCGCTTCAGGGGCCGGCCGGCGGCGTAGTTCTCCAGATCCTCGCAGAAGAGCTCCACATTGCGGTCCCGGGTGTAGCCCAGGGACATCTGGCCGGAGATGTGGGGCGTAATGAGCAGGTTCTTGGCGCTCCACGCGGCATCGCCCTGGGGCAGGGGCTCTGTCTCAAATACATCCAGGGCCGCACCGGCGATGCGCCCAGCATTCAGGGCCGCCACCAGGGCGTTCTGGTCGACGGCGCTGCCCCGGCCCACATTCACCACATAGGCCCGCTCCGGCAAAAGGGCGATACGCTCCGCCGAGAGGAGGCCACGGGTCTCGCCGGTGGCGGGCAGGGCCATCACCAAAATGTCGGTATCCGGCAAAAGGGCGTCCAGCTCCTCATTGGTATGGATCTCGTCAAAGGCGGGGTCGGCGGCCTTCTTCGTCCGGCGCACGCCCCGGATACGCTTGGCCCCCAGGGCCTTGGCCCGGCGGGCAAACTCCGTGCCGATATCGCCGGTACCGATGACGGTGATGGTGCTGCCGATGATGGAGCGCATGGGCAGCACCTTCCCCCAGCGGCCTGCCGCCTGATCGGCGCAGTAGGCGGGCATGTGGCGCAGGAGCATCAGCGTCACCATGAGGATGTGCTCGGCGATGGTCACCCCGTAGGCGCCGGAGGAGTTGGAGAGCATCACCGCCGGGGAGGTATAGAGCCCCTCGTCCAGATAGATGTCCACCCCGGCGAAGCTGCCGCAGAACCACTTGAGGTTCGGGAAGGTCTTCAGCTCCCGGGGATCGGGGTCTCCGTAGATGATCTCATAGCTTCCCCTCTTATCCGCCGGCACGGAGGTGTTCGGATAATAGTCCACGGCAAAGCCGCACCGGGCGGCGGTGTCGTCGATGAGGCGGCGGTGCTTTTCCTCGGTGAAGTGGTCATAAACTGCGATCTTTCTCATAGGTATTCCTCCCGTAATTTTTCGGCGCAGCGCATACCGTCCGCTGCGGCGGAGAGGATGCCGCCGGCATAGCCGGCTCCCTCGCCGCAGGGGTATACGCCGCGGATATTGCATTGGTAAGCCCCGTCCCGGGGGATCCGCACCGGGGCGGAGGAGCGGCTCTCCACCGCCGTCAGCAGGGCGTCCGGGGCATCGAAGCCCGGCAGCTTGCGGCCCAAAAGGGGCAGGGCCTCCTCCAGGGCGTCGGTGATGAAGCCCGGCAGGCAGCGGTGCAGGTCCGTGTAGGTAACGCCGGGGCGGTAGCTGGGCTGCACCCGGCCGCAGCCCGTTGAGGGCTTTCGGAGCAAAAAGTCCTCCACCCGCTGGCAGGGGGCCCGGTAGCCGCCGCCCCCCAGGTCATAGGCCGCCTGCTCCAGCTGCCGCTGGAAGGCGATGCCCGCCAGGGGGTCTCCCGTGGGGAAGTCGGCGGGGGTGACACCCACCAAAAGGCCGCCGTTGATGTTCTCCTTGGCCCGGGCATACTCGCTCATGCCGTTGGTGACGGCGCGGTTTTTCTCCGAGGCCGCCGCCACCACCTCCCCGCCGGGACACACACAGAAGGAGAAGACCCCCCGGCCCCCGGCGGTGTGGCACGATAGCTTGTAGGTGGCGGCCCCCAGGGCCGGGTGGCCGGCAAATTCCCTGTACTGCGCGGCGTCAATATCCGCCTGGCGGTGCTCGATGCGCACCCCCACGGCAAAGGGCTTTGCCTCCATGTGTACCCCCTGGCGGTAAAGGGCCTCCACGGTGTCCCGGGCGCTGTGGCCCAGGGCCAGCACCGCCCGGCGGCAGGGCAGCGTATAGCGCCCCTCCGGGCCGGCGACGGTAAGCCCCGTCAGGGTTCCGCTTTCCACCGCCAGCCCCTCCAGCCGGTGGCCGAAGCGAATATCCGTCCCCAGGTCGATGAGCTTTTTCCGCAGGGCCATCAGGGCGATGTGGAGCTTGTCAGTGCCCACATGGGGCTTGGCGTCATAGAGGATGGTCTCCGGGGCGCCGCAGGCCACCAGTTCCTCCATAATAAAGCGGTGGCGCACATCCCGGGTGCCGGTATTTAATTTCCCGTCAGAAAAGGCCCCGGCGCCGCCCTCGCCGAACTGGACATTGCTTTCGGTATTCAGCCGCCCGGTGGCGAAGAAGTCCGCCACATCCCGCTGCCGCTGCTCCACCGGGGCGCCCCGCTCCAGCAGGATGGGCCGGGCCCCGCAGGAGGCCAGCACCAGGGCGGCAAAGAGCCCGGCGGGCCCGGCTCCCACGATGACCGGCCGCTCCGACAGGGCGTTTACCGGCGGCGGCAGGTGATAGACCGCCGGGGCATAGGCGCTGACGGCCCTGCTCCGGCAGCGCCGCAGGGCAGCGCCCTCGTCGGCCAGCTCCACCGCCAGGGTGTACACCAGCTGCAGGCCCTCCCGGGCATCCACCGCACGGCGCAGAACGGTGAAGCGCCGGATGTCCTCCGGCTTGCAGCGCAGCAGGCGGGCCGCTTTTTTCAAAAGGAGGCCTTGATCCGCCCCCGGCGGGCACTTGATGCCCTCTATTCGCAGCAACTTTTTCCCACCTTTACAATTTGTTTATAATTCCCACATGAAATGGTCAAAAAAATATGGATAATGGGTACAGTTAAAAGTATAGCACGCTCCGGGCTATAAATAAAGGAGGAATCCACCGTGTATAACGACGAATTTAACAAATTCAACAGCCAATACCACTATTCCCAGGGCCAGACCCCCCGGGACGACTATCAGACCATCCCCGTGCAGCCCACGGAGGTCCGGGACGCCGCGCCGAAAAAGAAAAACGGCTGGCTGCGGATCACCGCCATCGCCTTGGCCCTGGTGCTGCTGGCGGGTCTGGGCGGCTTCGGCGGGGCCAAGCTGGCCGGCGCCGGCAGCGGGGAGACCGCTGTGCTGCAGCAGTCTGACCGCCGGGCGGTGGATGTCAGCGTGAAAACGGTGGACGGCAAAACCGCCATGACCCCCGCCGAGGTCTATGCCTCCACGGTGAACTCCACCGTGTCCATCAACTGCTCCTCCCAGAGCACCAACATCTTCGGCCAGACCACCCAGTCCGCCTCCAGCGGCAGCGGCTTTATCATCACCTCCGACGGCTACATCGTCACCAACTACCATGTGATCAACGGCGCCTCCTCCGTGAAGGTAACGCTGTATAACGGCGACACCTACGATGCCACCGTCATCGGCGGCGACAGCGACTATGATGTGGCGGTGCTGAAGATCAACGCTACGGGCCTCAGCAAGGTGACCCTGGGTAAGAGCGACACCGTGAATGTGGGCGACTCGGTGCTGGCCATCGGCAACCCCCTGGGCGAGCTGACCTTCTCCATGAGCGGCGGCTATGTGTCCAGCTGCAACCGGGCCATCAATGTGGACGGCACCCCCTTTAACATGATCCAGGTGGACTGCTCCATCAACCCCGGCAACTCCGGCGGCCCCCTGATGAACCTCTATGGCGAGGTGGTGGGCATCGTGTCCGCCAAGTACTCCACCTATTCCTCCACCACCGTGGAGGGGCTGGGCTTCGCCATCCCCATCAATGATGTGCAGGCCATTATCACCGACATCATGGAGAACGGCGCCGTCACCGACAAGGCCTATCTGGCCATCACCGGCGGCACCATGACCGAGCAGCTCGCCGCCCAGTTCAGCATCGACATCGATAAGGGCGTGTTCGTCTACTCCGCCGTGAAGGGCGGCGCCGGCGACAAGGCCGGCCTGCGTCTGGGGGATGTCATCACCAAGCTGGACAACCACGACATCACCTCCATGACGGACCTCACCAAGGTCAAGAAGAACTACCGGGCCGGCGACACCGCCACTCTGACGGTGTACCGCCAGGGCGAGTATATCACCCTCAGCGTCACCTTTGATGTGCAGCCCCAGACCACCGGCGACACCGATGCCGACTCCGGGCAGAGCACCACCCCCAACGCTCCCAACGGCGGCAGCAGCTATGACTATGAGGATCTCTTCCGCTACTTCTTCGGCAACCGCGGCTTTGGCAACGGCGGTTACTGATATTCCGTGTTTTTCCCCCTCCTGCGGGCGGCAGGGCGCTGAGAGCGCCCTGCCGCCCCCTTTATGCAGGCCATTTGACGCAGGGGAGCAAAGATGCTATAATTAGGATATAATAATATAGTATATCATCCATGTCATTACGGTTTTTCGTGTGCGCCGCTCTGCGGCCAGAAAGAAGGCAGCTTATGGGAAAGATCATCTCGCGGGTATTGGCGCTTATTCCGGCGGCAGCGCTGGAGGCGCTGTGGCTGGTGCTGGTGGCCAAGTGGCTCTCGCCCTATGCCGCCTATATCAACCTCATACTGTCCGTTGCCGCCCTGCTGCTGGTGCTGTTCATCATCATCAAGCGGGACGAGAGCGCCTATAAGATGCTCTGGCTGTTGGTGATCCTCACTGTGCCGCCGGCGGGCACCCTGCTCTATCTCCTGTTCGGCAACAAGCGCTCGGCCCGGCCGCTGCGCAAGCGCTTTGCCGCAGCCCAGGCCCGGCAGGCACCGCCGCCCCTGCCCTTGGGGGAGGTGCCCTTCACCGGGGAAAAGCGGGCGGAGCAGACCTTCCGCTGGCTGGAGCAGAAGACCGGCTATCCCCTCCGGCGGGCGGAGGATGTGCGCTACTATCCCCTGGCGGATGATATGTTCCCGGATATGCTCGCCGACCTGGAGAGCGCCCGGCAGTCCATCTATCTGGAATACTTCATCATCGCGCCGGGCCATATGTGGAACAGCATTGCCGACATCCTCCAGCGCAAGGTCCGGGAGGGCGTGGATGTCCGGGTGATCTACGATGACCTGGGCAGCATCAACACCTTCAGCTTTCACAATGCCCAGCTGCTGCGGAAAAAGGGCATCCCCTGCGTGGCCTTCAATCCCCTGCGCTCCCTGAAGGTCACCGCCAACTACCGGGATCACCGGAAGATGCTCATCGTGGACGGCGCGGTGGCCTACAGCGGCGGCGTGAACCTGGCTGACCGCTACATCAACCTGGAGCACCCCTACGGCCACTGGAAGGACACCGCGTTTCGCCTCACCGGCGCCCCGGCGGAGAATTTTACCCACATGTTCCTGACCTTCTGGAACGCCTTCTCCGGGGAGAAGGACCCCCTGCTGCTTCCCGCTGCCCCGGCCGCCCGGGAGGAGGGAAACGGCTATGTCCTCAGCTTCTGCGACTCCCCCCTGAACCGGGAGGCCACCACCTACCGGCTCTATATCGACCTGCTCTCCCAGAGCACCGACTATGCCTGGTTCTTCACCCCCTACCTCATGCCGGGCGATGAGCTGATGGACGCCATGATCGCCGCGGCGGCCCGAGGCGTGGATGTGCGCATCCTCATGCCCGGCGTGCCGGATAAGCCCATGATCTTCCGGATGTCCCGGAGCTTTTATGAGACCCTGCTGCTGGGCGGCGTAAAGATCTACGAGTACACCCCCGGCTTCCTCCACGCCAAGGGCTTCGTATCTGACGACCGGCTGGCGGCCATCGGCACCGTGAACCTGGACTACCGGAGCTTGTTCCTGCACTTTGAGAACAATTCCCTTTTTTACGGCTCACCTATGGTGCAGGCCATGAAGAGCGACTTTTTGGCCACCCAGGAAAAGAGCCGGGAGATCCGCCCCGGGGAGGTCCGCCGCCACAGTGCCCGCTGGATCGTCAACGGCATTCTGCGGATCTTCGCCCCCCTGTGCTGAGGGGCGCCCGCCTCCAGAACAACAAAAAAACGCCCCCCGGGGCGTTTTTTTATTGGGCGCCGCGCTCTGCCGGATGCTTCCGGCGGGCAGGTACGGCTTATCTCTTTTTGTAAACGATCAGCTCCGGATTTTTGCCGTTTTCCTCATAGGTGCAGACCAGCAGAAAATCCGCATTGCCCACGATCCCGAAAAAGCGGCCGCCGCCGGCTTCGCACGCCAGCCGGTTACCCAGGTAGGTCGCCCCATCGTCAAGGAATTTTACAGTCTTTCCGTTGGGCAGGCGGTATTCCAGGTTGACATACCCGCCCACGAGGGCGTTGAGCTTTTCTACCCGCGGCATCCCCGCAATATGCAGCGCGTTGAATTCAGCCATCAGCTTTTGCTTGTACGCTTCAAGCTGCGCCGCGCCGCCGAGATGTTTCTGCTGCCTCCAGTAATCGAGCTTGGGCAGCAGCTCCTTCATGTAGGCCCGCGCCTGCTCCTCGGTAACCTGCTCGCCGGCCATGTTCCGCACGCAGACCTCGATCAGCTCGTCCATGTCGCTGTACAGATGCGTGCCGTCGGCATAGCACCACTTGCAGTATTCTTCATTGAAAAAGCCGTCTGCCTCCCGGCTGATATCGCCGTCCGTCAGGGGCATACCGCAGCATTGGCAGATGAGCTGCCTCGGCGAGCCCAACAGCGTATTGATGGAGACGCCAAAAAGCTTCGACAGCAGCTTCAGGGTTTCCGTATTGGGGGTGGTTTCGCCGTTCTCCCAGCGGGAGACCGCCTGGCGGGTCACAAAGACCTTCTCCGCAAGCTCGTCCTGGGACATGCCCTTCTCGGTCCTGAGCTGCAGGATCACATTTTTTGTTTCCATACGATCATCACCTCGGCATGATTATAGTGCAAAAGGCGCCCCCATGGCAAGCAACCAGCGGTTGCCCTCGCTCCGGGTACGCCGTCCCCGCCGGTCATAAGAAACGCCCACCGTAATCCTGATAGAATTACGGTGGGCTTCTTGGTGGAGATGAGGGGAGTCGAACCCCTGTCCGAAAGCGTTTTGACGGGACCTTCTCCGGGCGCAGATAGGTTTCTTCATTCCCTCCCCGTGAAGGCACCTAACAGACTTCACGGTTCAGTAGAGTCATCATGCGTGGGCGGGGCAACTCTTACCCGCCGCACGGACGCCACATCAACGACGCCTTCCCCGGCCTGTGGCCTCTCCGGTTCAGACGGTCACGGACTTAGGCCGCGACGGCAACAGTGTTAGTGTTGTTCTTTAATTTATAAATTGCCCGTTTTAAGGTGGCCAGGCGCCACCGCCCGCTTATCCCGGCTCTGCACCCCCGTCGAAACCGGTGCATCCCCGGATGTCATTTACAGTATACCACATCCGCCGCCCCGTTGCAAAGAGTTTTCCGCCGCATTTCATAAAAGCTTTACAAATCCCCGCTCATCACATACAGCTCCTCCGCCTCCAGCAGCGCCTGGCGCAATACCTGCGCCTGCGGCCGGGCAGACGGGACCTGTTCCAGGGGGTCGATCACTTTGTCGATGGCGCTGCATAGGAGCATGTACATTTTTTTATAGTCAGCATAGTCAGCCATAGGGCACCTCCCTTTTTTCTTATTATAAAGTGATATCACTATACTGTCAATAGATTGCATATTTTTAATGGAGAACGCGCTAAAATACAGTCATATTATTTCATGGAGGTGCACTATGGCAACCAATAAGCGCGTATTCACCCTGCGGCTCAGCGATGAGGTCTTTGATAAAATCGGCATTTTGGCAAGCGCACAGCACCGCTCCATGACCAACTACATTGAATATGTTCTCCTGCAGCATATCGAAGAGGCAGAAAAGAAGGCGGGAGAAATGCAAAAGAACGCAAATTGACCAAGCGGCGGGGTGCGACACCCCGCCCTACTTGTTTTTCTCCCCCGGGCCGTGTATAATACACCCGGAAGGATGCAAAAAGGAGGCGCTACATGTATTTACCTGCTGATCCCGTGCTCATCGCCGCGGCGGTGATCCCGGCTGTGATATTGCTCATCCGCATCTATAAGGCGGACCGGCTGGAAAAGGAGCCCACGGGGCTTTTGGTGTCCCTGGTGCTGATGGGCGTTTTGGCCACGGTGCCCGCCATCGCCCTGGAGCAGGTGGGCGGCATGCTGCTGCAGCAGATCCTTACGGAGAACTCCCTGGCCTACAACGCCATTCTTTACTTTGTCATCGTGGCCTATGCCGAGGAGGGCAGCAAGTACCTGCTGCTGCGGCGGCGGACCTGGTACCACCCGGCCTTCAACTGCCAGTTTGACGGCGTGGTATACGCGGTGTTCGTGTCCCTGGGCTTCGCCCTGTGGGAGAACATCGGCTATGTAGCCATGTACGGCTTCTCCACGGCGCTGCTCCGGGCGGTCACCGCCATACCGGGCCACGCCTGCTTCGGCGTTTTCATGGGCGTCTGGTACGGCGCCGCCAAGAAGTACGATGCCCGGGGCGACCTGGAGAGGGCCCGCACCTGCCGCTTCCACGCCCTGTGCTTCAGCGCCCTGCTCCACGGGGCCTACGACTTCGTGGCCACCCTGGGCGGGCTTTTCTCGGTGATCTTCTATCTGTTCGTGGCGGTGCTGTTCCTGGTGGCCCTGCGGACGGTGAAGCGGGCTTCGGCCGATGACGACTATATCGACGGCGAGCCCCCCACCTTCTTTTGAGCCCCGGCATCCTATCACCCTGCACGCGGATCGTGCGCCATTATATAAAGGAGGAGCTTTTATGCACATCAACTGGTTCAAGGACGAAAATCACCTGGTATACATCAATGGCGAGACCCAGCTGGCGGACTTAGAGCGGGCGCTGCACTTCCCCGGTCTGGAGGAGGCCGCCAACGAGCTGCGGCGGCATCCCACGGCGGAGGGCTTCACCATCAAGGGCCCCAAGCGCACCAGCGGGCGGCTGTTCGTGCCGGATCTCACCTTCGGTGAGCACATCCAGATGGGGGAGAACATCTTCTTCTACATGGGCGAGATGCAGGAGTGCTATGTCCTCTACTGGCCGGACGCGCCGGTAAGCAAATGAATAAAAAATGCTCCAACTGCGCTCTCTCCTTCGCAGTTGGAGTCATATTTTTGAGGGAGGCCCTCATGGAAAAGAAAAGAAAAGAAAAGAAAAGAAAAGTTAGGTGTTTAATCAGAACTGCAGGCGGTCTTCCTTGTTCCAGCTTGTGACATCCAGCTGAGGATAACGGCGGCGCAGCTCATCGAGCTTACCCTCGCTGTCTCCCAGTACAATGATGCGGTCGATGGCGGCCAGATCGGGCGCCGGCATGAGATGATCGCAGTCCTGGCCGCAGGTGGCGCAGTGATAGAGCTTGGTGCCCTCAGAATATGTGACCTCAGTGCTGCCGCAGATGGCGCAGCGATTCTTCTTACTAACCAATGCCATATTTTTTATCCTCCATTTCTTAAGTTGAGCATATCATATCACGGCTCATTACATTTGTAAAGCGCATGTTTTTCATCCAAAAGATGAGTAATTGTATCGTATTTGCAGGTGGTCCTTTCCAGATTCAAGAACCGTTTTCCCCATATAAGCGGTCTTTTTCCGCAAATAGCGGCATATAGGAGCAGGCACCGCGGCAAACAGCGCGGTGCCTGCTTTTCGGGGGTCACTGTCAAGAGTAAGAAAAGCCGCAGCTCTTCAGCTGCAGGCCTATCATAGCAGATAGAAAAACATTTGTAAAGCGCATTTTTGTTCTTGCTAATATGAGGAGTTGTATGCTATAATGCCTTGGAAAGGAAGGTGCGCCATGAGTATTTCCAAATATCAGGTCTTTCTGAAGACCGCCTCCTGCGGCAGCTTTTCCAAGGCGGCGGAGGCCATGAACTTCACCCAATCCGGCATCAGCCACGCCATCAACGCCCTGGAGACCGAGCTGGGTATCAAGCTTTTGAGCCGCAATAGGGGCGGCGTGGTGCTGACGGCGGACGGCCGGGCGGTGCTGCCCAAGATTGAAAATCTCTGCGCCGCCCACCATGCCCTGATGCAGACGGTGGAGGGCCTCAGGGACATGGACAGCGGCCTTGTAAAGATCGCCACCTTTTCCAGCGTGTCGGCCCAGTGGCTGCCCCGCATCCTCAAGAGCTTCGGCAAGCTCTACCCCAACATCGAATTCGAGGTAGTCACCAGCGACTACTATGACAAGATCGAATCCTGGATCGTGGGCGGCGCGGTGGACTGCGGCTTTCTGCGGCTGCCCTCGGCCAAGCACCTGCAGACCTACGCCCTGCACCGGGAGGTGCTGCAGGTCATCGTCCCCTGCGACCACCCCTACGCCGACCGGGATCCCTTCCCGGTGTCCGCCCTGGCCACGGAGCCCTTCATCCAGCTGGAGGAGGGCGACGACTATGAGATCCGCGCGGCCTTCGATGAGATGGGCATCCGCCCCAATGTGAAGTACACCGCCCTGGAGGACCGGACCATCCTGGCCATGGTGTCCGAGGGCCTGGGCATCAGCCTGCTGCCGGAGCTGATGGTCCGCAACAGCCCCTCCCCTGTCAAGCGCTGTCCGGCGCCGCTGCATTTTTACCGCACCATCGGCATCGGCGTCAAGGATGAAAAGGCGCTGTCCAACTCCACCCGGCTCTTTGTGGACTATGTGCGCAAGTGGGTGGCGGAGAACGGCGATACCTGATGACCGCAGCAAAAAACCGCCCTGACGGGCGGTTTTTTATTTCCTTTTATCGGTCCGGCGGAGAATGTAATCCACGCTGACCCCATAAAAATCGGCCAGCTTGACCAATATCTCGTCGGTCAGCTGCTGCGTGCCGGTCTCCAGGTAGCTGTACTTCCGCTGGGTGATGCCGATGGCCTCGGCCAGCTGCCTTTGGGAGAGGTCGTGATCCTCCCGCAGGTCCCGTATCCGATTGTCCATCTCCATCACATCCTTTGCGGATACTATACTTCAGATAATATTTATCTATTGACTTTCAGATAAATATTATCTAATATATCCGTGAGGAGGTGCTGCTATGCCGGATTATCGGGAGATGTACTGTACACTGTTCAACGCCGTTACCGATGCCCTGCAGGCACTGCAGCGGGGCGATACAGAAAACTGCCGCGCCACCCTGGTGAGGGCCCAGCAGAGGACCGAGGAGCAGTATATGGAGGGGGAATAAGCCCGCAAAAAAACCGCCCTGACGGGCGGTTTTTTATTTTCTTTACGCGTCGATGCCCCGGCTGGTGAGGTATTTCTTCACCATGAGGGCTACCTTGAAGGTGATGGCGTCATCGAATTCCCGCAGATCCAGGCCGGTGAGCTTCTTGATCTTCTCCAGGCGGTAGACCAGGGTATTGCGGTGGACAAAGAGCTTGCGGGCAGTCTCGGAGACATTGAGGTTGTTCTCAAAGAACTTGTAGATGGTAAAGAGCGTCTCCTGATCCAGGGCGTCGATGGGGTTCTTCTTGAAGACCTCCTGCAGGAACATCTCGCAGAGCGTGGTGGGCAGCTGATAGATCAGCCGGCCGATGCCCAGGTTCTCGTAGTTCACTACGAAGCGCTCGGTATCGAAGACCTTGCCCACCTCGATGGCGATCTGGGCCTCCTTGTAGGACTTGGCCAGATCCCGCAGATGGGTGGCCATGGTGCCGATGCCCACAAACACGCAGCTCTCGCCATCCTGCCGCAGGGCCTCCTCCACGGTGTTGGCCACGGCCTCCAGATCGGCGGAGGTGGCATCGTCCGCCATCTGGTGGATGAGGGCGATGTCCCGCTCGCCCACGGAGAGAACAAAGTCATTCTGCCGGTCGGGGAAGAGGTTCTGCACCACATCCAGGGGGATGGCCTCCACCCGCTCGTCTGCCGGGCGGATCACAAACACGCCCCGGTTCACCTCCGCGTTCACATGCAGCTCCTTGGCGCGCATGTAAATGTCGCTGATGAGGATGTTGTCGGAAATGATGTTCTTGATGAAGGAGCCCTTATCGTGCTTCTCCTCATAGTAGGTCTTAGCGGAATTCAGCGCCACGGCGGCCATGGCACAGACCGTGCGGCCCACATTGTCATCGCCGCTGGCAAAGACCACATAATCGAAGCGGCCGCCCCAGCCGGAGAGGGCCTTGAAGGTCTTGCCCTCCAGGGCTACGCACTCGCCCTCAGCGCTCTCGATGGCGGGCAGGTACTTATTCCATTTCTTTCCGATCCCCGTCAGCTCACTGCAGGCAACAACGGTGCCCTCCGAATCCATCACGCCAATGGTGCGGTCGGTGGTCTCCTTGAACTGCAGGACTACATTTTGGAAGATTCTTCCTGACATGGCGCATTCCTCGCTCTCTATGAAATCACAGTGGTTTGTGCAATTTGCTTAGCTCACAAGGACATTATATCGTCATAATAACGGATTTGCAAGTACTTTTTTATATATTCCACAAAAAATGTTCTGCATTTTTGGCGCTATGTCAATAACTTCACATAGGATTTTACGCTCCGTCGCCGCCGGTGGAGGAAAAAATGGCTATTTTGCGCCGTTTTCCGGCAGGCCGCAGCACCGGCGCAGGGCGGCCTCCTCGGCGGCGGTCAGCTCCCGCCAGCTCCCCCGGGGCAGGTCTCCCAGGGCCAGGGGGCCCATTTCCAGGCGCTTGAGATAGGTAACCGGCGCCCCCCGGGCGGCCAGCATCCGCTTGACCTGGTGGAACTTCCCCTCCCCTACCGTCACCCGGCAAGCGCCGGGGCCCAGGGGGCAGAGCTGCGCCGGAAGGCAGGTAAAATCCCCCAGGGGGAGCCCCTCGGCGAAGGCCGCTGCGTCCGCCTCCGTCAGCTCCCCCTCCACCCGGGCGTAATAGACCTTGTCCACATGATACCTCGGAGAGGTGAGCCGGTGGTTTAGCTCCCCGTCATTGGTCAGGAGCAAAAGCCCCTCGGTGTCCTTGTCCAGCCGCCCCACCGGGGAGAGCCCCTGCCTGCGGTAGGGGGCGGGCAGCAGATCCAGCACGGTTTCCTGGCGGCTGTCCTCGGTGGCCGTCAGCAGGCCCGCCGGCTTGTGGAGCAGGAGATAGGTATACCGCCGGCAGCACAGGGGCGCGCCGTTTACGGCGATCCGGGCCGTCAGGGGATCCACCTTGGTATCCGATGCCGTCACAGGGCGGCCGTCCACCGTGATGCAGCCCCGGCGGGCCAGATTCCGCACCTCCTGACGGGAGAAATGCCCTGTGGCAGCGATGAGCTTGTCCAAACGCTCCATGTTCTCACCTCGTTTTTCCGTTCTTGCAGCTTCATTGTAGCATATCCCCGGGGTTTTGAAAATAGAATACTGCCAAAGGAGGGACTACATATGCGTGTTTATCATCTCCGCCGCCGGCGCCTGGGGCTCCTTGCTGCCGCAGCGGCGGTGCTGGCAGCCGCCCTGCTGCTGGCGGGCTGTCTGGGCCGCGGCGGCACATCCCCGGAGGCCGTGATGCTGGCCGATGAGGCGGCCCGGCTGGACTTCTTGTCGTCGCTGGGCTGGCAGGCAGAGCCCGGCGCCGTGGAGACCCTGGAGCTGCAGCTGCCCGATCCCCTGGAGGGCCCCTGGAGCTCCTACGCAGAATTGCAGACCACCCAGGGCCTGCCCTTTGCCCAATGCGCCGGAAGGACGGTGCAGCGCTATACCTACGCCGTCACCAACTATCCCGATATCCCCCGGGGGGTGCAGGCCAACCTCTACCTCTGCGACGGCCAGTTGGTAGGCGGAGACATCATCTTCACCGGCCAGGGCGGCTTTCAGAAGGATCTGTGTTTCCCGGGCCGGGAGAAATAGGTCCAAATAGGCGCAGATAGGCACAAAAAAAGAAAGGACGCAGAGCGTCCTTTCTTTTTTTGGGTGAGTCAATTACTCCTCGATGGAGATAACAACGCCGGAGCCCACGGTACGGCCACCCTCACGGATAGCGAAACGCAGACCGTTCTCGATGGCGATGGGGGTGATCAGCTCCACCTTCATGTCGACATTATCGCCGGGCATGCACATCTCAACGCCCTCGGGCAGGGTGATGACGCCGGTGACATCGGTGGTACGGAAGTAGAACTGGGGACGATAGTTGTTGAAGAAGGGGGTGTGACGGCCGCCTTCGTCCTTGGACAGAACATAGACCTGGCCCACGAACTTGGTGTGGGGATGGATGGAGCCGGGCTTGGACAGAACCTGGCCGCGCTCGATCTCGGTCTTGGCGATACCACGCAGCAGGGCGCCGATGTTGTCGCCGGCCTCAGCGTAGTCAAGCAGCTTGTGGAACATCTCGATACCGGTAACGGTGGTCTCGCGCTTCTCATCGGACAGGCCGACGATCTCGACCTTCTCGTTGAGGTTCAGCTTACCGCGCTCCACACGGCCGGTGGCCACGGTGCCGCGGCCGGAGATGGTGAAGACATCCTCCACGGGCATCAGGAAGGGCATATCCTCCTTGCGGTCAGGGGTGGGGATCCAGCTGTCAACAGCGTCCATGAGCTCCTTGATGCAGGCATACTCGGGGGCGTTGGGATCGTTGGACTCGGAAACCAGAGCGTTCAGAGCGCTGCCGCGGATGATGGGGGTCTCATCGCCGGGGAAGCCGTAGAAGTCCAGCAGCTCGCGGACTTCCATCTCCACCAGCTCCAGCAGCTCCTCATCGTCGACCTGGTCGCACTTGTTCAGGAAGACCAGCACGGAGGGCACGTTCACCTGACGGGCCAGCAGCAGGTGCTCACGAGTCTGAGCCATGGGGCCGTCGGAGGCAGCGATGACCAGGATAGCGCCGTCCATCTGGGCAGCACCGGTGATCATGTTCTTGATATAGTCGGCGTGGCCCGGGCAGTCCACATGGGCATAGTGACGGTTGGCGGTCTCATACTCGACATGGGCGGTGTTGATGGTAATGCCGCGCTCGCGCTCCTCGGGAGCCTTATCGATGGAAGAGTAGTCGGTGTACTCAGCGCCGCCCTGCAGGGCCAGATACTTGGTGATGGCAGCGGTCAGAGTGGTCTTACCATGGTCGATGTGACCGATGGTGCCGATGTTAACATGGGGCTTGCTTCTCTCAAATTTCTGCTTAGCCATTTGGGAAATCCTCCTTAACAGTTTGTATGTTGGTTTTTGTTGTTCTTTTTTCGGGCAGTGCGCTCATAGCACCACCATTTTACAGTACTAATCAGGAAAATGCAATCCTTATTTCGGAATTAGCCGTTATCTTTGCCCGTGCGCTTATTGATAAGCTTCTCCTGCAGGTTCTTGGGCAGCTCGATATAGTGGCTGGGTTCCATGCTGTACTGACCGCGGCCCTGGGTGCGGGAGCGCAGGTCGGTGGCGTAACCGAACATCTCGCTCAGGGGCACCATGGCGTCGATCTGCTGGGCGCCGGAGCGCATCTCGTAGCCCTGGATCTGGCCGCGGCGGCTGTTGAGGTCGCCGATGACATCGCCCATGTACTCATCAGGGACGATGGCGGAGACCTTCATAATGGGCTCCAGCAGGGTGGGATCGGCCTTGGCCATTGCCTCCTTGAAGGCCATGGAGCCGGCGATCTTGAAGGCCATCTCCGAGGAGTCCACCTCGTGGTAGGAGCCGTCGTAGAGCGTGACCTTCACATCCACCACAGGGTAGCCGGCCACCACGCCGGAGAGCATCGCGCCGCGAATACCGGCGTCCACAGCGGGGATATACTCCTTGGGGATGGCGCCGCCCACAACGGCGTTGATAAACTCGTAGCCCTTGCCGGACTCGTTGGGCTCCAGGCGGATCTTCACATGACCGTACTGGCCCTTACCGCCGGACTGGCGGGCATACTTGGTCTCCTGCTCCACGGTCTTGCGGATGGTCTCCTTGTAGGCCACTTGGGGTGCGCCCACATTGGCCTCCACCTTGAACTCGCGCAGCAGGCGGTCCACGATGATCTCCAGGTGCAGCTCGCCCATGCCGGCGATGATGGTCTGGCCCGTCTCCTCATCCGTGTAGGTGCGGAAGGTGGGATCCTCCTCGGCCAGCTTCATGAGGGCGATGTTCATCTTCTCCTCACCGGCCTTGGTCTTGGGCTCGATGGCCACGCGGATCACGGGCTCGGGGAACTCCATGGACTCCAGCACCACAGGGTGCTTGTCGTCACACAGGGTGTCGCCGGTGGTGGTGTTCTTGAGACCCACCACGCCCACGATGTCGCCGGCGTAGACGGTATCAATGTCCTCCCGGTGGTTGGCGTGCATCTGCACGATGCGGCCCAGGCGCTCATGCTTGCCCTTGGTGGCGTTGAGCACACCGGAGCCGGCATTGAGGGTACCGGAATAGACGCGGATGAAGGTCAGGCGGCCCACATAGGGGTCGGTCATGACCTTGAAGGCCAGGGCGGAGAAGGGCTCGCTGTCATCGGAATGACGGAC
Source organism: uncultured Oscillospiraceae bacterium (assembly GCA_934591705.1). Classification (GTDB taxonomy): domain Bacteria; phylum Bacillota; class Clostridia; order Oscillospirales; family Oscillospiraceae; genus Vescimonas. Next base: position 55,654 of record CAKTPM010000007.1, read on the forward strand.
CTCCTCGGCGTCGTTCTTGGGGTTCACGCCCTCAATGGCGGGCACATCCGTGGGGGCGGGCATATAGTCCACGATGGCGTCCAGCAGCTTCTGCACGCCCTTATTGCGGTAAGAGCTGCCGCAGGTGACGGGCACCATTTCCACGGCGATGGTGGCCTTGCGGATGGCCTTGCGGATCTTCTCGCTGGGGATATCCTGCCCCTCCAGGGCCATCTCCATGATCTCATCATCGAACATGGACACGGCGTCCAGGAGCTTTTCACGATACTCGTTGGCAAGCTCCAGCATGTCCGCGGGGATCTCCTCCTCCCGGACATCCTTACCCAGCTGATCGTAGTAAACATCGGCCTTCATCTCCACCAGGTCGATGATACCCCGGAAGGTATCCTCCTTACCGATGGGGAGCTGAATGGGCACTGCGTTGGCCTTGAGCCGCTCATGGACCATGTCGATCACATGGTAAAAGTCCGCGCCGGTGATGTCCATCTTGTTGATGTACAGCATCCGGGGAACATGGTAGTGATCGGCCTGACGCCACACCGTTTCGGACTGGGGCTCTACGCCGCCCTTGGCGCACAGGACAGTCACGCTGCCGTCCAGCACGCGCAGAGAACGCTCCACTTCCACGGTAAAGTCCACATGGCCCGGGGTGTCAATGATGTTGATGCGCGTCTGGGGGAACTGCCGCGAGGTACCGGCCCAGTAGCAGGTGGTAGCGGCGGAGGTGATGGTGATACCACGCTCCTGCTCCTGCTCCATCCAGTCCATGGTGGCAGTACCCTCGTGCGTCTCACCAATTTTGTAGTTGACGCCCGTGTAGTACAGAATACGCTCTGTGGTCGTGGTCTTTCCTGCATCGATGTGGGCCATGATGCCGATATTTCTTGTATTTTCCAGTGCAACCTTTCTCGGCATACCGTTCTCCTTATCTTTCTGCGATTACCAACGGAAGTGGGCGAATGCCTTGTTGGATTCGGCCATCTTGTGGGTATCTTCGCGCTTCTTCACGGCGCTGCCGGTGTTGTTGGCAGCATCCATGATCTCGCCTGCCAGGCGCTCGGCCATGGTGCGCTCGCTGCGAGCGCGGGAGTAAGCGGTCAGCCAGCGCAGACCCAGGGTCTGACGGCGGGCGGGACGCACCTCCATGGGCACCTGATAGGTGGCACCGCCCACGCGGCGGGCCTTGACCTCCAGGCTGGGCATGATGTTCTCCATGGCCTGGGTGAAAACCTCCAGGGGTTCTTTGTCGGTCTTTTCCTTGATGATGTCGAAAGCACCGTAAACGACTTTCTGAGCAACGCCCTTCTTACCGTCCAGCATGATGCTGTTGACCAGCTTGGTCACCAGGACGGAGTTATACATAGGATCGGGCAAGATCTCTCTTTTGGGAACATTACCTCTTCTGGGCACTATGCTTCCCTCCTTCATAATAATATGATTTCATAGGTACTCAGCAGCCGGGCTGCTGTACGGCCTGCCAAAGAGGTACTATACATAAGAAAACCTTTTCGGCAAAGCGCATTTTAATTGCTGGGGGCAGCGGTTACTTGCTCTTGGGACGCTTGGCACCGTACTTGGAACGGGCCTGCATACGACCCTGAACGCCCTGGGTATCCAGCGTACCGCGGATGATGTGGTAGCGGACACCGGGGAGGTCCTTGACACGGCCGCCGCGGATCATGACCACAGAGTGCTCCTGCAGAGAGTGGCCGACACCGGGGATGTAGGCGGTGACTTCGTAACCGTTGGTCAGACGCACACGGGCGATCTTACGCAGAGCAGAGTTGGGCTTCTTGGGGGTGGCGGTACGAACGGCCGTGCACACACCGCGCTTCTGAGGGGCGGAGAGATCGGTCTCCTTGTTCTTCAGCGTGTTCAGGCCCTTCTGCATAGCAGGGGAATTGGACTTGTAGGTTGCCTGTTTGCGGCCCTGCTTGACCAGCTGATTAAAAGTAGGCATGCAATAGGTTCTCCTTTCTAAAAATTTATGGGATGCTTCCCTTTATATTTTCCACGGAATAAACACCGTTTATTCCGAGTGGAAACCGGTTAAATGAGTATCGCGCAGGCCGCCGTTCCCACGGTGACCCCTGCGGCCCGGCCCAGCCGGACCATGGTATACTCGTCGCGGACGGGCAGCGTGCCGCACAGCGCCCGCAGCGGCTCTGTGAGCCGGGGATCGGCGTCGCAGGCCAGGAACACCTCCCTGGCGCGGCCCTCCTTTACGGCGCGGGTGGTCTGCCGCAGGCCCACCACGATGCCCTTGGGCAGTTGCAGCTCAGCCACCGTATATCCCTCCCGCATTTGTGCGCAACAAATTTCGCGAACAATCCGCGCAGATTGAAATTATAACATAGGGCTGCCCCGGCGTCAAGCAGTTTTGTAGAAATTTTCCTCCGGTTTTTGTGAGGAATCACAAAAGGAAAGGCGGCGGGCCGCCTCCGGCAGAGCGCCGGACCGCGGCGGTGCCAGCAGCGTCTTTTTTCCGCCGGCGGAGCGGCGCAAAAAATAGAGCGGGGTCTCCCCCGCTCTATTTTTTGCGATTTACAGCAGCGTATCCTCGGCGCTGTCCTCCACGGCGGGCTCGGCCTCCGAGGCGGGCTCGGTGTCCTCCTGGTCGGGGGTCTCGGGCTCCACCTGAGGGATCAGCTCCTCGGCTACCTTGCGGTAGGCGGTGAGGCCGGTGCCGGCAGGGATCTGCTTGCCGATGATGACATTCTCCTTCAGGCCCAGCAGGTGGTCCACCTTGCCCTTGATGGCGGCCTCGGTAAGGACCTTGGTGGTCTCCTGGAAGGAGGCGGCGGACATCCAGCTGTCGGTAGCCAGGGCCGCCTTGGTAATGCCCATGAGCATCTGGGTGTAGGTGGCCTTCTGCAGGGGCTCGCCGTCCTCCCGGGTCTCCCCGGCGGCGATGCGCTGCTCCAGGGCCTCGTTGGCATCCTCCACATCCATGATGTCGGTGACGGCGCCGGAGAGAAGACCCGTGTCGCCGGCCTCCTCCACCCGGACCTTGCGCATCATCTGGCGGACGATGACCTCAATGTGCTTGTCGTTGATGTCCACGCCCTGCTGGCGGTAGACCTTCAGGACCTCCTGGATGAGGTAATTGTGGACAGCGGAGGCGCCGCGGATGCGCAGCACATCGTGGGGGCTCAGGGCGCCGTCCTGGAGCTGCTTGCCCTTCTCGATGACATCGCCGTCCTGGACCTGCAGGCCGGTGTGGGGCACCGCGTAGGTGCGGGTATCGCCGTCCTCGGCAGTGACGATGATGTTCAGGAGACTGCCCTTGGCGGCGTTCTCGAAGCGCACCTTGCCGGCGATCTCGGAGAGGGTGGCCATCTTCTTGGGCTTGCGGGCCTCGAAGAGCTCCTCCACACGGGGAAGACCCTGGGTGATGTCGCCGCCGGCGACGCCGCCGGTGTGGAAGGTACGCATGGTCAGCTGGGTACCGGGCTCGCCGATGGACTGGGCGGCGATGATGCCGACGGCCTCGCCGGGGCCCACGGGCTTGGAGGTGGCCAGGTTCATGCCGTAGCACTTGGCGCAGATGCCGCTGTGGGCCTTGCAGGTGAGCACGGTGCGGATCTCGCAGGAGTGGATGTCGAACTGCTCCAGCAGGGCGGCATCGCTCTCGTCCATCATGTGATCCTTGGAGATGAGCACCTCATCGGTGCCGGGCTTGAGGATATCCCGGACGGGGAAGCGGCCCCGGAGACGCTCGGAGAACTTCTCGATGACCTGACCGCCCTCGGAGATCTCGGAGACCACGATGCCGTGATCCACGCCGCAGTCGGCGCTGCGGACGATGACATCCTGGCACACATCCACCATGCGGCGGGTCAGATAACCGGAGTCAGCGGTACGAAGGGCGGTATCGGCCAGACCCTTGCGGGCGCCGCGGGAGGAGGTAAAGTACTCCAGCACGGAGAGGCCCTCACGGAAGTTGGCCTTGACGGGGATCTCGATGGTCTTACCGGCGGTGTTGGCCATCAGGCCGCGCATGCCGGTGAGCTGGCGGATCTGCTTCATGGAGCCGCGGGCGCCGGAGTCGGCCATCATGAACACGGGGTTATACTTATCCATGTTGGCGGTCAGCGCGGCGGTGACATCGTCGGTGGTCTTTTCCCACTCCCGGACCACCAGCTTATAGCGCTCCTCATCGGTGATAAAGCCCATGTTGAACTGCTCTTCGATGTCCACCACGCGGTCCTCGGTCTCCCGGATGAGCTCGTACTTCTTCTCGGGCACGGTCATGTCCGCGATGGAGATGGTGATGGAGGCGATGGTGGAGAAGTGGTAGCCGGTGGCCTTGATGTTGTCCAGCACCTCGGCAGCGGTAGTGAAGCCGTACTTCTTGATGGTGCGGTCCACGATCTTGCCCAGGAGCTTCTTGCCGCAGGTCTCGGTGATCTCGTAGTCGAAGAAGCTCTCGGCGGGCGTGCCGTCGTCGTTCAGGCGGCGGACAAAGCCCAGATCCTGGGGCAGGTTGCGGTTGAAGATGATCCGGCCGGCGGTACCGCGCACCACATGGGACACCGTCTTGCCCTCCAGCTCCTTGGTGACACGCACCCAAATGGGCTGATGGATGCCGATGATGTGCTCATTATAGGCCATCAGGGCCTCGTCCTCATCCCGGTAAATGTGCAGGCGGGTAGCGGCCTTCTGCTCCTCGGTGAGCTCATCGTAGCTCTTGCCCACCAGCTCGGGAGAAACACCCTCGGGCCAGTGCTCGGCGGTATCCAGCTGGCACAGGCCGTTTTCAAAGCGCTCCATGGTCAGGTAGTAGGAGCCCAGCACCATATCCTGGGTAGGCACGGTGACGGGGCCGCCGTCCTGAGGCCGCAGGAGGTTGTTGGCCGAGAGCATCAGGATGCGGGCCTCGGCCTGGGCCTCGGCGGACAGAGGCACATGGATGGCCATCTGGTCGCCGTCGAAGTCGGCGTTGAAGGCCGTGCAGTTCAGGGGATGGAGCTTCAGGGCGCGGCCCTCCACCAGCACCGGCTCAAAGGCCTGGATGCCCAGGCGGTGCAGGGTCGGGGCGCGGTTGAGCATCACGGGATGGTCCTTGATGATCTCGTCGAGAGCGTCATAGACCTCGGTGCGGCCCTTGTCCACCATCTTCTTGGCGGACTTGATGTTGTTGGCGCTGCCGTCCTCCACCAGCTTCTTCATGATGAAGGGGCGGAACAGCTCCAGGGCCATCTCCTTGGGCACGCCGCACTGGTAGATCTTCAGCTCGGGGCCCACGCAGATAACCGAGCGGCCGGAATAGTCCACGCGCTTGCCCAGCAGGTTCTGCCGGAAGCGGCCCTGCTTGCCCTTGAGCATATCGCTCAGGGACTTAAGGGCCCGGTTGTTGGCGCCGGTGACAGGGCGGCCCCGGCGGCCGTTGTCGATCAGGGCGTCCACCGCCTCCTGGAGCATGCGCTTTTCGTTGCGGACGATGATGTCCGGGGCGTTGAGCTCCATGAGCCGCTTGAGGCGGTTGTTGCGGTTGATGACCCGGCGATAGAGGTCGTTGAGGTCAGAGGTGGCAAAGCGGCCGCCATCCAGCTGCACCATGGGGCGCAGCTCCGGGGGGATCACCGGCAGGATGTCGATGACCATCCACTCGGGCTTATTGCCGCTGAGACGGAAGGCGTCCACCACCTCCAGGCGCTTGACGATGCGGGCCTTCTTCTGGCCGGAGGTGCTGCGCAGCTCTTCATGGAGCTGCTGGGAGAGGGCCTCCAGGTCGATCTGCTGCAGGAGCTTCTTCACGGCCTCGGCGCCCATGCCGGCGTCAAAGTCGTCTTCATACTTCTCGCGCATATCCCGGTATTCCTTCTCCGAGAGGATCTGGTTGCGCATGAGGGGGGTTTCGCCGGGATCGGTGACGATATAGGCGGCGAAGTACAGCACCTTCTCCAGGATGCGGGGGCTGATGTCCAGCAGCAAGCCCATCCGGGAGGGGATGCCCTTGAAGTACCAGATGTGGCTGACGGGGGTGGCCAGCTCGATGTGGCCCATGCGCTCCCGGCGCACCTTGGCCCGGGTGACCTCCACGCCGCAGCGGTCGCAGATCTTGCCCTTGTAGCGGATCTTCTTATACTTGCCGCAGTGGCACTCCCAGTCCTTGGTGGGCCCGAAGATGCGCTCGCAGAACAGGCCGTCGCGTTCGGGCTTCAGGGTGCGGTAGTTGATGGTCTCGGGCTTCTTGACCTCGCCGTGAGACCACTCCAAAATCATTTCAGGAGAAGCAATGCCGATCTTAATGGCGTCAAAAGCAGTGTTCATATTCTATACTCCTCCCTTTCCTTAAAGTTCATCATCATCGAAGCCGTCCTCATAGGAGGCGTCCACTTCGTCATCGGGCACCACATCAAAGCCGTTATCGGCCAGCTCGTCCTCATCGGCATAGCGGCGCTGGCGCTCGTCCTCGGCGTCCATACGGGCCAGGTTGAAGGTATCCAGGGCGTCCTCGTCCTCCTTGAGCTCGATCTCCTCGCCGTTTTCATCCAGCACCTGGATGTCCAGGCACAGGGACTGCAGCTCCTTGACCAGCACCTTGAAGGATTCCGGCACACCCGGAGTGGGCACATTGTGGCCCTTGACGATGGCCTCATAGGTGCGCACACGGCCGGTGACATCGTCGGACTTCACGGTGAG
>CAKTPM010000008.1 GCA_934591705.1 uncultured Oscillospiraceae bacterium
ATGATGGACTTCATCAAGAAGGGCGACGACGCCAACGAGGCACTGAAGAAGGCCACCGGCCACTATGGCCAGTGGGATGCCGCGGTCAAGTACATTGACCCCCGTCACGAATAAGGGAGGAGGACGAAGCAATGGCTCTGTTTGAAAGTTACGAAAGAAGAATCGATAAGATCAACGGCGTCCTCGCGCAGTACGGCATCGGCTCCGTGGAGGAGTGCCGGGAGATGTGCAAGGCCAAGGGCTTTGACCCCTACGAGATCACCAAGGGCATCCAGCCCATCTGCTTTGAGAATGTCTGCTGGGCATACTGCGTGGGCGCTGCCATCGCCATGAAGTCTGGCGCCAAGACCGCCGCCGAGTGCGCCAAGGCCATCGGCATCGGCCTGCAGTCCTTCTGCATCGACGGCTCCGTGGCCGACGACCGCAAGGTGGGCCTGGGCCACGGCAACCTGGGCGCCATGCTCCTCAGCGAGGACACCAAGTGCTTCGCCTTCCTGGCGGGCCACGAGTCCTTCGCCGCTGCCGAGGGCGCCATCGGCCTGGCAAAGTCTGCCAACAAGGCCCGCAAGGAGCCCCTGCGGGTGATCCTCAACGGCCTGGGCAAGGATGCCGCGCAGATCATCTCCCGCATCAACGGCTTCACCTATGTGCAGACCCAGTTTGACTATTTCACCAGCCAGCTGAACATTGTCCGCGAGATCCGCTATTCCGAGGGCGAGCGGGCCAATGTCCGCTGCTACGGTGCCGACGATGTCCGCGAGGGCGTGGCTATCATGCACCGTGAGGGCGTGGATGTGTCCATCACCGGCAACTCCACCAACCCCACCCGCTTCCAGCATCCCGTGGCCGGCACCTATAAGAAGGAGTGCATCGAGCAGGGCAAGAAGTACTTCTCCGTGGCCTCCGGCGGCGGCACCGGCCGTACTCTGCATCCCGACAACATGGCCGCCGGCCCCGCCTCCTACGGCATGACCGACACCATGGGCCGCATGCACTCCGACGCTCAGTTCGCCGGCTCCAGCTCCGTCCCCGCCCATGTGGAGATGATGGGCTTCCTGGGCATGGGCAACAATCCCATGGTGGGCGCCACCGTGGCCGTGGCTGTGGCCTGTGCCGAAGCAATGGCAAAGTAATCCACTTTACAGTTATTACGATAAAAGACACACGCCAATTTTGGCGTGTGTCTTTTCTTGCTTGTGCCCTATAGAATCAGCAAAAGCCCCAGGGCGATCAGGAGCTCCTCATCCGCCTTTTTTTGTAGGAGATACACGAACAGGCCCAGCAGCAGCAGATCCCCGAGATCCAGATCGCTGAGCTGCAGGTGGGAGAGCATCTCCCGCACCATGCCTTTTCCGTGGGAGGGCTTGGGCTCCGGCGGGGCACCCGGCGGCGGCAGGGGGGCGTCCGGGGTCTCTATGGGTACAAAATTCTCCAAAGAGCAGGGTATGTAACGGTCAAACAAGATCCCACCCGCCTTCCGCCAGAAATTGATGCGCGATGTGAATGACCCGGGCAATCTTCACGGCCCGGTCGATCTTCTCCTGCTTTTGCGGACGAAGATAGGGGCGCAGGGCGTAGAGAAGCTGCGTGGAGCTGCTGCCGCCGGCGGTTATTTTCTGCAAAAGCGGCAAAAAGCGGGCCAGCAGGGAAGGGTCTATGTCCGGCTTGGCGGCGTCCCGGGAGGCATCCGTCCGGGACTCGGATCGGGGCGGGGCATGCTCTTGGGAGAGCTGCTGCGCCAGCCCCATAATGGCTTTCATGGCGTCCGGATCGCCCAGAAGCGCATTGAGTTTTTCTTCCATGTTTTCCATACGATCCTCCGCCGGGTGCCTTTATGAATCCAGCTGCTGCGCCAAGCGCTGCAAAAGCGCCTTGCCGTCCGGTGCGGCCATGACCTGCTTGAGCATAGCCGCCATCTCCCCATAGCTGCCCTGCTCCCCCTGCTGGGTGGCGTGCTGCAGTTGTGCGGCGTCCAGGCGCCCTATCAGCCGCTGTCCGTCTGCGGAGGATGCCAGCTGCTGCACCAGCTGCGGGTTCTGCCGGAGCTTTTCGATGATCTGCATGAGTTCCATGTTTCCACCTCCCTATGCAAGTATATGAGCAAAAGAAAAAAGATGTGCCGGGCAGGCACACCTTTCGCATATTCTTTTGGAGAAGGCACCTCATAGCTTCTTTTTGCACAGCGTCTCCAGGGGGCAGCCCTCGCACTTGGGGGCCCGGGCAGTACACCACTCCCGGCCGAAGAGCACCATGCGGTGGCAAAAGTCGCTGGATTCCTCCGGCGGAATGGCGGCGCGGAGCTGCTGCTCCACCTTCAGGGGATCCTTGCTGCCGTCGGTGATGCCCAGGCGGCCGGTGATGCGGATGCAGTGGGTATCGCAGACATAGCCCTCCCGGCCGTAGACATCGCCGAGGATGAGGTTGGCGGTCTTCCGGCCCACGCCGGGCAGGGACAAAAGCTCCTCCATGGTGCCGGGCACCCTGCCGTCGAAGCGCTCCAGCAGCATTTTGGCGCTCGCCACGATGTCCCGGGCCTTGGCCCGCCAGAAGCCGCAGGAATGGACATATTCCCCCACCTCCTCCGGTGTGGCGGCGGCAATGGCCTCCAGGGTGGGGAACCGGGCATAGAGGGCGGGGGTCACCAGGTTGACCCGGGCGTCCGTACACTGGGCGCTGAGACGCACGGCGAACAGCAGCTCATAGTCCTTTTCATATTGCAGCGAGCACAGGGCGTCCGGATAGACCTCCTTGAGCTTATCGATGATGGCCTGGGTATTCTTCTTTACGCGCATGGGGGAAATCACCTCTTTTCGACATTATATCAACAGTTGCGGAAAAAAGCAATCGGTGGTATAATATTGCAGCGAAAGGGGGAGGTGAGTCCATGCAGCCCTTGGCAGACGCGATCCGACCGCAGACATTAGACGAAATAGCCGGACAAAAGCACCTTTTGGGGGAGAAGGGTCTCCTGCGCCGCCTCATTGAAAGCGGCACTGAGGCCAATATGATCTTCTACGGCCCCCCCGGCACCGGCAAGACCACCGTGGCCAACATCATTGCCAAGCGGACGCAGAAGGCCCTCTACCGCCTCAATGCCACCACCGCCGGGCTCCAGGATATCAAGGCCGTCATCGCCGATGTGGACACCATGCTGGCCCCCAACGGTGTGCTGCTCTATTTAGACGAGATCCAGTATTTCAATAAAAAGCAGCAGCAGAGCTTGCTGGAGTTTTTAGAGAGCGGCAAGATCACCATGATCGCCAGCACCACGGAGAACCCCTATTTTTACATCTATAACGCCCTTTTGTCCCGCAGCACCGTTTTTGAGTTCAAGCCCTTGACAGCGGAGGATGCCCTGCCCGCCGTGGAGCGGGCCCTGGCGTACCTTAAGGCCCACAGCCACCTGCCCCTCTCCTGGGAGCCGGAGGTGCCTATGACCGTGGCCGCCGCCTGCGGCGGCGATGTCCGCAAGGCCATCAACGCCGTGGAGCTCTTGTCCCAATCCGCCTTGCCGGCCGACGGGGGCACCAAGCTGACAAGGGAAGATGCTTTACAGCTTACGCAGCGCAGCGCCATGCGCTACGACCGGGACGGTGATGACCACTTCGACCTGCTCTCGGCCCTGCAAAAGTCCATCCGGGGCTCTGACCCGGACGCCGCCGTCTATTATTTGGGGCGGCTCTTGACGGCGGGGGATCTGCTTTCGCCCTGCCGCCGGCTTTTGGTCATTGCTGCGGAGGATGTGGGCCTTGCCTATCCCCAGGCCATCGCCGTCACCAAGGCATGCGTGGACGCAGCACTGCAGGTAGGGCTGCCGGAGGCCCGGCTGCCCTTGGCGGAGGCCGCCATCCTCCTGGCCACGGCCCCAAAATCCAACAGCGCCCACAACGCCATCATCGCCGCCATGGCGGACATTGAGCGCGGCGCCATGGGGGATATTCCCCGGCACCTGCAGAATGTCCATGCGGACAGCACCGGCGCCGAGAAGGGCCCCGGCTACAAATATCCCCACAACTACCCCAACCACTATGTGCCGCAGCGCTATCTGCCGGAGAGCTTGGGCGACCGGCACTATTACACCTACGGCGAGAACAAAACCGAGCAGGCGGCCAAGCACTACTGGGACGCCGTGAAGAAGGGGGGCTGAGCATGGACCTGCAGCTGCATGATGTGATCGAAGGGAAAAAGCCCCACCCCTGCGGCGGCTGCCGCTGGGAGATCCTGCGGGTGGGCATGGATATCAAGCTCAAGTGCCTGGGCTGCGGCCATGAGGTGATGCTGCCCCGCCGCAAGGCAGAAAAACTCATCAAGAGGATCATTCCGAAGGAGGAAGTGTAAATGTCTAAGAAGACCCAACGCATCGTTGTCGGCATCGTGGCCCTGCTGCTGTGCGTGCTGATGGTGGCCACCCTCATCGTGCCCTACATCGGTCTCTGAGCGCCATGAAGCACTACATTATCGCCAAGTTTTTACCGTCGGTGGATCAGGCGGCGCAGCTCCCGCGCATCCGGGAGATCTTTGCCCAGGCGCCGCAGATCCCCGGCGTACACGGCGCCGAGATACGCACCAACTGCGTGGCCCGGGATAACCGCTGTGACCTGATGATCGTGCTGGACATGGAGCCGGCGGCCCTGGCGGCCTATGATGCCTCCGCCATGCACCGGGAATGGAAGGAGGAATTCGGTCCGCTCCTGGAGAAAAAGACCATTTTTGACCACGAATAGCGCACAAAAGGACGAGAGAAATCTCGTCCTTTCTCTTTTAATATGACGCGTTTCGCAGGGGCCGGGGCGTATGCTGAAGTCAGGGGAGGTGAGGGGCGTGGTGATCTACTTGGATCGGGTTTTTCTGGTGAACGCCCTGGTGGACTATCTGCTGCTGGCGGTCTGCGCCCAGCTTGCCGCTATTCCTCTGCAGCGGTGGCGCTGCGCCCTGGGTGGCTTCCTGGGCGGCCTCTACGCCGCGGCTCTCTACTTGCCCGGTACGGCGTTTCTCGCTCCGCTGTACTGCAAGCTGCTGGTGGGGATCTGCATGGCCCTCATTAGCTGGGGCGGACATCTGAAGGCCACGGCGCTGTTTCTGCTGAGCTCCTTTGCCCTGGCGGGAGCCCTGCTGATGCTGCCTGCTGTACCTCCGGGGAAATGGCCACTGCTGCCGCTTTCGGCGGGGGTATTTTACCTGCTCCTGCGGGTGCTCTTTTGCCGTACACTGCCGCGCCAGGAGCGGCTTTTACCGGTGACGGCGGAAATAGCCGGAAGGGTATTTCGCTTTACAGCACTGCACGATACAGGAAATCGGCTCTGCGATCCCCTGCAAAGGCCGGTGCTCATCGTGAGCCGCCGGGCCTTGGGAGCGGGCGTGTGGGAGAGAGGCGCCGATGCCTGCACGCTGCTGCAAAGGCGCTTTCCGGGGCGGGAGCTGCTGTGGCTTTCCTACACCACGGTAAACGGCGCCGGCGCACTGCCGGCAGTACGCTGCGACCGGGTAAGCATCGGCGGCCGAGTGTGGGAGGGGCTGTATATTGCCCTGTCGGCTGGGGACTTTCCCGGGGAATATCAGGCCCTTTGGGGCGGTGCATGTGAAAGGAGGGCTACCGGTGAGGATATTTGCATTTCTTTTGGAGCTGCTGAAACGGTATAGGGCAGATGAGGTACACTACATCGGCGGCAGCGACTCCCTGCCGGCGCCCCTGAGCAGGGAAGCGGAGGCGGAGGCACTGGCACATCTGGAGGAGCTGAGCGCCCGGCAAAAGCTCATCGAGCACAACCTTCGTCTGGTGGTCTACATAGCCAAGCGCTTTGACAACACCGGCATCAATATCGAGGACCTCATCTCCATCGGCACCATCGGCCTCATCAAGGCCATCAACACCTTTCGCCCGGACAAAAACATCAAGCTGGCCACCTACGCCAGCCGCTGCATTGAAAACGAGATCCTGATGTATCTGCGGAAGAACAGCAATACTAAGACCGAGGTCAGCTTGGATGAGCCCTTGAACACGGATTGGGACGGAAAGGAGCTGCTTCTCTCCGACATCATGGGCACCGATGAGGATGTGGTGATGCGGCCCATAGAGGAGGATGTGGAGCGGCAGCTCCTGCACCGCGCCGTGGATAAGCTCACCGAGCGGGAGAAGCGCATCGTATCTATGCGCTTTGGCTTGGGCGGACGCCAGCCACTGACCCAAAAGGAGGTGGCGGACGCCCTGGGCATCTCCCAAAGCTACATCTCGCGTCTGGAAAAGCGCATCATGCTGCGGCTGCGCTACGAGATGGCAAAGGCATACTGAGAAAATAGCTGTAATGGTGAATACCATTACAGCTATTTGTTATTCAATAGAGGTGTTTGCCGGCCGGTTCACCACCAGCATGTTATAATAGCGCAGCAGGTGGTAATCGTCCTTGTCCAGCTTGATGCGGCCCAGGAGCTTTTCACCCTCCTCCAGGGGCTCCACGGAGATCAGCGCCTTGAGGGCGATAGGGGCAAAGAAGGGGGAGGAGCCGATGCCGGACACCAGGCCCACCGCCGGCACATGGTTCTGCAGGGGGTTGAGCATGCAGATATACATCTTTTCCGCGGCATTGATCTGATTGGTGAGCACCATGTGGGTGATGGTGTCATAGGATTTCATTTCGCCAACGAAAAGGTGCTGGCAGCGCTCCGGCGTGTCAAAGGAGGCAACACCGGTATAGAGGGTGACCTCCGTGATATCGTCCTTCTCCGAATAGGAAAAGTGCAGCAGAGAGCGCACCACCTGGCGGATGCGGCCGTCGAAGTAGTACATATAGGCCAGGGGTTTATTGAAGTAGGCGCTTTTGGAGAGCTTGGCATTGTCCCGGAGGACAGGCGGCTGATAGTCGATGAAGTACTTGATGTCCACCTCCAGCGCCTTGGATATCTCGTAGAGCGTCTCTACATCAATGGTGATGGCGCCGTTCTCGTATTTGGAGAGGGTGGCCTTGCTCTTGTTGATGCGGGCGGAGAACTCCTCGATGGTATAGCCGCGGCTTTTTCTGTATTTTTTGATGCGCTGACCCACAAAATAGGAGAAAGAATTCATTTTTCGCACCTCCTGTTCCCGATATCTCTATTATAGCACGCTTTTCCCGGTAGTCAATTATGAGTTTCTAAAAATGAAACAAAAATTTCTCGATATGGGATAATAGACAATAAAACCGTCCGATACCCTTGCGATATCGGACGGTTTGTGGGATTTTTTCTTGAGAAGAATTACTTGGCGGCTTCCATGCCGGCAATAAGGGCCTTCTTATTGCCCTCCAGGAACTTGGCCTTCTTCTCACCCAGCTCGATGCGGATGGCTTCCACCATGGAATCCAGCGGCGTGATATCACAAGCACCCATCACGGCGCCCAGGATGGCGACATTGGCGCCCTTGGGATTGTTGATGGACTCGGCAATGCCGTTGGCATCACAGTACACGACCTTGATGTCGTCGCGCTCGGCCTTGCGGTCGATGATGGAGCTGTTGATGACCAGCAGGCCGCCGGGCTTGACATGGGACTCGAACTTGTCCAGAGAAGGACGGTTCATGGCGACGATGACATCGGCCATATCCACCAGGGGGGAGGCCACGGGATCGTCGGACACGATGACGGAGCAGTTGGCCGTGCCGCCGCGCATCTCGGGACCGTAGGAGGGCAGCCAGGAAACATGCTTGCCATCCAGCATGCAGGACATGGCCATGAACTTACCGATCAGGAGCATGCCCTGACCGCCGAAACCGGCAAAGATGAAAGTTTTTTCCATATTAGTTAGCCCCCTTGTCTTTGTAAACACCCAGAGGATAGTAAGGGATCATGTTATCTTCCAGCCACTTGAGTGCCTCCACGGGAGACAGACCCCAGTTGGTGGGGCAGGTGGACAGGACCTCGACCATGCAGAAGCCGTGACCCGCCTTCTGATACTCGAACGCCTTGCGGATGGCCTTCTTGGCCTTCACGATGTTGGCGGTGTTGTTCACAGCCACGCGCTCGATGTAGTAGGAGGAGGGGACAGCCGCCAGCATCTCACTCATCTTGATGGGCAGACCGGACCATTCCTCGCTGCGGCCGGCAGGGCAGGTGGTGGCCTTCTGGCCGATGAGGGTGGTGGGCGCCATCTGGCCGCCGGTCATGCCGTAGATGGCATTGTTGACGAAGATGGTGACGATCTTCTCACCGCGGTGGGCGGCGTGAACGATCTCGGCGGTGCCGATGGAGGCCAGGTCGCCGTCGCCCTGGTAGGTGAAGACCATGGTGCCATCACCTACCACGCGCTTGACGCCGGTGGCCACTGCGGGAGCGCGGCCGTGAGCGGCCTCGTACATATCGCAGTTGAAATAGTCATAGGCAAACACGGAGCAGCCCACGGGAGCCACACCGATGACCTTGCCGTCCAGGTTCATCTCGTCGATGACCTCCGCCACCAGGCGATGGATGATGCCGTGGTTGCAGCCGGGGCAGTAGTGGAACTGCTTATCGGTCAAATACTTGGTTTTTTCAAACAGAACAGCCATCTTATTTACCCTCCTTCATGCTGAGGATCTTCTCAACGATCTCGGCGGTCGTGGGCATCTGGCTGCCGCAGTGACCGAAGAAGTCAATGGGCTTTGCGCCGTTGATCGCCAGCTTGACATCTTCCAGCATCTGGCCTTCGTTCAGCTCCACATCCAGAACGGCCTTCACGGAATCCTGGCAGCAGACCTTGTTCATAGCATCGCTGGGGAAGGGCCACACGGTGATGGGACGAACAAGACCCACCTTGATGCCCTGTTCCTTCAGCTCGCTGATGGCGCTCTTGGCGATACGGGCCACGGTGCCGAAGGCGGTGATGATGTACTCGGCGCCCTCGCAGTTGAACTCCTCCCACATCTGCTCGTTGGCAACGACTTCCTTGTACATCTTCTGCAGGCGGTCGTTGTGAACAGCCAGGGACTCGGTGTCGATATAGATGGAGTTGATGACGCCGCGCTTCTCGGGATCGTCACCGGGCTTCCAGCCGGTGCAGGCCCAGGGCTTCTTCTCGGGGTCGATCTTGAAGTCCACCATCTCGGGCAGCTCCACGGGCTCCATCATCTGGGCGATGATACCGTCGGCCAGGAACAGGACGGGGATGCGATACTTCTCGGCCTTGTCGTAGGCACCCATCATCAGGTCGATGAACTCCTGCACGGAGGAGGGAGCGAAGGTCAGCAGGTGATAGTCACCGTTGCCGCCGCCCTTGACGCCCTGGAAATAGTCGCCCTGAGAGGCCTGAATGTTGCCCAGGCCGGGGCCGCCGCGCATCACGTTGACGATGACGCAGGGGACCATGGCGCCCGCGCAGTAGGAAATACCTTCCTGCTTCAGGGACACGCCGGGGCTGGAAGAAGAGGTGATGACACGGGCGCCGGTGCCGCCGGCACCGTAGACCATGTTGATAGCTGCCACCTCGGACTCGGCCTGCAGGAAGCAGCCGCCGACCTCGGGCATACGGGCAGACATGTATTCGGGGATCTCCGTCTGCGGAGTGATGGGGTAACCGAAGAAATAGCGTGCACCCGCACGAATGGCGGCCTCGGCAATTGCTTCGCTACCCTTCATAAGAGTCAAAGCCATGTTTTTTCCTCCTTAGTCTTTTTCAATACGAATGACGCAATCGGGGCAGGTACGGGCGCAGGAAGTGCAGCCGATGCAGGCCTCCATGTTCATCACCTCAGCAGGGTGATAACCCTTGGCATTGATCTTGGTCTTGGACAGCTCGATGATGCCCTTGGGGCAGGCGCGAACGCACAGACCGCAACCCTTGCACAGGATCTCATTGATAGTTACTTTAACCACATTTACACCTCTTTCCATCTTTGTAGCAGTTTCAAATGAACCCCAAAAGGGGAGATTTGATGAGATCAGAGCATATCCATGTTGGGATTCTTGGTGTTCAGGCCGTATTGAATGTAGGAGTCCCAGTCGCGGTGCATATAGACATCGATGGCGATGGGCTTGCCCACATATTTCGGGTCCGGATCCCGAGCCAGGAATGCATCGAGGAACTCCTTTTTGCCGGTGGTATACGCCACGGGGATGCCGGTGATGTCCGCTACCTGACGCAGCAGCTCATAGCCGTCCCAAAGGTCATCGGCGGTGGTGGCGGTGGAGAGGTTGGTGTTGTTGATCATGCCGGTGATGGGCAGCCGCGCATGGATCTGCATCCCCTCCTGCAGGCGATGGATCTTCTCCACGGTGCTGGCCAGGGGGCGGCGGATATTCACCACATTCAAAACCTCCAGGGAGCCCGGCTCCAGCGCCGCGAAGTCCGCATGATAGCGGCCCAGGGCCGTGGAGCCCACATCGTCGCCGCCCACATCGAAGATCACGCTGTCCCAGTCCAGCACGAAGGCGGACTGCACCTCGGCGGGGATGGAGAGCGTCTCGATACCGGCGCAGGCGAAGTTGGGGGATACCAGCCGTATCTCCTTTTGCTCCACCAGCTTGCCGCGCTCCGTCAGCCGGAAATAGGTGTTGACCATATCCAGGTCGATGAGCTCGGTGCGCTCCTTGCGCGCGGCGGCCTGCATGGCGAAGTTCAAGGCCAGCTCGCTTTTTCCGCTGCCGTAGTTGCCGATGAGAACCTTGACATTTTTCATTGCAAAAAGTCTCCTCTTGGGTATTGCTTATTTCAGATTTTCCCGGATGGTCTCGCACAGAGCGGTGATGCCCTGGATGATCTTCTCCTCGGGCATGCAGGAGTAGTTCAGGCGCAGGGTGTTGTCATGACCGCCGTTGGGGAAGAAGGAGCCGCCGGGAACGAAGGCCACCTTCTTGGCCAGGCACTTCATCTGCAGATCCTTGGCATCCATGTACTCAGGCAGCACCACCCAGGCGAACAGGCCGCCGTCGGGACGGGTGAAGGTGCAGGGCTCGGGCAGCTCCTTGGCCAGGGTCTCCAGCATCACGGCCCGGCGCTTGCGATAGCACTCGCGGATGGTATTCACATGGGCGTCCAGGTCGAACATATCGATCCACTTGGAGGTCTCCATCTGGCCGACAGTGGAGGCCTGCAGGGAAGCGGCCTGCTCCATGAAGTTATACTTGGCCAGGATCTCGTCATCGGCGCAGACCCATCCCAGACGGTAGCCGGGAGCCAGGATCTTGGAGAAGGTGCCCAGATAGACCACCAGGCCCTTGGTATCCAGGGACTTCAGAGCGGGCATATATTCGCCTTCAAAGCGCAGCTCACCGTAGGGGTTGTCCTCGATGACGGGGATCTCGTACTTGTTGACGATCTCCATGAACTTATGCCGGCGATCCAGATCCCAGGTACGGCCGGTGGGGTTCTGGAAATCGGGAATGACATAGATCATCTTCACGCGCTCGGTGGTGGCCAGGACCTTTTCCAGCTCCTCCATGATCATGCCGCCATCGTCGGTGGGAATTTCAATGAACTTGGGCTCGCAGGCCTTGAAGGCGTTGACGGCGCCCAGATAGGAGGGGCTCTCCAGCAGCACCACATCGCCGGGATTCAGGAACACGCGGGCGGAGAAGTCCAGACCCTGCTGAGAACCGGAGGTAACGAGGATGTGATCCTTATCGGTATGGATATTGTTCTTGACCAGCATACGCTCGGCGATCTGCTCCCGCAGCCGGGGGAAGCCCTCGGTGGTGGAATACTGCAGCGCCTCGCGGCCGTGCTCCTTCAGGACAGCCATGGAGGCCTCCATCATCTGTTCAACAGGGAACAGCTCAGGGGCGGGCATACCGCCGGCGAAGGAGATGATGTCGGGCTGAGCGGTCAGCTTCAGCAGCTCACGGATCTCGGAACCCTTCAGAAGGTCCATTCTGCTCGCAAATTGTACCATAATACTATTCCTCCTCATTTTGATACGGTGCCGCACTTTCGCACGGTCTCATACATGTATATTAAAGCACAATCCCAGAATAAAGTAAATAATTGAAATTTTCCAAACAGGAAAAATCGGGGCCGTTTCCGAAATTTCGGCAATACGCTCAAATCATAGTCGTCAAATCTTGTGAAAATCACAACATATTGGGTTGAAAAATTCTCACATAGCTGAACGGTTTATTGAACGGTTCGGCACCCGGCCCGGGGGGATAGAGAAAAGCTGCCGCCGAAGCGACAGCTTTATAGATCGGATCATTCCAGCAGGAGCCAGTTGTCCTCCCGGGGGGTGACATAGCCGATGACGGCGGCCTGGGGGACCGCCTCCTTGAGCTCGGCAAAGCAGGCCGGGGCATCCTCCGGCGCAACGGCCATCAGGAGCCCGCCGCTGGTCTGCGGATCGAAGAAGATGTCCAGCAGGGGACGGGGCACCTCCCGGCGCAGGGTAACGCCCGGCTGGGCATACTGGCGGTTGCGGTAGGCCCCGGCGGGGATGAAGCCCATGTCCGCCGGCTCATAGGCCTCCGGGTGGTAGGGCACATCATCGGCGGTGATGTGGAGGGTGCAGCCGCTGCCCTGGGCCATCTCGAAGCTGTGGCCCAGCAGGGAAAAGCCGGTGACATCGGTACAGCTGTGCACCCGGTACTTCACCATGATGTCCCGGGCATACTTGTTGAGGGTGGCCATCTGCCGGTAGATGCGCTCCATCACGGCCGGCTCCACAAGATCCGCCTTGGCGGCGGTGGTGAGGATGCCCACGCCCAGGGGCTTGGTGAGGATCAGCACATCGCCGGGCCGGGCGCCGCTGTTGGTGAGCACCTTCTGAGGATCCACAAAGCCGGACACCGCCAGGCCGTAGATGGGCTCTGCGCCGTGGATGGTGTGCCCGCCGGTGATGATGACCCCGGCCTCATACGCCTTGTCATAGCCGCCCCGCAGCAGCTCCTGAACGGTGGGGCCGTCCATCTGCTCCGGCAGGCACAGGATGTTCAGGGCCAGCTTCGGCTCGCCGCCCATGGCGTATACATCGCTGATGGCATTGGCGGCGGCGATCTGCCCATAGAGATAGGGGTCGTCCACGATGGGCGGGAAAAAGTCGGTGGTCTGCACCAGGGCGGTGTGCTCGTCGAGGTAGTACACGCTGGCGTCGTCGGACTTGTCATAGCCCACCAGCAGCCGGGGATCCGTATGGGTGCGGAAGCCCTCCAGCATTTGGCACAGGGTCCCGGCGCCCACCTTGGCGCCGCAGCCGGCGCAGGAGGCCAGCTTGGTGAGTTTTACTTCCGTTTCCATGCTCAACGCTCCGTTTCCGTTTGATAGACCGTGATATAGCGGCCGTTTTCGCTTTGTACGATGCGCTCCAGCTCGTCGGCAAAGTCCGCCGGTGGCTCCAGCCAGCGCTCTTGGCAGCGCACGCAGGTGCCGCAGCTGCTGCTGAGATCCCGGGGCACGGGCATGGTGCGGCTCTCGATACCGGATGCCCGGCACAAAAGCGCATAGCGCATAGCGCCGAAATGGGAAAAAAAGGTGGCGATATAGGTCATAGCTGCCTCACAGTCCGAAAATTGGGGAAAGGAGGGGGGATGGCCCCCCTCCGCATTATGGCGCTTTACTTGGTGAAAGTCAATGTGTATTCGCCGTCTTTTTCCGCTTCGCTGACCTGATAGCCCTGGTGCTGAGCGTAGCGGGTGGTATTCTCCCGGGAGGCGTGGTTGTCCACGATGATCTGATAGACCGGCTCCTGGGAGGCCATGGCGCTGCGCAGCAGCACCACGGGTTCGGGGCAGGAAAGGCCCCGGGCATCGATGATAGTCATGTTCTTTCCTCCTTAATCCTTTTTCTTAAAGGTATTGGCGCAGGCGATCACGGCGACTGCGATAAGGCCGATGATGACCGCGATCTTGCCGTTGGCCGTGGGGCCCTCGCCGGAGGAGGCCAGGCCGAAGTTGTGGCAGAAGGCGGCGCCTACCACCAGACCCAGCACGGTGATGGCACTGTCGGAGTTGCCCTCGCCGGAGAGCACCAGCTGCCGCAGGGGACAGCCGCCCAGCAGCACGCAGGCAAAGCCCACCAGCACCATGCCCAGGCAGTTCCAGAGTCCGTCGGTGTGGGCGATGGGCTGCCCGGCGGCAGAGAGGTTAAAGAAGGAGCCCTCAGCGGCACCGTTGAGGATGAGGTTGGTGACAAGGGCGGAGGCAAAGATGGCCGCAAAGCCCAGCAGCAGTTTGGACTCCCGGAACAAAACGATGTCACGGATACCGCCCACCATGCAAAGGCGGGTGCGCTGCGCCAGGGCGCCCACGATGAGGCCGGCCAGCAAGCTGATGAGGATGGCGGCGTGCTTGGCGCCGGGGCCGCCGCCGGGCTCGGTGAAGAAGATAAAGGCAGGGGCGGCGCACAGCAGCACCAGCAGGATCACCTGGATGATGGACAGGGCGGCACCCTCTAACTTGGGCAGGCGGTAGGTGCGCTTGAGGGAATAGCCCTTCTTCAGGAAGAACACGCCGCAGAGGATGCCGATCACGAAGCCCAGAAGACCCAGCAGGGCGTTGAGGTCACCGCCGGCCATACGCAGGATCATGCGGAAGGGACAGCCCAGGAACATCAGGCAGCCGATCATAGCAAAAAAGCCGAGGATGAAGCGGGTGAGGGGGGCGCTGCCGCCCTTGGGGGAAAACTCCTTTTTGCATGCAGCCATGATAAAGCTGCCCAGCACAAGGCCGATGATCTCCGGGCGGATGTACTGCACAGCGGCGGCACGGTGCAGGCCCAGGCCGCCGGCGGTATCCCGCAGGAAGCAGGCGATGCAGAAGCCCATGTTGGCAGGGTTGCCGAACAGCACCAGCAGCGATGCAATGATGCCGATCACAAGACCCGCGGCCACAATGGTGATTTTTTCGCGTTTGAGGTTCATGAAGGTGGTTTCCTTTCTCTCTTTTTTACCTGCGGCAGACCGCAGTACTTACAGCTTCACTTTAGCACGCTGCGGCCGGAAAGTCCAATAGTAATATGGAAAAAATTTTGTGATTTATTTGAAATTCCGATAAATGCGTGCTATACTGCGGGGTAAGAGTCAAAATGAAAAGGAGAGACCGCATTATGGAGCGCATTTATTTGGACAATGCCAGCACCGCCTTCCCCAAGGCGGAGGGTGTGGCGGAGGCGGTGTATCACTATCTCAGGGACTGCGGCTGCAATGTAGGCCGGGGCGGCTACGACATGGCCTATTCCGCGGAGGAAACGGTGTTCCGCACCCGGCAGCAGCTGGCGGACTTTTTCCACGGGTCGGACTGCCGCAATGTGGTCTTTACCAAGAACATCACAGAGAGCTTGAATGTCATCCTCAAGGGCTTTTTGCGCCCCGGTGACCATGTTCTCGTGTCCGCCATGGAGCATAACGCCATGATGCGCCCCCTGCAGCAGCTGGCAGCCCGGGGCGTTGCCTTCGACCGCATCCCCTGCGCAGCGGACGGCACCCTCTGCCTGGACAGGGCGGAGGCCCTGCTGCGCCCCAACACCCGGGCCATCGCCATGCTTCACGCCAGCAATGTGTGCGGCACGGTGCTGCCCCTGGAGGCAGTGGGGGAACTGTGCCAAAAGCACGGCCTGCGGTTTATCGTGGACTGTGCCCAGACCGCCGGCGTGCTGCCCATTGACATGGGGGCCATGCACATCGACGCCTTGGCCTTCACCGGCCACAAGGGCCTGCTAGGCCCCCAGGGCATCGGCGGGTTCATCCTGCAAAAGGATATGGTACCCCTGGTGGAGCCCCTTCTCTCCGGCGGCACCGGCAGCATCAGCCACACGGAGGAGGTACCGCCCTTCATGCCGGATCGCTTTGAGCCGGGCACCCCGAATCTCCCCGGCATCTTCGGGCTCCACGCCGCATTGGAGTTCCTCGAGCGGGAGGGAACGGAGAATATCCGCCGCCATGAACTGGCGCTGACGGCACGGTTTTTGGACGCCATCGCCACCATCCCCGGCCTGCGTATCGTGGGCAGGACGGGTACAGAGGGCCGCACCGGCGTGGTGAGCGTGCTGCCGGAGCGGGCGGATCCGGCCCTTCTGGCGGACGCCCTGGGCAGGGAGTACGGCATCATGGTGCGGGTGGGTCTCCACTGTGCCCCCAACGCCCACAGGGTATTGGGGACTTATCCCACCGGTACCGTCCGCTTTTCCTTCGGCTTTCGCAACACGGAGGAGGAAGCGGACAAGGCGGCCGCGGCCCTGCGGGAGCTCTCCGGGAGGACGGTATGGAATTAAAGCAATTACAGTCTTTTTGCACGGTCGTAAAGTATAAAAGCTTTACAAAGGCGGCGGAAAAATTATATCTCTCTCAGCCCACCGTCAGTACCCATGTGCGGCAGCTGGAGGAGGAATTTCAGACCCAGCTCATCATCCGCACCACCAAGAGCATAGAGATCACCCCCCGGGGCCGGGAGCTTTATGAGTGCGCTCTGAACATGGTGCACCTGCAGGAGAATCTCATGCGCAGCTGGAGCGAGGAGGACCGCAATGTTATTCACATCGGGGCCTCCACCATCCCGTCTGCCTATGTGCTGCCGGAGCTGCTTCCCGCCTTCCGCCAGGAGGAGAATGTGGAGTTCCATGTCTACCAGGGGGACAGCCAGGCCATTGTGGAGGGCCTCCTCTGCGGCGCCTTCGACATGGGGCTCATCGGCACCGATCCCCACGAGGAGTATATCCTCGTCACTCCTTTCATGCAGGATCGCATGGTGATCATCACACCCAATAACGCCTATTACCGCGCGTTTGCGGAACGCGGCGGCATGACCCTCGAAGAGATCTGCCGGGAACCGCTTCTGCTGCGTGAAAAGGGCAGCGGCAGCAAAAAGACCATCACCGCCTACTTTGAGGCAAAGGGCATCGAGGAGAGCGCGCTCCATGTCACGGCACGGCTCAATGATCAGGAGTCCATCAAGAATTTGGTCGCGGGCGGTCTCGGTATCTCCATTCTTTCGCAAAAGGCGGCGGAGGACGCTGTGGCGGCGGGGAGGATCCTGTCATTTCCGCTGCCGGACAGCGGCCTTGTCCGCGATCTCTACATTGCCATTCGCCAAGGTGCGTTTTTGAGCCCGCAGACGCAAAAGTTCACCTCCTTTGTCGAGGGGTATTATAAGAGGTAAACGGACGAGATTTTTCTAAAAACAGCAAAATCTCGCCCCGTATGGGGCACCGTACTATGTAGATTTTACACTTGGGGATAGGAAAGCTATTGACAAAGCAAAAAAAGTCTTAGTATAATCTTCATACAATATTATACGCATTTTATGCATTGAAAATAGGAGATATTTACATGAAAAAAGCATCTTTTCACGAACGATTACTAAAAAACAAGGACAAATTAAAAATCCGGGTGTTGGCCTTGGCCTTGGCGGTCATGTCCGTTATAGCAACCGGGTGCGGAAAAGCGAATACAAATACGCAGGATGCACCAAATTCGGGGATCGAAGATATAGTCGATGGCAGCAAGCGAGAAGAATCCATGACCCCACTGACGGTGGAAAACTTGAATTCCGAGGCGGAAAAGCTTACAAACAAATTCATTGAAAAAGGGTTTGATACAAGCTTTGATAGCGTAAGAAGTGTATTACTCCACTTGAATTATAATTCCTTTACATCGGAAGAGTATTACTCTCTATTTGAAGTTGGCGCATATTCTCAGGATCCTATCAATTCATTTTTTAAGGAAGTTGGCTTTTACAATGACGATATGGTTTTTTATAAGGATTTAGATAAGCTAATTAACCTTAAAGATTTTTGCAGAAGTGCTGACGGGTATAAAGTAATTGCTCAATTAGAGGATCATTCCTTTGAAATTGCTGAATTGATATGTAGTGATTCTAAGGATATTGACGGTCAAATCAAAAAGGATTTGCAGCAAATTTTCGGACTTTTAGACGACGGTGAAAAAATAGAAATCGGGAACGAAACCTTCTTCTTAAAAGATCTGGATGATGTTACGAAAACCTTGATCATGTATTCCTGTACAAATATTTATAATTATATTATCAATATACCTGATCAATCTTTATTATCAGATGAAACAAAACAGTTAAGCCAAGATATTATGAAGTTTATTCCGGTAGTTTGTTCTACCTCCTATAACACTATATATGACAGTATATATAACAGTGAATTTTCAAAACAAGAATAATTACATTTAACTCTCAACCACACAGTTTATCAGCTTGGCTTTGGGGAGATAACGCAACATTAAACGAAGGCCGCCGGCACTTGCCGGCGACCTCGTTTTCTTATCCATTCAACAACATTCTTGCTTGAGCGCAAGGTCAGCAGATGCTGCAGCTTCTCCCGCAGTTCCGGCATCGGCAAGGCGCTTGCCGTGCCAAATAAATGATCTGTTGAACTGTGCTTACCTGTCAAAGCTGGGGTTCATATAATACACATTCTTCTCGTTCATGCGGTCCTTGGCCAGCCGCAGACCTTCGCCGAAGCGCTGGTAGTGCACTACCTCCCGGGCCCGCAGGAACTTGATGACATCGCTGACATCGGGGTCGTCGGAAAAGCGAAGGATGTTATCATAGGTCACCCGGGCCTTCTGCTCGGCGGCCAGATCCTCGGTGAGGTCGGCGATGAGATCACCCTTCACCGCCATGGATGCCGCGTTCCAGGGGAAGCCGGAGGCCGCCGCGGGATAAACGCCGGCGGTGTGGTCCACGAAATAGGCGTCAAAGCCGCCGGTGCGGATGTCCTCGTCATTGAGACTGCGGGTCAGCTGGTGCACGATGGTGCCGATCATCTCCAAATGCCCCAGCTCCTCTGTGCCGATGTCAGTCAGCAGGCCCTTGAGCTCCGGATAGGGCATGGAGTAACGCTGGCTCAAATAGCGCAGCGATGCGCCGAGCTCCCCGTCAGGGCCACCGTACTGACTGATTATGAGAGAGGCAAGCTTGGGGTTGGGATTTTTGATCTTCACCGGGTATTGCAGCTTTTTTTCATATACAAACATCAGCTATTCCCTCCTAAATCCCAAGGCCAGGGGTCGTCCAGCCATTTGAAGCCGCCCTCGGTGATGTCGGTTTTGTGGAGCGGGCCATAGAGCTCCTCGTACTTCCGCTGGCCCTCCCGGCCCAGGCGCACATAGCTCCAATAGAGCTCTAGGGCGTCCTTATCGTCCCGGTGGGTGTCGAGATACAGTCCCAGCTCGTCAATGGCGAAATCCAGGGCCATCAGCTCGGAAAGGGCAAGATTGCCGGACGGAAACCGGCTCTTCAGCTCCGCGTGAAAGG
This sequence comes from uncultured Oscillospiraceae bacterium, assembly GCA_934591705.1. GTDB lineage: Bacteria > Bacillota > Clostridia > Oscillospirales > Oscillospiraceae > Vescimonas. Next base: position 19,149 of record CAKTPM010000008.1, read on the forward strand.
GCAGGTTCAGCCCCGGAAAAAGCGTGCCCTGCACCAGCGCGTCGCGGTTGCTGTAGCGCTTGGGATTGTTCTCCTGCATGGGCATATAGGCAAAGGCCAGCGAGGCATCCTTACAGGGCAGATTGCCGCTGCCCGCTGCCTCCGGGGCGCTTGCAGACGGCATCGGCACCGATGCCGCGGTTTTTTCTACATACAACAAAGGGACCCTCCTTATAGTTTCCTTGAGCCATAGGGCTCTCTACATACTATGCACCAGGCAAAAAGAGGGATTTTCTTTTTTGCGGCCCTATGCTATAATGTATATCCGCCCGGCCGCATACATAAGGTGCAGGGGAGGGCGGAGGTATGATCATAATTCTGCGGAAAAAGTCGCTGATCGGTCTGGCACTGGCGGTGATGGGGTGCAGCTTGCTGTTTGCGGGGGCTTTGCGGTCATGGCAAAAGCTCTCACAGCCCGCTGCGGCAACTGCTGTAAAGGCATCTGCCATTCTGGTATGGGATGCCGGGCACGGTGGTGCGGACGGCGGGGCCGTGTCGGCGGAGGGCGTGCCGGAGAGCGGCATCAACCTGGCCATCGCCCGGCGGGGCTATCTGCTCTCGCTGCTTTGCGGGCAAAGAGCCGCCATGACCCGCTGGGACGAGGGCTCTCTGGCCAGCTCCCGGGAGGAGAGCATCCGCAGGCAAAAGCAGTCGGACACGCAAAACCGCCTGGCGCTGGTCAACGGCATGGAGAATGCCGTTTTTCTGAGCATCCACCAGAACTGCCTGCCCACCTCGCCCAAGACCCACGGCGCGATGGTGTTCTATAACGCCGTTGCTCCCGCCGACGCCATAGGCGGTGCGGTGCAGGAGGCGCTGAACGGCACGGTGAACCCCGGCAACGAAAAGCAGTGCCGGGCCATGGGAGAGAATGTGTATCTGATGAAGCACATCCGCTGCCCCGGCGTACTGGTGGAGTGCGGCTTTCTGAGCAACTCCCAGGAGGCACGGCAGCTTCAAGAGGGCAGCTATCAAACGCTTTTGGCCTGCTGCATACTCAGCGGCTATTTTACTTATCAAGGATGATCGACCAAGGAGGATGAGCCAATGAAGGAAAGACCTGTTTACTTCTGCACGGAGTGCGGCAACGAGTCGCCCAAGTGGGTGGGGAAGTGCCCGGCCTGCGGTGCATGGAACACCCTGGTGGAGCAGGCCCCGGAGCGCAGAATCAAGGGTGCCCGGTTGGCTGCCGGCGGGTTTCACTCCGTAAAGCCGATTGCCATTACAGATATTGATAACACAGAGGAAATCCGTTTTACAACCGGGATGCGGGAGCTGGATCGGGTCCTGGGCGGCGGCGCGGTGAAGGGCTCGCTGGTGTTGGTGGGCGGCGCTCCCGGCATCGGCAAATCCACGCTGCTGCTGCAGATCTGCCAGCAGCTGGGGGAGGGAAGCCGCGTCCTGTATGTCTCCGGCGAAGAGTCTACCCACCAGCTGAAGATGCGGGCCCGCCGCCTGCAGGTGGACAGCCCCAACCTTTTCGTCCTGGCGGAGACCTCCCTCCACGATGTTCTGGACTGCGTGGAGCATGAGCGGCCGGATGTGCTGATCATAGACTCCATACAGACCCTCTATAACGAAAAATTAGACTCGCCCCCCGGCAGCGTAGGGCAGGTAAAGGATTGTACCCTGTCACTGATGCAGCTGGCAAAGGAGCAGGGGGTCACGGTTTTTGTCATCGGCCATGTGAACAAGGAGGGCAGCATCGCCGGTCCCAAGGTGCTGGAACACATGGTGGACTGCGTGCTCTACTTTGAGGGCGACCGCCACATGACCTACCGCATCCTCCGGGCGGCGAAAAACCGCTTCGGCGCCACCAACGAGATCGGCGTATTCGAGATGGTAGGCAGCGGCCTGCGGGAGGTGGAAAACCCCTCGGAGACCCTGCTCTCCGGCCGCCCCCTGGATGCGCCGGGCACCTGCGTCACCTGCGTGATGGAGGGGGCACGGCCCATCTTGGCGGAGATCCAGGCCCTCATTGCCCCCAGCAGCGGCAATCGGCCTCTGCGCTCCAGCAACGGCTTTGACTTCGGCCGGGCCTCCATGCTCCTGGCGGTGCTGGAGAAAAAGGGTGGCCTGAAGCTCAGCCAGTGCGACGCCTATTTGAACATCATCGGCGGCCTGACCTTGGAGGAGCCCGCCGCGGATCTGGCGGCCCTGGTGGCCATCGCATCGTGCTACTACGATAAGCCCGTGCCCAACGACATGGCCGCCGTGGGGGAGGTGGGCCTCTCCGGCGAGATACGCAGCATCAGCCATCTGGAGCAGCGTCTGTGCGAGGTCCAGCGCCTGGGCTTTGCCAAGTGTATGATCCCCGCCCATCGGGCCGGGGACCTCCGTCCCATCCCCGGCCTGGAGCTTTTGCCGGTGGAGAACATCGCCGCCGCCATGAAGCTCCTGGTCCGGGGCTGAGATGAGAAACAGCTCATCACCACCTAAAAATGCCGCCGGTGCGCAGTGCGCACCGGCGGCATTTTATCGGCTCATTATTTGTGCTTTTGATAGCGCTTGAGGTCGCTTTGGGCCTTTTTTGCGTCGGCCTTCTCCTGGGCCTCCTTGGCCTTTTTGGCCTCCTCTTTCTCCAGCTCCTCTAAGTCCTTTTGATACTTCTCAGGATGCCGCGCCCAGTCGATGCGGTAGTAGGTGAGGCCGCCGATGAGCAGCGCACCCACAACGATAACAGCATAAAAGATGATGTTCCAAAAATCCATAGCGTGACCTCCCGCTTGTTTTTTCCAGTATAGCGCATTTTTCGGAAGTTGGCAAGCAGAAGAATGTTTTTCGATTTCATATTGTTTTCCTGCTGCTTTAGGCGTATAATATGTGCCGTTGAGAATACCGGCGGATCGTATCCGTATTCTATTATTTCAGGAGGAAAGAGCTATGTTTACCAATTTTAAGGAACTGGAATCCTATGTCCTGTCGCAGAACTCCAAAAAGCGTATCGCCCTGGCCAACGCCCACGATGAGCCCGCCTTGAGCGCCGTGGTCCATGCCAAGCGCAGAGGCGTGGTGGAGGGCACCCTCATCGGCAAGGAGAAGGAGATCATCGACATGCTCCGCGAGATGGGCGAGAGCGAGAAGGACTATGAGATCATCCCCTTCGATGGCGAGGAGGTAGAGGCCGCCAAGGTGGCCGTGGCGCTGGTGAAGGAAGGGAAGGCCGACATCCCCATGAAGGGCATCCTGCAGACCTCCAGCTTTGCCAAGGCCATCCTCAACAAGGAGACCGGCCTCATGCCCCAAAACGCCAAGCGTCTGCTGAGCCAGGTGGGCACCTTTGAATACGAGGGCCGCTTCATGATGATCACCGACGCCGCCATCAACATTGCCCCCGATGTGGAGACCCAGCTGGGCATCATCAAAAACGCCCTGCCCGTGGCCCGGGCCCTGGGCATCGAGTGCCCCAAGGTGGCCGTGCTCTCCGCCGTGGAGACCTATAATGAAAAAATGCCCAGCACCGTGTCCGCCACGGAGGTGGCCAAGGCCGGTGTGGAGGGCTGCATCGTCTCCGGCCCCCTGGCCCTGGACGGCGCCATCTCCATGGAGTCCGTGAAGCACAAGGGCATCTCCAACCCCGTAGCCGGTCAGGCCGATATCCTGCTGGTGCCCTTTATCGAGGTGGGCAATGTGCTCTACAAATCCATCACCTACATTGCCGGCAAGACCATGGCCAGCACCATCTGCGGCGCCACCTGCCCGGTGATCATCACCAGCCGGGCCGACACCCCCGACAGCAAGTATTATTCCATCCTCATGGCCGTTCTGCGCTGCATGAAGGGTTGAGAGGGAAGAGGCAGACGAAAAAATTGAACAAAATTCTACCCGGTGGGGCTTGTGCGCCGCCGGGTAGAATTGTATAATGAGAAAGAAGAAAGCCGCCGCACAGATCCTCGCTCTCTGCGTGTGGGCCATGGAGAGAATTGCGCGCCGATAAAAAAGTATCGCTCGTGCCGATGACCATGCAGACGACACACCCCGCGCATCCGCCGCATACGGTCGCCGCTATGTGAAGGGAAGAGCCGCATATGGCCCGGATATGGCCCGGATATTTAATTGAACAAAATAAAAGTTTTGTTCAATTGAGTGGAGGACAACGCGTATTTTTGCGCATGCAGGCGCTGCACACGCGCTTTTGAAGCAACCGGGGCACTTTTGGAAAAACAGTCCTTCAGGCATGGAGCCGCTTTTCCCTGGCGGAGCTCCGCTCTGGAGCCCATAGAATTCTCTCCCTTGTATGAAATATCGTTTCAAAGATTTCTGTCCGTTATTTGTTAGGAGTGATCGCATGGCCATTGATTACCGCACGCAGGCGCCCCGTATACTGGCGGAGTTCCTGTCCTATCATGAGACCATCAAGGCCCACAGCCGGCGCACGGTGGATGAGTATTTTTTGGATCTGCGGAACTTTCTCCGCTACATGAAGCAGGTCCGGGACCCGGCCCTGCGGGCGCGGCCTTTGGAGGAGATCGACATCATGGATGTAGACCTTTCCTTTGTGGAAACCATCACCATGACGGATATTTACGGCTACATGACCTATCTGAGCCGTGAGCGGCCCCAATTCCACAATTGTGAAAGTTCTAACAAAGGGCTGGCGCCTTCCTCCCGGGCCCGGAAGCTGGCGTCTATCCGCTCGTTTTTCAACTACCTGTGCAATAAAAAGCATCTTCTGGCGGAGAATCCCTGCAAGGACATCGATGCCCCTAAGCAGATGAAGGCGCTGCCCCATTACCTGACCCTCAATGAGTCACTTTCCCTGCTGGCGTCCATCGACGGGCCGCACAAGGAGCGGGATTACTGCATCATCACCCTGTTTTTGAACTGCGGGATGCGTATTTCCGAGCTCATCGGCATCGATCTCCCGGACATCCAGGAGGATCACCTGCGGCTGCTGGGTAAGGGCAATAAGGTACGCATGGTATACCTGAATCGGGCCTGCCTGGATGCCCTGGAGCAATACCTGGCCGTGCGGCGGCCCATCACCGGCAAGGATCGCCAGGCACTTTTTCTTTCGGACCGCAACCAGCGCATCAGCCGCTCTATGGTGCACAATCTGGTGAAAAAGCACATCTCCACAGCGGGACTGGACGCCTCCCAATACTCCAGCCACAAGCTGCGCCACACAGCGGCTACGCTGATGCTGCAAAACGGCGTGGATGTGCGCAGCGTGCAGGAGGTGCTGGGCCATGAGCACCTGAATACCACGGAAATTTACACCCATGTGGACAATGAATCCCTGCGGGTGGCTGCAAAGGCAAACCCCTTGTCAAATGTAAAGATCAAGGGAAAAATCAAAGATGACGAGGAAAAAACGGAGCCCTGATGGCTCCGTTTTTCACATGGTATCGCGCACGCGCTGCCTATGACTTCTTGCAAGGGCGCTCTCCCCTGCCCTGTCAGTTAAGCTCCTTGATATAGAGGGCCCGCAAGCTGTTGGCGATGGCGATCATGCACACGCCCACATCGGCGAACACCGCCAGCCAAAGCCCCACATCGGCCACAACGGAGAGGATCAGGATCGAGACCTTGATGAGAAGGGACAGCACGATGTTTTCCCGGGCAATGCGCATGGTTTTCCGAGCGATGCGCACCGCCAGGGGGATGCGGGATGGCTCATCGGACATGATCACCACATCCGCCGCCTCCATGGCGGCATCGGAGCCCAGGCCGCCCATGGCGATGCCCACATCTGCGGCGGCCAAAACCGGTGCATCATTGATGCCGTCGCCGGTGTAAAGAATAGTACCTTTACGCTTTAATTCCAACAGACGAGTGACCTTGTCCTCCGGCAGAAGCTGCCCGAAGGCGTGATCCAGGCCGATCTCCCCGGCAATTTCATCGGCGATCTCCTGGCGGTCGCCGGAGAGCATGCAAAGCTCTGTAAAGCCCAGATCCCGCAGGGCCGCGATGGCCTGCTTGCTGTCGGGCTTGAGGGTGTCGGCCAGGGCGATGCAGCCCAGGTACTGTCCCTCCCGGGACACATAAACACAGGTGGCGGCCTTCCTCTCCAGGGGGATCCCCCCTGCCTCTATGAAGGCGCGCTTGCCCGCCCGGCAGGTCTTTCCGTCGATTTTCGCCTCCACACCATAGCCGGAGATCTCCCGGATGTCCGCCATGCGCTCAGGGTCGATGGCGCTCTCATACGCCTCCACGATGCACCGGGCCAGGGGGTGGGTGGAGCGGCTTTCGCAGTAGGCCGCCGTCTCCAGAAGTTCCTCCTGGCTCACCCCCTCCGCCGGGGTCAGCTCCACCACCCGGAAGCTGCCGCAGGTGAGGGTACCGGTTTTATCGAAGGCCGCCATATGCGCCTTGGAGATGCCCTCCAAGTAGTTGCCGCCCTTGAACAGAACGCCATGATGGCTGGCACAGCCGATGCCGGAGAAATAGCTCAGGGGTACGGAGATCACCAGAGCGCAGGGACAGGAGATCACCAAAAACGACAGGGCCTTGTGGATGAAGCTGCTCCAGGTACCCCAGTCCAGCAGCGGCGGCACCAGGGCCACCACCACCGCCAGGGCGCAGACCACCGGCGTATAGACGCGGGAAAAGCGGGTGATGAACCGCTCCGGCTGCGCCTTGTTCTCCTGGGCATCCTCTACCAGCGCCAGAATGCGGCTGACGCTGGACTCGCCAAATGGCTTTGTGACCTCCACGGTCAGCACACTGTCCAGAGCCACACAGCCCGCCAGCACCGTGTCACCCAGGGCGCAGGGCCGGGGCAGCGACTCGCCGGTGAGAGCGGAGGTGTCCACGCTCCCCTGCCCGGCGCAAACCACGCCGTCCAGAGGAATGCGCTCGCCGGGCCGCACTACGATTTTATCTCCCACAGCCACGGCGGCGGCATCCACCTGGCTGCCGTCGGCAAGGGTGGCCCGGTCGGGCCGTACATTCACCAATGCCTCGATGCTCCGGCGGCTGCGATCCACTGCCAGGTCCTGCAGGGTCTCGCCGATGCAGTAGAGCAGCATCACCGCGGCGGCCTCCGGATACTCTCCGATGCCGAAGGCGCCCAGGGAGGCCACAGACATCAGAAAGTTTTCATCAAACACCCGGCCGTGGAGGATGTTCTCTCCCGCCTCCTTCAGCACCGGCCAGCCCACAGCCAGATAGGAGACAATGCACAGCACCAGCCGGGCCGTTCCCTCCGCCGCAAAGATGGCCAGAAGAAGCAGCACAGCCGAGAAGCCCATCAGCAGATAAGCCCCCAGGCCACGCTCGGTGCCGTGGTCATGGTGGTGTTCATGGGTGTGCGTATGGGTATGGGCTTCATGCCCATGTTCACAATGCTTGCAGCTCATCAGCCATCCCTCTCTTCCGTTACATGCTGGAACGCCATGGTAAAGATCTCCGATACATGGTCATCATCCAGGGAGTAGTAAACAATGCGCCCCTCCTTGCGGCTTTTGATGAGCCGGGCGTCCCGCAGGATCTTCAGCTGGTGGCTCACTGCCGACTGGGTCATGTTCAGCACCACGCTCAGGTCGTTGACGCACAGCTCCTCGATCTGCAGGGTGCAGATGATGCGGCAGCGGGTGGAATCGCCGAATACCTTGAAAAGCTCCGACACATCGTATACCGGCATCTCCTCCGGCATCGCCTGGCGGACTCGGGCAATGACATCCTCGTGGATCATGTTGGTCTCTTGGGTCTCCATATTCTCGCCTCCAATATATGAACAAATAATCATATGTCTGTATGTTCATATATACACCTTCCCTGCCCCGTTGTCAATAGGTTTTGCAAAAAATATATGAATATTTGTTCATATTTTTTGATAAAAGAAAAGACGCCGCAAAAAGGCGTCTTTTCCAAAGCGCTGCTTTTCCGAGTTAAGGCACAGAAATGGCTTACGCCTTGCCGTTGCAGCCGAGAACATCCACGATCTTGTGGGCCACCAGCTCCTTGATGGCCTGGCGGGCGGGCTTGAGATACTCCCGGGGGTCGAACTTCTCGGGGTGGTCGTTCATAAACTTGCGGATGGTACCGGTCATGGCCATGCGGATATCAGAGTCGATATTGATCTTGCAGACGGCCATAGAGGCGGCCTTGCGCAGCTGCTCCTCGGGGATACCCACGGCGTCGGGCATCCGGCCGCCGTTCTCGTTGATCATCCGCACATACTCCTGGGGCACGGAGGAAGAGCCGTGGAGCACGATGGGGAAGCCGGGCAGGCGCTTTTGTACCTCCTCGAGAATGTCAAACCGCAGAGGAGGCGGCACCAGCACGCCCTTCTCGTTGCGGGTGCACTGCTCGGGCTTGAATTTGTAAGCGCCGTGGCTGGTGCCGATGGCGATGGCCAGGGAGTCGCAGCCGGTGCGCTCCACAAACTCCTGCACATCCTCGGGACGGGTATAGGAGGAATCCTCAGCGCTGACGCTGACCTCATCCTCCACGCCGGCCAGGGTGCCCAGCTCGGCCTCCACCACCACGCCCCGGGCGTGGGCATACTCCACCACCTGGCGGGTGATGGCGATGTTCTCCTCAAAGGACTTGGAGGAGGCATCGATCATCACGGAGGTGAAGCCGTCATCGATGCAGGACTTGCAGGTCTCGAAGCTGTCGCCATGGTCCAGGTGCAGACAGATGGGGATGTCGTTCTCAATAACAGCGGCCTCCACCAGCTTCACCAGGTAGGTGCGGTTGGCATAGGCCCGGGCGCCCTTGGAAACCTGCAGGATCACGGGGGCCTTGCACTCTCCGGCGGCCTCGGTGATGCCCTGGATGATCTCCATGTTGTTTACATTGAAAGCGCCGATGGCGTAACCGCCCTGATAGGCCTTTTCAAACATTTCCTTGGAAGTGACAAGCGGCATAAATCATACACTCCTTCTATCATTTTAAGCGACGGCTTGCCATCGCTTGTATGGAATGTTTGGATTGTATCATATTTTTTGTGTATATGCAAGGGTTTCTCTGTTTACAAGAGAAAAAATGCATGGTAGAATAGCGGGGTAACATCTAATAACCACTTTGGGAGGTAAAAACATATGAATGAATTGCGCGGTGCATGCATCATCGGTCAGTCCGGCGGTCCCACTTCCGTGATCAACGCAAGTGCCCTGGGCGTTATCGAGACGGCCTTGAAGTCCGGCGTCATCACCCAGGTCCTGGGCGCTGAGCACGGCATCAAGGGCGTTTTGAATGACCGCCTGTTTGACATGGGTCTGGAGGATCCCGCGGAGCTGGCGCTGATGCGCTACACCCCCTCCTCCGCCCTGGGCTCCTGCCGCTATAAGATCGCCGACCCCGAAAAGGATGACACCGATTATAAGCGCATCCTGGAGGTCTTTAAGAAGCACAATGTCCGCTACTTCTTCTATAACGGCGGCAATGACTCCATGGACACCTGCAACAAGATCAACAACTACATGCAGTCCGTGGGCTATGAGTGCCGGGTGATGGGCGTGCCCAAGACCATCGACAACGACCTTTTCGGCACCGACCACTGCCCCGGCTACGGCTCCGCCGCCAAGTACATCGCCACCTCCATGATGGAGGTCTACCAGGATGCCCATGTCTATGATACCGGCATGATCGTGGTGATGGAGATCATGGGCCGCCACGCCGGCTGGCTGGCCGCCGCCGCCGCCCTGGGCGGTGTTTACGGCGCGGGCCCGGACCTGGTGTATCTGCCGGAGACCAACTTCTCCATGCCCAAGTTCATCGAGGATGTAAAGCGCATTTACGCCGAAAAGGGCGGCTGCATCATCGCCGTGTCCGAGGGCATCCACTATGAGGACGGCGACTTCGTCTCCGAGGCCAAGACCTCCTCCACCGATGGCTTCGGCCATGCTCAGCTGGGCGGCCTGGCCACCATTTTGGCCCAGGTCCTCAAGGAGGAGACCGGCGCCAAGGTCCGGGGCATCGAGCTGAACCTGCTGCAGCGCTGCGGCGCTCACCTGGCCAGCTTGACCGACATTGAGGAGAGCTACATGGCCGGCAAGGCCGCCGTGGAGAACGCCATCAGCGGCATCAATGGCCGGATGATCGGCTTTGAGCGGGGCACCAAGGACGGCAAGTACGCCTGCCGCACCAAGCTGCTGCCCCTGATGGAGGTGGCCAACGCCGAAAAGAAGGTGCCCCTTGAGTGGATCAATGAGGAGGGCAATGGCGTCAACCAGCACTTCATCGACTACGCCCTGCCCCTGATCCAGGGCGAACCGGAGCTGCCCAAGGTGGACTCCCTGCCCCGCTTCTGCAAGCTGAAGAAGATCATTGCAAAGTAAAAAATGGCTAATTACAACGGCTGGAAAGTGATTTCACTTTCCAGTCGTTTTGTCATTGCTGATTTTTCTTATAGATAGCCAGCAGGCCCTCCATCAGGAGATACTTGTCATAAATGACCGGGTTGCGGCAATACTTGGCGATGACCGGCGCCGGGGTGCCCGTGGCAATGATGGTGGGCGTTTCGCCGGGGATGGTCTCCCGGATGCGGTCGATGATGCCGTCCAGCATACCGGCGGTGCCGTATACCATGCCGTTGCGGAGGCAGTCGCTGCTGTTTTTGCCGATAAGGCACTTGGGATGCTCCAGGGAGATATCCGACAAAAGGGCCGCCTGCTCGGACACCGCGTTCATAGACAGGTAGACCCCGGGGAACATCAGGCCGCCCTCATAGGCCTTTTTGGCGGAGATATAGGAGATGGTGGTGGCTGTGCCCATATCCACCATGATGATGGGGGCGGGGTACTTCTCCAGGGCTGCCACGGCGCTGGCCACCAGGTCGGCGCCCAGCTGATTGTGGACCTCCATGCGAATATTCAGCCCGGTCTTGATGCCGGGGCCCACCGCCATGGGCGGCTTCCCCAGCAGACGGGTGAGGGCCTTTTCCATCATAAAGTTCAGCCCCGGCACCACACTGGAGAAGATCGCGCCGGAGACCTCCTGAAGCCGGTAGCCGTAAAGGGAGAAAATGTTCATCAGGTCAATGCTGATCTGATCGGCGGTTTTTCGGCTGTCCGTATCGATGGAAGCCAGGAACTGCAGGGTATCCTCTTCGCTGAAAAGGCCCACGGAAATATTGGAGTTGCCAATGTCAATAGCCAGCAGCATGCGCATGTCCTCCTTACGACTTTTTTCTTTATCATAGCACAGCCCGGTCGGGATGGCAAGGCAAAAGAGGAGCTTGCGCTCCCCTTTCCCGCTGCTGCTTATAGGATGATGCAGATAAGTCCGCCGCCGCCCTCGTTGATGATACGCTCTAAGGTCTGGCGGAGCTTCACCTGGGCATCGGCCGGCATATTCTTCAGCTTCCCCTGGAGATCCTCCCCTACGATCTCATGGAAGCTGCGGCCGAAAATATTCGACTGCCAGATCTTGGCGGTATCCCCGTCGAACTCCTGCAGAAGATAGTTCACCATCTCCTCGGACTGCTTTTCATTGCCCACGATGGGCGACACCGTGGTCTCAATATCGGCGCGTATCATATGGATGGAGGGGGCGCTGGCCTTCATGCGGATGCCATAGCGGCCGCCCTGCTTGACGATCTCCGGATCCTCCAGATCCAACTCCTCCACACTGGGCATCACGATGCCGTAGCCGGTGGACATGGCGCTCTCCAGGGCGTCGGCCACCTTGTCGTAGCGATTTTTCACCGTGCCCAGCTCCGTCATCAGCTCCATGAGATCCCCCTCATCCCGAACCGTCAGGCCGGATTCCCGGGTCAGCGTCTCATAAAAGAGCTCCTCCGGCAGTGCGATGACCACCGCCGCCACGCCCTTGCCCAAGTCGATCTCCCGGATAGATGCCCCGCAGATGTGCTCCCCCTTCCGGATATTCTCCAGGCACCCCTCCAGCTCCCGGATGCGGCAGAGATCCTTGGTCTCCCCTCTGACGGCCTGAAACAGGCCCTTTTTGATGGGGTGCTCCGGGTGCAGGGCATCCACCCAGCCGGGCAGATAGACATCCAGCTCCTGGAGGGGAAATTCATAGAGAAGCCCCTGCAGCAGCTCACTTGCCTCCGGGTCTGTCAGGGCTGCGCAGTTCATGGGGATGCAGCGCACCGCGTATTTTGTCTCCAGCTCCCCGGCCAGCTTCCGGGCCTCCTCACTGTGGGGCTCCACGCAGTTGAGGACGATGACAAAGGGCTTGCCGATCTTCTTGAGCTCGGCCACCACCCGCTCCTCTGCCTCCACATAGTCCCCCCGGGGAATCTCGGTGATGCTGCCGTCGGTGGTGACCACGATGCCCACGGTGGCGTGGTCGGTGATGACCTTGCTGGTGCCCACCTCCGCGGCCTCGGTCATGGGGATCTCGTAGTCATACCAGGGGGTATGTACCATCCGGGGCGATAGATCCTCGAACTGTCCCACGGCGCCGGGCACCATGTAGCCCACGCAGTCGATGAGCCGCACGGAGAAGCTGGCCCCCTCCCCTATCTTGATATCCACCGGCTCCTCCGGCACGAACTTGGGCTCTGCGGTCATAATGGTGCGCCCCGAGCCGCTCTGAGGCAGCTCATCGGTAGCCCTGCCCCGCTGATAGGCGTTTTCCATGTTGGGCAGCACCTGCCCCTCCATAAAGCGTTTGATAAAGGTGGATTTCCCCGTGCGCACCGGGCCCACCACGCCGATATAGATGCTGCCGTTGGTTCTTTGGGCAATATCCTGGTAAATGGTTGCGGTATCCATCATAATGCGTCCCTCCTGCTTTTGCGTCCGATTACCACATTTCTATGCGCCGGCAGGTGCGCTTATGCAAAAAACGCCCCGCGGAAAGCTCCGCGAGGCGTTCTTGTGATAGATTGTGGGAAGCTATTAGTCCTGCTGCCAGTTATGCCAGACATTCTGCACATCCTCGTTATCGTCCAGCATATCCAGGAGCTTGGTCATGCTCTTGATCTCGTCCTCGTTGGTGAGGGTGACATAGGTGGAGGGAACCATCTCGATGTCGGCGCTGGCGAAGGTGTAGCCCTTGGCCTCCAGGGCGGCCACCACGGCGTTGAAATCATCGGGGGTGGTGGAGATCTCGAACACGGTGCCATCGGCCTCAAAGTCGGAGGCACCGGCATCCAGCGCGTCCATCATCACGGTATCCTCCTCCAGCTCGCCATCCTCGTTGTCGATGATGATGACGCCCTTGCGCTCGAAGGACCAGCTCACGCAGCCCTGGGCGCCCATGCCCTTGCCGTACTTATCCAGGTAGTGGCGGATCTCGGGGGCGGTGCGCTGGCGGTTGTCAGTGAGGGCCTCCACGATGATGGCGATGCCGCTGGGGCCGTAGCCCTCGTAGGTGACGGCCTCGTAGTTGTCGGTGTTGCCGGAGCCCAGGGCCTTGTCGATGGTGCGCTTGATGTTGTCATTGGGCATATTGGCCGCCTTGGCCTTGGCCACCACGGTGGCCAAGCTGGAGTTGTAGGCAGGGTCGCCGCTGCCGCCCTGCTTCACAGCCACGATGATCTCCTTGGCGATCTTGGTAAAGGCGGCGCTGCGCTTGGCATCCGCCGCGCCCTTGGTCTTTTGGATGTTGTGCCATTTGGAATGTCCGGACATAGTTCTCAGTTCTCCTTCATGCAGTATTGAATGACCTCTTTTGTGTGTACGGTCGAGTTTATGACGGTAAGTGCGGGAAACTCCCGGCGAAGACGCCCCGCAATAACAGGGCAGATGACATTTTCCGTGGGAAAATGCCCGGCGTCGATAAGGTTCAGCATCTGGGTGTCCAGGAAGTGATTGTACTTCAGGTCAGAGGTGATAAAGGTATCGCACCCCATAGAGAGCACCTGCGGGATATAATCGCCGCAGGCGCCGCCGCCCACTGCCACCCGATGAACGCTTTTGCCTCCGGAGATGTACCGCGCACCGCTGCAGTCTAACCATTTTACCACAAGTGGTACGAACTCTACAAGGGGTATTTCACAATTTAGGGTGCCGAACCGGCCGATTTTTTCCTCATTGAAGGGCTGTACATCCTGAAGACCCAGCTTTTCCGCCAAAATGTCGTTTACGCCTCCCTGGGCCGCGTCCAAATTCGTGTGCATACACACGGCGCTGATGCCATGGCGCAGCAGCTTGGTGAGAATGCGCCCCCGGCCGTCATCGGCGGTCACACGGCAAAGGGGCCCTGCCAAAGGGAAGATCACCGGGTGGTGGCTCACGATAAGCTCCGCCCCCAAGGCCGCTGCCTCCTCCGCTACGGCCTCGGTGATGTCCAGGGCCACCAGCACCTTATGTACCGGCGCCGTGCCGTCTCCCACCAGCAGGCCCACATTGTCCCATTCCTCCGCCAGCTCCTTCGGTGCCCAGGCAAAGAGGGCGTTTTCGATGTCCCGTACTGTTGTCATAGCGCGCTCCTTTTCCTTTCCAGTGCCTCGCAGATGAGCTGCAGGTCGCAGCTGCGGCCATAGCTGCAGCAGTCCTTGGCCCGGCGCAGGCCCTCGATGGCCCGGCGCAGCTTTCCCGTCTGCAGGTCCAAATAGTCACCATAGAGAGGGTCGGCCTCCAGCAGTACGCCGCCATATTCCTGAGCCGCCGTCAGCTTTGGCATCTCCCCCGCCCGGATCTCCATAATGGGATAGAGATAATCCTTGTCCCATACCAGCCATTCACCTGTAAAGTGAAATCCATTGTCAGCTATCCATTTTCTAAGCATTTCAACCTTTGTCATGGGCTGCAGGAACAGGCGGCAGCCCCCCTGCCGCAGCCACGGTGCGGCGGAGAGGATGGCGATGATGGTCTCGCCTCCCATGCCGGCGATCACGATGGTGTCCACCTCCTGGGGGGCAATGCCGGAGAGTCCGTCGCAGAGGCGAAAGTCAATCCCCTTTACACCCTGCTCCCGGGCGGTGCGCCGGGCGTGCTCCAACGGCTCTGCCCCCACATCGGCGGCGATGGCGGCGGAAATACGCCCCTCCTGGAGCAGCCGCACCGGGAGATAACCGTGGTCGGTGCCGATGTCCGCCAGGCGGGCCCCCGGAGGGATCAGGTCAAACAGTTTTTGCAGCCGTGGCTGTAATTGCAGCGGCATAGTCATCCTCCCTTCGGCTCTTTACGCCCGCGCAATGGTCAGGCAGACACCCCAATAGCCCTGATTCAACGCATACGAATCAAAGCAGACATATACATTTTCGTCATCAAAATAAAAGTGGAGGTTTTCCATGGCATCATCATCCAAGACCGGCGTATCCTCCGGAATGAGCTCCGCCAGGGCCGCGCCGATGAGCTCTTTCGCGTCCTCCCCCAGTACATCATAGACCGTCAGCGGCTCCAGGGTGGAGAGGTCGTAGTTCAGCGCGTCATAGACATCATTGCTCACGCCGCCTGCAAACCAGAATTGCGACCAGCCAATGCTCAGGTAGTTTTCATCGCAAAATACGCTCTCCAACTGGTACGGCGCATAGGAGAAATCGTCATCGTAAGGGAAATCGTCCGCCAAAAGCGCGGCCTTTTCCTCCTGGCAGCGGGGAACCATTTCCGCCTGATAGGCGGCGTCCAAGCCAGCAATATCCGCGTTGACCTTGTCCACGATCCGCCCTTCGCCGGAAAAGATCGGCGCATCAAAATACATGGAGAATTCCCGGCCATCCTCCCGGATGGAGTAATCGTGCCTTTCCACGGTATAGCGCACCGGGCCGGCGCTCACGGCCTCACCGGCAGGCGCTGCATCGCCCGGCCCATCCCCTGCCGCCGGCTCTTTATCCCCGCAGGCGCAAAGGCCCAGCAGAAGAACCAGAGACAACAAACAGAAGATGGCTCTCCGGCCTCGTTTTATTTTAGAACACATTGCAAAACTCCTTTTCATAAAAGTAAACCACGCATACGAAAACTCATATGCGTGGTCGCTTCAGTTGTTACGCCTTGCTGTTGGCGGCTTCGTTTACCACGGCCAGCAGCTTGTCCACATCCACGCCGTGGACGGCGCAGGCCTCCTCCACGGTCTCACCCCGGGAGCTGGGGCAGCCCAGGCAGTGCATGCCGATGGACAGGAAGATGGGAGCGGTCTGGGGTGCGATGTCGAGAATATCACCGATAATGGTGTCCTTTGTGATTTCGATCATGGGTCTTACCTCCGTATGAATGTATGGGGATAGTATACCCCATTTTCTCCGCTGTTTCAACCGGAAAATAAAAAAAGCGCCGCCATTATGGAGAAAGCTGAAGGGGCAGGAAAAAATCGGCGCACAAATGTGCGCCGATTTTATATATGATGTGTGGTGTGGCAGGATCAGCCGTTCTCGCGCATCTTGGCAAAGCAGTCGCTGCAGTAGACAGGACGGTCGGACTTGGGCTCGAAGGGAACCTTGGCCTCGCCGCCGCAGGCAGCGCAGACAGCGGTGAAGTACTCACGGGGACCGCGAGCGGCGTTCTTGCGAGCGTCGCGGCAGGCCTTGCAGCGCTGGGGCTCGTTCTGGAAGCCGCGCTCGGCATAGAACTCCTGCTCACCGGCGGTGAATACGAACTCGTTGCCACACTCTTTGCAAACTAAAGTCTTATCTTCGTACATGATTTTACCCTCTCTTTGAGAAATGAAATATATGCGTTCAGCTTCCGCTGAGATCGCCGGATGATAATTGCCGCGCGGCCTTGCGCCGAATGCGCTGCACGGCGTTTTCCACCGATTTCGGTGGCTTGCCCACAAGCTCCGCGATCTCCCCGCAGGTGAGACCGGCCAGATAATGCTCCAACACTTTGATTTCAAAGGCAGACAATTGCCGACAGACCGAATGGAAAAGGGCGTTGGCCTTCTCCTTGTCCAGCAGCATTGCCTCGGGATCTTCCCGGGCGAAAGCCGGATTGCCGTCAAAGATAGAGGGATCATAAGGGATCGCTTGGTTCAGCAGAGAATGCTTGCCGGAGTTGGCCGCCTTCAGCACGGAGAGCAGCTTGTTGCGGATACACCTTTCTGCAAAGGTCAAAAAGGCGGCATCCCGGGCGGGGTCGTACTCGCGCATGGCCTTCACCACCGCCAGCATCCCCTCCTGGAGCAGATCCTCGCTGTCACCCCCCGCCAGGAAAAACGGGCGGGCAACACTGCGCACCAAGCGGTGGCACCGACCGGCCAAAACCTCCTCGGCCGCCCGGTCGCCGCCCTGGCAGGCGCGGCACAGCTCCTCATTGGAAAGGGGCTCCAGATCCGTATAAACATTGCTTTGCTGGTAAGACATTGTCATTATACCTTTTTGCAAAAGAATTTGTCAAGTCATTCGGGAAAATTTGTCACGAATTTACAAAGAAATTTGTGTGTTTTCTCAAAGAGACAGCTGCTCATCCCCTTGATAGGGCAAATGCAGGTGCTCATATGCCTTGGCGGTGACGCAGCGGCCCCGGGGCGTGCGGGTCAGGAAGCCGATCTGCATCAAATACGGCTCATACATATCCTCCAGGGTCACGGAATCCTCCCCGATGGTGGCGCACAGGGTATCGAGCCCCACCGGGCCGCCGCCGTAGTTCTCGATGATGGCCCGAAGCATCCGGCGGTCCACCTGGTCAAGACCCAGATAGTCCACCTCCAGGGCCACAAGAGCGCGGTCGGCCATCTCCTTGGTGATGGTGCCGTTGCCCCGTACCTCCGCGAAGTCCCGGACACGGCGGAGCATGCGGTTGGCGATGCGGGGCGTGCCCCGGGAGCGCATGGCGATCTCCATGGCGCCGGCCGCCTCGATGGGCACACCCAGGATCCCGGCACTGCGGGTAACGATTTGACTCAGCTCCTCCGGGGTGTAGAGCTCCAGGCGCAGCGTGACGCCGAAGCGGTCCCGCAGCGGCGCGGAGAGCGAGCCCGCCCGGGTGGTGGCCCCGATGAGGGTGAACTTGGGCAGGTCCAGGCGGATGGAGTTGGCACTGGGGCCCTTGCCGATGATGATGTCGATGGCGTAGTCCTCCATGGCGGGGTAGAGGATCTCCTCCACGGCCCGATTGAGCCGGTGGATCTCATCCACAAAGAGGATGTCGTTTTCGTTAAGGTTGGTCAAAAGCGCCGCCAAATCGCCGGGCTTTTCGATGGCTGGCCCGGAGGTGATGCGGATGTTCACGCCCATCTCCTGGGCGATGATGCCGGCCAGGGTGGTCTTGCCCAGGCCCGGCGGGCCGTGCAGAAGCACATGGTCCAGGGCCTCCGTCCGGCGGCGGGCCGCCTCGATGAAGATGGAGAGGTTCTCCTTTGCCTTGCTCTGGCCGACATACTCCCGGAGTGTCTTGGGCCGCAGGGACACCTCCTGGGCATCCTCCTGAAGGAAGGTTTTGGCGACCACCGGCTCTTCGTAGATATCCGTTCCGAAATCGATGCTCAAGCGCTCCCCTCCCTTACTTCACCATTCTCTTCAGCGCCTGGCGGATCACATCCTCCAGCGCCAGCGCTTCTATGTCGATGCCCTTCAGGGCGGTGTTGATCTCCTGGGCGCTGTAGCCCAGCACGGCCAGGGCGGAGGCGGCCTCCCGGGTCTTTCCGCCGGGCGCAGCTGCCGGGGCCCGGCTCACGGCTCCGCCGGAGGCAAGGAAACTCCCCTGCTCCTTGGTGAGCTTGTCCTTCAGCTCCAGAATAATGCGCTGGGCAATTTTCTTGCCGATGCCCGGGGCGGCGCAGAGCGCTTTTTCATCCTCCGCGACGATGGCCATGGCCAGTGCCTCCGGCGTGGAGGACGAGAGGATGGACAGCGCCGCCTTGGGGCCCACGCCGGACACTCCCAGCAGGAGCTTAAAGCTCTGCAGCTCGCTCCGGGAGGCAAAGCCGTAAAGCTCCACGGCATCCTCCCGCACATTCATATATGTAAAGAGTTTTACCTTGTCACCCTTTTTCAGCTGCGAGAGCGTGTAGTTGGTGGTGCTGCAGGCATAGCCCACACCGCCGCAGTCGATGACCGCCAGATTCGGCTCTATCTCCGCTACAGTGCCGCACACATGATATAGCATCAAACCGTCTCCTTTACATGGGGATCCTTGCGGCGCAAGAGACTGGTGGCGCTGCGGGCATGGCACAGCGCAATGGCCAGCGCGTCCGCCGCATCGTCGGGCCGGGGTACGGTCTTGAGCTTCAAAATCCGCCGTACCATGTCCATGACCTGGCGCTTTTCCGCCAGGCCGTAGCCCACCACCGCCTGCTTCACCTGCATGGGGGTGTATTCATAGATGGGTATTCCCTTTTTCTCCGCTGCGCAGAGGATCACGCCCCGGCCATGGGCCACGGCGATGCCCGTGGTGATGTTCTTGGTGAAAAAAAGCTCCTCCACGGCGATCTCATCGGGCTCGAATAGATCGATGAGCTCCTCTATATCCCGCTCGATCTGCACCAGCCGGGTGGCCAGCGGCAGCCCCGCCGCCGTATTCACGGCGCCGTACTGCACCATCTGCAGGCGGCTGCCCTGACAGTCGATGACGCCGAAGCCCACGATGGCGATACCGGGGTCTATCCCCAAGATCCGCATGGCGTCACCTCACTTTGTAGTCGTACAGATGTATTATACCACATTTGCGGCGGTATGGCAACAGAAATTGCGTCTTTTCCGGGAAAAATCCTATAGAAAAACAGCCGCCCGGAGACGGCTGTTTCCAAAACGGTATCATGCCCGGGGATGCGCCTTTTTATAGACATCCTTCAGCTCCCGGTTGATCACATGGGTATAGATCTGTGTGGAGGAGATGTCGGCATGGCCCAGCATCTCCTGGATGGAGCGCAGGTCCGCACCGTTTTCCAGCAGATGCACCGCAAAGCTGTGCCGCAGGGTGTGGGGGGTGATATCCTTTTTGATGTCGGCCTTGGCCTGGTAGTACTTCACGATCTTCCAAAAGCCCTGGCGGCTTATGCGCTCGCCGTTCATGTTCACGAACAGGGCCGGATTGTCCGGCTCGGAGACGATGTGGCCCCGGACATCCCTGATATAGACCCGCAGCGCATCCACAGCCGCCTGGTAAAGGGGTATGTTCCGCACCCGCTGGCTGCCCCGGCAGCGGATCATGCCGGCGGCAAGATTGACATCGTCCACATCCAGGCCGATGAGCTCCGAGACCCGGATGCCCGTGGCGTAGAGGAGCTCCAGCATGGCGTGATCCCGATAGCCCTTTTCATCCACGCAGGCGGGCTGCTCCAAAAACAGCTCCACCTCTCGGCTGGTGAGGATCTCGGGATACTTGCGCTCCACCTTCATGCCGGAAACCGACTTGGCGGGATTCACGCGCATGGCGCCAGACTGTACCATAAAGCCGTAAAAGCTCTTGAGGGTCGCGGCGCAGCGGGTGATGGTGGCCGGTGACTTTCCCCTGCCCGTAAGGTAAGTAAAGTAGTCGGTGATGGTGTCCTTCTTGACCTTTTTCAGGTCGCTGCCGCTGCTCAAAAGCCATTCCCGGAACTGCCTGACATCCCGCAGGTAGGAGCTGAGAGTATTGCCGGAGGCGTGCTTTTCCTCTGTCAGATATTCGCCGAAGTCATGGATATAGTCCGTCATACTCTCTCACCTCCCTCACACAAATCAGGACGCCAGCAGCTTGATCACCAGCTTGGACATCAAAAAGGTATCCGCCAAGGCGCCCAGCATCAGCCCGCAGCCGCAGAAAAGGAACGGCTTTACGGGCTGCAGAGCCGTTCCGCTTTCCCGTGCCGCCCTGCCGGTAAGCCGGGCGAGACGGCAGGACGCAATATAGAGCGTGGCCGGTACGGAAAAAATAAAACGCAGAGAAAATGTGCACAGTGCCAGTAAAAACCCCTGCTGGCAGGCACATACGGAAAAGACGCACAGCGCCAGTAAAAAGCCCTGCCCTGCCGCCAGCAGCGGCAGCAGGAAGCGCCCCCACGGGCCGCCGGAAAAAAGCAGCGCCAGCACCGGCCCGCGAAAGTACAAAAAAAGATTGCGGCACAACCAGACGGCGGACACCCCGGCAGACAGCTCCCGGGAATAGGCCCGCAGGAGCAGCTCCATATCCCCGGCCGCAGCCGAGGTCAGCCGCTCCGTCATCGCGCCTATGAGCGCTCCCAGGGCCGCGAAAACCAGTAAAAGTACCAAGCTCCCGCCCATGGCGGAAGGGCCGCCGCTGCCGCAGGGGGGTAACACGCGATGCTTCATATCCGCTTTCACCTCAAAGCAATGTATGAGACAAGTCCCGTGTTTAGACGCCTGCGCCAATAGAATAATAATAGGCCAAACTCCCCCGCTTCGCAAGGCCTTTGCGGCATTTCCCATAATTTTGTGAATTATGTCAAATTATTATGTAAACAATATTATGTAAACCTCTGTAAACCGGGGCCTCCACCGCCGGTTCTGTCAAAATCTGGTAAGCGTTCTTTGAGAATGGCACTACATATGGGCGCCCTCTCCCCTGCGGCGGGATGCCGGAAAAAGGCGGCAATTTTCGGGGTATTGCGCATTTTTGTGCATTTTATGAATAGGGCCCTTCGCCCGCTGCCCCGCCGGCGGCATCCCGGCCTCACGGCGCCGGGCGCCGAGCACGCCCTCCCCGGCGCTTTCTTTTGTCATTATGTTTCCTCCTGCCGGTGCCGGCGGGCTTTTTCCCACCGAACAGGACTGCTCCCAGCAGACCGGTGCATAAGCTGACGCCGCCGCACCAGAGGGCTCCCGCGGTATGGAGCTCCCGCTCCCCTTTCCCGCACAGCGCCGCCAATATAAGCAGCAGCGCCGGTACCATGGCGGCGATGAGCCCCCGCCAGAGAGCTTGCCCCTGCTGCCGGGCGGCGATGGCAGCGGCAAGAAAGGCGGCGGCGCCTACGCAGCATACCACCCACCTGCCCTGGGGCAGCAGCCACCCCCGGTAGACTGCCGTGGCCAGCAGGCAAAGCCCTGCCGCCAAGGCCGCCGCACCCGCCAGCATAGCCAGCCCCGTTCTCTTGCTCCAAACATTTCCCTGCATAAAAAAACCTCCCTCATATGCTCTTTCCAGCATATGAGGGAGATAGACGCTTATTCGTTGATCACTCCTTGGGCTCCTCAGCGGCAGGGGCCTCGGCAGCGGGAGTGGCGGTCTCGGCGGGCTTCTCCTCGGTCTTGGCCTCACCCTTCTTTTTCTTGGCGGGGCGCTGCTGAGCGGCGGCCTGCTCGTCAAGGGTGCCCACCTGGCCGATGGCGGACTTCAGGAACTCCACGCGGACGCGGTCCTCGCTGGTCTCGATGACCACGGTGCGGTCGGTGATGGCGACAACGCGGCCGTACACGCCGCCGATGGTGGTGAGCCAGTCGCCCTTCTTCAGGCCGCTGCGCATCTGCTCGGCTTCCTTCTTGCGCTTGTTCTCGGGGCGGATCAGCAGGAAGTAGAAGATGGCGATCATCAGAACGATCATGAGAATGGTGGAAGAGCCGCCGCCCGCAGCGGTAGAGCCGGCAGCAGCGGTATCGGCATAAGCAGTTTGGATGAGATTGAACATGGTGCAACTCCTTTGTTAGATAATGTGGCTATTATACAAAACTCTTGCCCGTTTGGCAAGTGGTTTACAATTATTTTACACTCTCGGCCTTTTGCTTTATACCTTTTCCGAGAGCTTTTGGCTGTATTCCGCCCGGAATTCCCGGAAGAAGCCGCCGTCGATGGCGTCCCGGATGCACTGGGTGAGCTTGTTGTAGAAATAGAGGTTGTGCATCACCGCCAGGCGCATCCCCAGCATCTCCTCGGCGGTGATAAGGTGGCGGATGTAGGCCCGGGAGAATTGCCGGCACACCGGGCAGTCGCACCGGGGGTCGATGGGGCCGTCATCCAGCTTGTACTTGGCGTTTTTGATGTTCAAGGTGCCCTGCCAGGTAAAGAGCTTGCCGTGCCGGGCGTTGCGGGCGGGCATCACGCAGTCGAAGAAGTCCACCCCCCGGGCCACGCCCTCAATGATGTTGCTGGGGGTGCCCACGCCCATGAGGTAGCGGGGCTTGTCCGCCGGCATATAGGGCTCCACGGCGTCGATGATCTCATACATTACCTCCGTGGGCTCCCCCACCGCCAGACCGCCGATGGCATAGCCGTCGCAGTCGAGCTTGGCGATCTGCTGCATATGCCAGATACGCAGATCCGGGAAGGTAGCCCCCTGGTTGATGCCGAAGAGCATCTGACCGGGGTTCACGGTGTCCGGTAGGGCATTGAGCCGATCATGCTCCGCCTTGCAGCGCTCCAGCCAGCGAAGAGTCCGCTCACAGGAGGCCTTGGCGTATTCATAGGTGGCGGGATTTTCCACACACTCATCGAAGGCCATGGCGATGTCGCTGCCCAGGTTGGACTGGATCTGCATGCTCTCCTCGGGGCCCATGAAGATGCGGTGGCCGTCCAAGTGGCTGGAGAAGGTCACGCCCTCCTCCTTGATCTTCCGCAGCCCCGCCAGGGAAAACACCTGAAAGCCGCCGCTGTCGGTGAGGATGGGACCGTCCCAGCGCATGAACCTGTGCAGCCCTCCCAGCTTGCGCACCACATCATCGCCGGGACGCAGGTGCAGGTGGTAGGTGTTGGAAAGCTCGATCTGGGTACCCAGGCGCTCCTTGAGATCCACGGCGCTGACGCCGCCCTTGATGGCCGCCTGGGTGCCCACATTCATAAATACCGGCGTATGTACGGTGCCGCCGTGGGCGCAGCGAAACTCACCTCGCCGGGCACGGCCCTCTTTTTTGATCACTTTGAACATAGAAAACTCCTGTATTATGCGGTAAATATAGCGTCAAATGCCGCCGGGTGCTCCACGCCGTCAGGCAGCACGGCCATGACAAGATAGCTGCCATTGACGGAGACCTTGGCATTGTTTTTCCACCCCTCCGCATTGTCGGGATAGAAGGTGTCATCCGCAGCGGTGTCGATGCGCGCCTGCAGGGCACTCTGCGCTGCCCCGACATCGGCGGCAGCCACCTCGATCATCAGCACCTCACAGGGAGCGCCGGTGACAGGGTGTGCATAGAGCACCCACTGCTTGAGGGAAATATCCCGGAGTCCCGGATAGAGGGCGTAGAGCATCTCCTCGTTGGTCTCCTGGAGCAGCGGCGCTGCCTCGCTGTCAAGGCCGCTCACCGCCTTCTGCGCCGCGGCGGCCAGATCTACCGGGGCTTCCTCCCCCTTCTTTTCCCCGCAGGCACAAAGAGAAAGAAGAAGCAGTGCGCTGAGCATAAGAACAAGAATTCTTTTCATGACTTTTTTCTTCCTTTCTTTTTCTTCCTCTGCCGCAAACCGGCAAGAGGTTCACTATTTCGATGACGGCATCACGAGATGAACATCGCATCGCCAATATATACGGAGCGGGAAAGTAAATCAACTACACATGATCCTACTTCATTTCAACCGGTCAACCGGAAGCACGGCAGCCGTGGCCGCCGTACTCCCGGTTGAAATCACTTTCCGTCAGGCGATGCCTTCCGCCTCTTGCGAATGCTGGTACAGATATTCCGGTGCAATATCAATGTCGCCGTCATTCCAAACGGTCACGCCATAGTCGATATAAACGCCCGCAAAGGTGTGTTCATCGGCCAGTGGCGCAAAGCCCGCATCTTTCAGCAAGGGTGTGAAGTCAAAAACTTTTGCTTCTCCGGTTGTAAATCGGAGCCAGAGCTTATGACCGGGCAGCGGACGAACGCCGCAGACCTTGATGACCGGCTCCTGCTCCCCTGCATACGCAATTCCGTTGGAGATATACATAAGCGTCCCTCCTTATCTCAATGGTTCAATTTTGCCGAACGGGATATTCTGCACCGCTTTATTCCACGCGGCATAGAGTTCATCCTCGTGAATGGCAGCCCAAGCCTGCACGAGCTTCAGCTGTTTGACAGGAATGCTGCCTGCGATCAACTCGCCATCCACACCAACTGATGCCTCATACTCGTTGTAATAAACATGAAAGTGCGGCTTGTGGTGCTTGTCAGTATCGCTGAAAATCATCTTGATAACGATGTTATAAAATCTGCAAAGTTCCGGCATGATTTTTTCCTCGCTTTTCCCATGTCCAAATTCGCATCATCGTTTATTCCGGTAATTCTATTATGCCATATTATTTTTTCAAGTCAACATTGAACATTTTTCTGGAGCAAAAAAGTTATGCCAGCGCCCAATCTTCCCGGCATTGTTTTATCAGCATCGCTCAACCGATGGTACCATATCGTATTCCACACTTGTCGATATGTGCGGCATCACGAGATGAACATCGCATCGCCAAAGGAGAAGAAGCGATAGCGCTCCTTCACCGCCTCAGCATAGGCCGCCAGGATGTTCTCCCGGCCCGCCAGCGCGGAGACCAGCATGATGAGCGTGGACTCCGGCAGGTGGAAGTTGGTGACAAGACCGTCCAGCACCTTGAACTTATAGCCGGGATAGATGTAGATATTCGTCCAGCCCGCGGAGGGCTCCATGGTGCCGTCCTCCTTGGCCCAGCTCTCCACCGTGCGGCAGGAGGTGGTGCCAACGCAGATGACCCGTCCGCCATGGCGCTTGGTCTCGTTGATGAGCGCCGCCGTTTCCGCGGGTACGGTACAGTATTCGCTGTGCATCGCGTGGTTGGTGATCTCGTCCTCCTTCACCGGGCGGAAGGTGCCCAGCCCCACATGGAGCGTCACATACCCGATGCCAACGCCCATGGCGCGGATCTTTTCCAGCAGCTCCGGCGTGAAGTGCAGCCCCGCCGTGGGGGCAGCGGCCGAGCCCACGACCTTGGAGTAAACAGTTTGATAGCGCTCCCGGTCCTGAAGCTCCTCCTTGATGTAGGGCGGCAGGGGCATTTTGCCCAGGCGGTCGAGCACCTCCAGAAAGATGCCCTCATAGTCAAAGCGCACCAGGCGGTTTCCGTCCGGCAGCACCTCCGTCACCGTGGCGGTGAGTTCCCCATCCCCGAAGGACACCCTTGCCCCCTGCCGCAGATGCTTGCCAGGGCGCACGATGCACTCCCAGGTCTTTTCTCCCTTGTCGATGAGCAGCAGCACCTCGCAGGCACCCCCGCCGGGAAGACGGCGGCCCAGCAGCCGGGCGGGCAGCACCCGGGAATCGTTCAAGATCAGGCAGTCTCCCGGACGCAGAAAGTCCGGCAGGTCGAAAAAGTGCTTGTGCTGCCATGCCCCCGTCTCCTTATCCAGTACCAGAAGGCGGCTTTCATCCCGCTTTTCGATGGGGGTCTGGGCGATGAGCTCCTGGGGCAGATCAAAATAAAAATCGTGTGTTTTCATGTTCGATACGCTCGTATTTCCTAAATTTCCAGCGTGTATTATATACCGTATTCTCCCGTTTCGCAACCGTTTTGCGGAAAAAAGCACGCTTCGCTCCGCGCGGCGGGCGCAGGCGCACGGATGCCCCGGAAATCCGCGGAGCCGGTTCTTTACTCCCTTGCCTCATTTTGTTAAAATCATTAAAATGCGAAAGCTTCTGTGATATCTCTCTCCCGAAAGGTAGTATAGGGAGTGAAAGGAGGATAGGCCGGCTCTATGGATGACAGAGAAATCGTAAGCTTATTTTTTGCGCGCTCGGAGGAGGCCATTGCGGAGCTTTCCCGTAAATACGGAAAACTCTGCCACGCGATCGCCTACAACATTTTGAACGATCCACAGGATGCCGAGGAATGTGTGAACGACGCCTATCTCGGCGCATGGAACAGTATTCCGCCGCAAAAGCCAGACCCGCTCCGCGCCTACATCTGCCGCATCGTGCACAACACCGCGCGAAAAAAGCACCGCGCAAATACCGCATTGAAAAGAGGCAGCGGTTTTGCGATGTCCCTGCAGGAACTGGAAAACTGCATCCCGGGCAATTCCCTTGAGGAGGATATCTCCGTGAAAGAACTGACGGAACAGATCAATGCCTTTCTTGCCACACTCAAGCGCGATGACAGGGTCATGTTCCTCAAGCGCTACTGGTTTGCAGAACCGCTTTCGGAAATCGCAAAATCCTACGACATCACGGAACACAACGCTTCAGTCAAACTCAACAGAATTCGCGGGAAATTTCGTACATTTTTACAAAATGAAAGGGGATCGTTATCATGAATTTCACTTCGGAAAAACTCTCCGCGGCGCTTGAACATATTGACGCGGCTTATTTGGAAGAAGCGCTCGACTTTCTGCCGAAGGCCGTTTCCGCAAAACACGCCCACAGAAAAATCACCCGCTTTCCGAAACTCTCCGCTGCGTGCGTGGCGCTGCTGGTGATCCTCTGCTTGTCCGTCACCGCCTTTGCCATCAGCAGGATCCCCCTCTCCTGGCGCGACATCTTTTCTCCCGGTCAGACCGTCATCGGCGATGGGGACGAGGCACCGGTGGTCTCTCGACAGGAGCATGCGGCTGCGGAGGAACTGGATATCCGCGTGGAGAAGGTGATCTCTGACGAGCGGACGCTCTATCTACTCTATTCCGTGAAGGCCAATGAGGGCGCCGTCCTCGATCAGAACGGCCAATTTACCGACTTTGAGTTGTACTTTCCCGGCAAGATGATGTCCGGTGCATATGTGTCACAATTTCTGGAGCGTAAAGAGGGTGTTCCAGAGAATGAATTGGAAGGTGTCGTATACGCTGACTGGCAGCCGGGCGACAGCGCCAACGGTCTTGTGATGAACCTCTCCAACTGGCAGGAGAAAAAGCGGTTTGATGATGTAAAGGTGGATTTCCATGTGGCGGAAATGGTGGAAAACGCAGGTAAAAATGCCAAGTTGTCCAAACTGCAAACCGCCTATTCGCCTGAGTATCTATGGCAGCCAGGGGATGCGGATGTAAAGCTGCCCGGCAACGCATCCATCTGCAATGCCGGATGGGAGGACGGCATCCTCCAACTGGTTATGAAGGAGCCGCTGAGCGCACAGGAGTGGTCGGCGACATGGGAGAATAACTGGTACTTCTTGGACACACGGACGGATACGGTCATCTATCCAGATTCAGGAGTGCATTTTAGCCAGCCAGAGGAATTTGATCCTGATGTAACAGATACCGATTGGCAATATATCTGGAGATTTGTGTTTGTTGACAAGGAGGCGCTGCCCTACCTGGAGCTGCACTGGGGCGGAAAGGAGATATACACCACCGTGCTGCCGGGGCAGTGGCGGGTCACGCTGGAGGAAACGCCCGTCAGTATCAAGAGCGAGGTGCTGGCGGAGAATGTCCCCCTCACCTACGGCGGCAAGACGCTTACAGCGCAGAAGATCGAACGCTCCAAGCTGTCCATGGCGGTGTATTTCTCCGACTATGTGGACTCCACCAACGGTATCCTCAGCGCGTTTAAGGCGTTCGACGCAGACGGTGCGCCTATCCCCTGCGATTGGAGCTTTATCGCGGATCAAACCGACGACAGCTGCATGATCTGGACGCGGTTCGATGAGCCCATCGAGCCGGAGAGCATCTGCAAGCTGACATTCAATGGCGAAACCGTGTATCAAAAATAAGCATCGGCAGCCGGGTAGGAAGATACCCGGCTGCCGATATTTTTCGATGAGCTGCGGCGCTTACACGATCACCGCCCGGTGAAACACTTTTTTGCCCTTGCGGATCACAAGGCCGTCGCCGGTGAACTGCTCAAGACCGTAGGTATCCTCGATGGCAGTGACCTTTTCGTCGTTGACGCTGACGCCGCCTTGCTGTACCAAGCGGCGGGCCTCGCCCTTGGAGGCGGCCAGGCCGCACTTCACCAACAGCGTCAGAATGTCCATGCTGCCGCCGCCAAAATCGTCGTTTTGGAGCTCGGTGGTGGGCATGTGGTCGGTGTCGCCGCCGCCGGCAAAGAGGGCCCGGGCGGCATCCTGGGCCTTGACGGCCTCCTCCTCGCCGTGGACGAGCTTGGTCAACTCAAAGGCCAGGATCTCCTTGGCGGTGTTCAGCTGGGCACCCTCCCAGTTGCTCATGGCGTCGATCTCCTCCAAGGGCAGGAAGGTCAGCATGCGGATGCACTTGAGCACATCGGCGTCGCCGACATTGCGCCAGTACTGGTAGAACTCAAAGGGAGAGGTCTTGTTGGGATCCAGCCACACGGCGCCCTTGGCGGTCTTGCCCATCTTGCTGCCCTCGGAGTTCATCAGCAGGGTGATGGTCATGGCGTGGGCGTCCTTGCCCAGCTTTTTGCGGATGAGCTCCGTGCCGCCGAGCATGTTGCTCCACTGGTCATCGCCGCCAAACTGCATGTTGCAGCCGTAGTGCTGGAACATATAGTAGAAGTCGTAGGACTGCATGATCATGTAGTTGAACTCCAAAAAGCTCAAGCCCCGCTCCATGCGCTGCTCATAGCAGCGGGCCCGGAGCATATTGTTCACGCTGAAGCAGCCGCCCACCTCCCGCAGAACCTCGATATAGTTCAGCGGCAGCAGCCACTCGGAGTTATAGAGCATCAGGGCCTTGCCGTCGGAGAAATCGATGAACCGCTCCATCTGGCGCTTGAAGCACTCGGCATTGTGGACGATGTCCTCCCGGGTGAGCATCTTGCGCATATCCGTGCGGCCGGAGGGGTCGCCGATCATGGTGGTGCCGTCGCCGATAAGGGCAATGGGCTTGTTGCCCGCCATCTGCAGGCGTTTCATGAGGCAAAGGGCCATAAAGTGCCCCACATGCAGGGAGTCCGCCGTGCAGTCAAAGCCGATGTAGAAGGTGGCCTTGCCGTTGTTGACCATGTCGCGGATCTGCTCTTCGTCGGTGACCTGGGCGATCAGGCCCCGGGCTACCAGTTCTTCATAAATTCCCATTTTTTTGATTTCCTTTCCCTTTTTCGTTCGTATTCATACAGAGGACAAAAAATCGCCCTCTGCCTGCTTGGACAGAGGGCGATAAACTATCGCGGTACCACCTCATATTCGCCGATGCCTCGCGGCAAACGGCCTCATCGGGTGCTGACACACCCTGTCGCTGTAACGGGCGGACCCGACACATCCCTACACGACCCTGCGGTTTTTCAGGAGGCTGCTCCGGGATGTATTCGCGCATCTCTCCCTCTCCCCCTTACACCGGCCGGGGGCTCTCTCGGCAGGGTCAAAACGCGCTACTTCTTCCCTTCATCGCTGTTGCACTATGAAGTTGAAACCATTTTAGCAGAAAAATCCCGCTTGTCAACCGTTATTTTTCCGAGAGTCCTTCCGTTGTCATATACCGGCCCTGAACCCTTCCGCCTGGGTCAAAAGCTCATCGGCGCCCTTCAGGATGGCATCGCTGAGGAGGTCGCCGCCGGTGAGCCGGGCAAGCTCCCGGCACCGGGCCGGGCGATCCAGCGCCGTGACCTGGGTATAGGTGCGGCCGCCCCGCTCGGCCTTCTCCACGGAGAAGTGGTTGTCCGCCATGGCGGCGATCTGGGGCAGATGGGTCACGCACAGCACCTGCTTGCGCCGGGATATCTGGGCCATCTTCTCCGCCACCTTCTGGGCGGCCCGGCCGCTGACGCCGGTGTCCACCTCGTCGAACACCAGGGTGGGCACCCGATCCTGCTCGGAGAGCACATTCTTCATGGCCAGCATGATCCGGGCCAGCTCGCCGCCGGAGGCGATCTTCTGCAGGGGACGCAGCTCCTCGCCGGCGTTGGCGGACATCAAAAACCGCACGGCGTCCATACCGCCGGCGTCCAGGGGCTTTTCCGTGAAGGCCACGGTGAAGCGGATCCTGCCCATATCCAGCTGAGCGAGCTCAGAGAGGATCTGGGCCTCCATCCGCTCCGCCGCCGCATGGCGCTGAGCGGAAAGCTCCCGGGCCGCCTCTCGGGCGGCCTTTTCCAGCGCCTCCCGCTGATGGGTCAAAAGCGCCAGGGTATCGTCTGCCTCGGTGATGGAGGCAAGCTCCTCCTGGCACCGCTTCAGATAGTCCAGCATCTCCTCCACCGTGGGGCCGTATTTCTTCTTCAGCCGATAGAGCTGGTCCAGGCGCTCCTCTATGGCGTCCAGCTCCCGGGGAGAGAAGTCCAGCTCGTCTCTTTGGGTGGCCACGGTGTCGGCGATGTCATAGACCTCGCTGCAGGCGGCCTCCAGCCGCTGCCAAAGGGCCTTATAGCTCTCGTCAATGCGGCGGATGCCCTGCAGGGCTCCCTGGGCCTGGCGGATCAGGGCCACGGCCCCCTGGGCGGTCTCATCGCCGTTCAGGGCATAGTCCGCCTCGGAAAGGGCGGCAATGAGCTTTTCGCCGTTGCGCATAAGATTGCGCCGGGCGGTGAGCTCTTCCTCCTCCCCCGGCCGCAGCCGGGCCTTTTCCAGCTCCTTGATCTGATAGCTCAGGGTGTCCATTCGCCGGGCCTTCTCCGCCTCATCCATCTGCAGAGCGGCGATCTGTCTGTCACACTCTGACAAGGCATTATACTTGTCAGCATATTCTTTTTTCGCGTTTTCCGTTTTACCGAAGAGGTCTAAAAATACGATGTGCTGCTCTTCCTCCAAAAGCTGCTGGCCGTCGTGCTGCCCGTGGATATTCAAAAGGCGGCTGCCCAGAGCCCGCAGCTGTCCCACCGTGGCAGGGCGTCCCGCGATGCGGCAGAGGTTCTTGCCGTCGGCCAATATCTCCCGCTCCAGCAGGAGATTTCCCTCCTCGTCCGGCGCCGCTCCCAAGTCGCAGAGGGCGTCTGCCCCGATGCCGGAGAAGAGGGCGCTTACATACGCCTTGCCGGCGCCGGTGCGGATCAGCTCCCGGGAGGTACGCTGGCCCAGCACGGCGTTGATGGCGTCGATGACGATGGACTTACCGGCGCCGGTCTCACCGGTGAGGACGGTAAAGCCCCGGTCAAGGGTGAGCTCGCAGTGCTCGATGATGGCGATATTCTCAATGTGAAGCAATTCCAGCATGGAGAACCCTCCTCTTCATTGGCTCAGTGGAGCTGTTCGCGCAGCTCGCGGCAGAAGGTAGCGGCGGACTCGGTATCCCGCATCACCAAAAGCACGGTATCGTCTCCGGCCAGGGTGCCCACGATGTCGATGCCTTCCATTTTATCCACGGCGGAGCCCGCGCCGTTGGCCAGACCCTCCATGGTCTTGAGCACCACCAGATTCTGGGCGTAATCCACGCTCAGCACGCTTTCCCGAAAGATGGTGCGCAGGCGCTCGGCCAGATTGAGATGGGTCTTTTTGGCCGAAACGGCGTACCGGTAGCCACCCAGGCCAGTGGGCTCCTTGATGAGGTGCAGCTGCTTGATGTCCCGGGAGATGGTGGCCTGGGTAGAGTGGATGCCCGCCTTCTCCAGGCGTGCCAAAAGCTGCTCCTGGGTCTCGATGCTCTCGGATTCAATGATCTCCAGGAGCTTTATCTGTCGGTTATTTTTCATATTTCGCCGCCTCCATACCCATTTTACTGTCCAGAATCTCGCAGAAGCTCTTCTTGCTCAGCCGCACCAGCTTGGTCTGGAACTTGGCCTGGCGTACCCGCACCCGGTCGCCGTTTTTCAAGCTGAACGCCTTGCCGCCATCGGCGCTTAAGTACACAAATTTACGGTTGGCATCTGCCGCCTCGATGGTGATCACATGGTCCGGCGAGAGCACATAGGCGCTGTTGCGGGTGGAATGGGGGCAGATGGGGGTGATGAGCAGGTTCCGGGCGGTGGGCTCCACAATGGGGCCGCCCGCGGCCATGGAGTAGCCGGTGGAGCCGGTTGGGGTGGAGATGATGACACCGTCACCGGTGACCCGGGTGAGGCGGCCCTCCTCCGTGGCGATGTCCAGGCGTACCACCCGGGCGATGGAGCCCTTGGAGATCACCGCATCGTTGAGGGCGATGTTGCTGTATACCGCCCGGTCATCCCGGAAGATGGTCACATCCAGCATCATCCGGGACTCCACGGTGAAGTCCCAGTTTTTAAGATCCCGCAGGCGCTCCAGATCGCCGCTCTCCAGCTCCGACATAAATCCCAAGCTCCCCAGGTTGATGCCCAGCACCGGCACATTGTGCAGCGCCACCGTGCGGGCCAGGTGGAGAATGGTACCGTCGCCGCCGAAGGCGATGAGAAGATCGGCGGTTTTGATCTCGTGCTGCAGCTCCTGGGTGGGCACATCGAAATTCTCATCGCCATCCACATGGAACGGCAGACACACCACCGTCTGAAATCCGATACTGGAGAGGATGCTCCGGGCCTGGACAGAGACCTTCAGATCCCTGTCACGATAGGGGTTGGGACAAAGAATTACTTTTTTCTTCATGTTGGATCGCCTTCCTTCCCTTCACTGTGGGAGGCCTCCACGATGCCGCGCAGGTCGTATTCCCCGTCCTCCTCCGCGGATTTCCGGAGGAACCCTAAATACTCGATATTCCCCTCCGGTCCCCGGATAGGGGAATAGGTGATGCCCTGAATGGAAAAGCCGTTGTCATGGGCGTGATGAAGGAAGCTCTCCAGCACCTCCAGATGCACGGCGCTGTCCCGGACGACGCCCTTCTTTCCCACCTTTTCCCGGCCGGCCTCGAACTGTGGCTTGATGAGACAGACCACCTGGCCGCCTTCCTTCAGGAGCGGATAGAGGGCCGGAAAAATCAGCTTAAGGGAGATGAAGCTCACATCGATGGAGGCAAATGCTAAGGGATCGGGCACCTGCTCCGCCGTGAGTGTCCGGGCGTTGGTCTTCTCCAGACACACCACCCGGGGATCGGTGCGCAGCGTCCAGGCCAGCTGGTTGGTGCCCACATCCACGGCGTAGACCTTCCGGGCGCCGTTTTGCAGCATGCAGTCGGTAAACCCGCCGGTGGATGAGCCGATGTCGGCGCAGGTCTTGTCCCGGAGATCGATGGGCCACACCTGCATGGCCTTTTCCAGCTTCAGCCCGCCCCGGCTCACATACCGCAGGGTCTTGCCCCGGACCTCGACATGGGCGTCATTGGGCACCGCCGTGCCCGGCTTGTCCACCCGCCGGTCGTTCACATATACGATGCCCGCCATGATGGTGGCCTGGGCCTTCTGCCGGCTCTCCTGCAAGCCCCGGTCCACCAAAAGAACATCCAATCTCGTTTTATTGCTCACGGATGGCCTCCTCCATTGTATCGGCGATGCTCTCAGCGTCCAAGCCGAACATTTTGTAAAGCTCTTCTACTTTACCCTCCGGTGCGAACCGGGAGGCGGTATTTTTCAGGATCACCCGCCGGGGACAGCAGCCGTTTCGGGCCAAAATGGCGCTCAGGCGCTGCCCGACACAGCCGGCGCCCATGCAGTCCTCCACCGCCAGCAGCAGGCCCTCGCCGGAGAATGCCCTGCACACGGCTTCATCGCTGAGAGGGGCGATGCAGTTGAGCTTCACCACCCGTGGCTCGATCCCCCGCTGCCGGAGAAGCTCTGCGGCCCGGAGGGCCTCGTTGACAAGGATGCCGTAGGTGACGATGGTGCCGTCCCCGCCGGGACACAGCTCCGTATAGTCCGCATCACCGCAGTCAGCGGTATAGCGGCCCTGGCCGCCCCGGGGATAGCGCAGGGCCACCGGGCCCTTCATCTCAAAAACGGCCCGGCGCAGCATGGTGCGCAGCTCCGCAAAGCTGGCGGGGCAAAGCACCTGCATACCGGGTATCTGGGAGAGATACTGCACATCCAGGCAGCCGTGGTGGGTCTCCCCATCGGCGCCTACAAAGCCGGCGCGGTCCACCGCCAGCACCACATGGAGATTTTGCAGGGCCACATCGTGCACCAGCATGTCGTAGCTCCGCTGCAAAAAGTTGGAATACACCGCGAAAACCGGCACCAGGCCCTGCTTGGCCATGCCTGCCGCCATGGACACGGCATGGCCCTCGGCAATGCCCACATCCATAAACCGCCGGGGGTAGGCGGCGGCAAAGGGCGCAAGCCCGGTGCCGTCCCGCATAGCCGCCGTGATGGCGCAAATATTGCCCCCTTCCCCGGTAAGGGCTGTCAGCTCCCTGCCGAAAACATCGGAGAAGCTCTCCGCGGCCGGGGCGAGCACCTCCCCTGTCCGGGGGTCAAAGGGCGCAACGCCGTGGAACTTGCCGGGTGCCTCCCGGGCGGGCTCATAGCCCCTTCCCTTCTCTGTCAGCACATGCAGCAGCACCGGGCGGTGCAGATCCCGGGCCAGCGTCAGCTTTTCCGTCAGCTGGGTGAGGTCGTGGCCGTCGATGGGCCCCAGATAGGTAAAGCCCATGTCCTCAAAAATGATGCTCCCCGGCAGCACCGAGCGCTTGATGCCCTCCTTGATGCTGTGGGTCCAGCGATAGAAGGCGGTGTTGCCCACCAGCTTGCGGTAGCGCTCCTTGGCCGCAGAATAGCCCGGGCGCATCCGCAGCTCCGCCAGGTGCCGGGACAGGGCTCCCACATTGGGGGCGATGGACATACCGTTGTCGTTGAGGATCACGATCAGCGGCTCGCCGCTGGTGCCGGCGTTGTTGAGCCCCTCAAAGCTCAGGCCGCCGGTCATGGCCCCATCGCCGATGAGGGCAAGAACGGAATAGTTCTCCCCCTGGAGCGTGCGGGCCTTGGCCATGCCCAGGGCCACGGACACGGAGTTGGAGGCGTGGCCGGCGATAAAGGCGTCGTGCACGCTCTCCCGGGGCTTGGGAAAGCCGGAGAGGCCCCCCAGCTGCCGCAGGGTGGGAAAGCGCTCCCGGCGGCCCGTGAGGATCTTGTGGACATAGCACTGGTGGCCCACATCGAACACCAGACGATCCCGGCGGGTGTCAAATACACGGTGGATGGCCACCGTCAGCTCCACGGCGCCTAAATTGGAGGCCAGGTGCCCGCCGGTGCGGGAGACCTCCTCCACTAAAAAACCGCGCAGTTCATCGCAGAGCTGCCGGGTCTGTTCATTTGTCAGCCGCTTCACATCGGAGGGGCTGTGGATGGATTCTAACAGCACAAAGGATACCTCTTTTACCGATAGAGATGCAGGGCGTGGAGAATACACGCCACGCGGTATACCACCTGGGTGCAGTCCTCGATGGCTACCCGCTTGAAGACCGCCTTGCCGCCGATGGTCAGCCCGGAGATCAGAGCCGTGACGGCGATGGACAGCAGGATCCCGTAGCCGCTGAGCACCCTTTGCAGCTCCGCCACGATCACCGCCGCGGTGGTACCGCTGACGATACCGCAGATGTCGCCCACCACATCGTTGCACACGCTGCTGACATGGTCGGCATTCTTCAGGAGGCGGATGGCCTCCTTGCCCCCCTTTTCCCGGTGGGCAGCCATGGAGTGAAAGGGCCGGGGATCCGCCGCCGTAACGGCCACGCCGATCATATCGAACACGATGCCCAGGGTGATAAAGACCAGCAGCACCAAAACGGCCACCGCCAGGCCCGCGCCGTCCAGCACCGCCGAGGAGCAAAAGCCCAGCACGGCGGAGAGGGAGACGGCCATGAAAAATACGATCAGAGGCCAGCGGTTCTTTTTTTTCTTTGTATTTTTCTCGCTCAAGGCGATACCTCGCTTTGTTTGAAAAGTTCTGAACAGGGCGGTCTCAAGGATTAATCTTGCGGCTTAGGTACGGGTTGGCTTTCCCCGCGGCACACCTCTCGTCGCCGATGGAGGCGGTTTCCCTTTCGGTGCCGCGCCGCACGGTTGCCCGGTGCGATACCCGACTGCCACTTAGTCCGCACTGCAGTCCCCTTGAGGCCCCCTTTCGGGACAGCCTAGGTGATTTCCACAGCAGTCAAACCGTTTCTTATCCTCTTTTGCAGATAAGGTTTCAAGGGAATCACCCGGCATCTCCGGCCAGAGATACGCGGGCATCAGCTCCCCTATTCGCACATATCCACGCAAGGCAGGCTACTCTGCACACAGCGTTCCGGCAAAACTTGCCTTAAGCACCGCATTGCAGGTTTCAAATCATCTGCCTCGTAGATGGGTCGCTACCGCAAAGGGAGTACGCCCACCCACAACAGCAGGTCTCCACGAAAACCGGGTCGGGTCCGCCATGCCATTGGCGGTCGCCCTGAATCCGCAGGCGCGATGGCTCGCGCCTCCCTCCAGCACCCACCCCAAACTGGGCGTAAGAAGCAAGCACCAAAGGTTTCACAGTTGTGCCCTTTAAGGGATTTTTAGGCCCCTCTTGGGAAACGGCAGATCTGACTAGGATACTGCGCCGCTGTTCAGTAATTGTACAGTATAGCATAAGTTCTTGATTTTTACAACTAAAATATACAGAATATCCACGCAAATATACAGGGCATCCCCAAAAAACCTGCCGCCGGCACCGAGGGTGCCGGCGGCAGGGCCGATTTTATGATTTACTCCACCAGGCCGTATTTCGTCTTGATGCGATCGAGCTTTTCCAGCATTGGCTCTGCTGCCATCAGCAGGAAAAACACCGTGGCGGCGGCGTGGACGCAGTCCATGGGAAAGCCGGTGACATAGTAGGTCAGAACGGTTTTCCAGGAGAGAGCGTCGCTGTTGGCCCACATGAGCAGGGACGCGGGGTTCATAATGCCGCCGTAGATGACGATGGCGCTGAAGGCCCCGAATACGCACAGACTGCCCCGGGTGCGGCGCAAAAGCCCCTTGCGGAACAGCACCCCGGCCAAGAAGCCGATGATGCCCATGCAGAACATCTGCCAGGGGGTCCAGGGCCCCTGAGAGAAGAACATATTGGACACCAGCATGGACAGGGCCCCTACCAAAAAGCCGCTCTCGCCGCCAAAGGCCACACCGGAGATGATGGTCATGGCCATCACGGGCTTGAACTGCGGCAGCATGAAGAAGGCGGCCCGGCCCGCCACGGAGATGGCGCACAGCACGGCGATGATCACCAGCTCCCGGGCCTGAGGACGCCGCCCCTCAAATACGAAGAAGAAGGGCAGCATACACTCCACCAGCACCAAAAGGGACACCAGGGCGTATTGCCCGCGGTCTAAATACGCCACACCGACAAATAGCGTCAGCGGTACCAAAAGCAGCGCCGATACCGCCATGGCCACCGTGCGCCGGGGAAGTCTTCGCTTCTCCGGAGGCATCTGCACCGCAAGAGGCGGCCTGGAGCGGCGGCCGATGGCCAGGGCCAGTACGATCAGCAGAGCGCAAAAAACCGTCACCAGCCATAAGCTCTGCTTGCCGTAGGCCGTCAGCTCCGCGCCGGAAACGGCCTGAGAGAGATCGGTGGCCTTGGCGGCATAGAGGAAGATGCCCAGGGCCCCGGCGCCGCTGACGCCGGCCAGCAGCTTGCGCCACAGGGGCAGCTTTTCGGGTCTCCAGTCCGGGGTCTCGGCCTCCGGCTCCGGCAGGGGCGGGATATCCCGGGGCAGGGACGGCAGCGGCGGCACCTCCTCGCCGCAGATGGTGATGACATCCTCCGCCGTCACCGCCCGGGGGCAGAGCCCCCGGGCCATGCGGTTGGCGGCGGTGGTATAAAAGCTGTTGCCGCTGAAAAAGTCCCGGGGTGAGCCATCCGTGACGATGCCGCCGTCAAAAAAGAGGGCGCAGCGGTGGGCATAGCGGGCGCAGAACTCCACATCGTGGCTCACCATCAAAAGCGAAACGCCCTGGGCCAGCAGCGCGTAGAGGATGGAGGCGAAAAGCTCCTTAAACTCCGCGTCAAAGCCCTTGGTGGGCTCGTCCAGCAGGAGGATGTCCGGCTGCAGCAGCAGCACCTTGGCCAGGGCGGCCCGCTGCTGCTCACCTCCGGATAGATCGTAGGGGTGGCGGTCCAAAAGGGCCTCTAAGCGGCATAGGGCTACCATTCGGGCCACCCGGCGCTCCTGCTCCTCCCGGGGGAGCTTGCCCCCGGAGAAGATCTCAAACAGGTCCTCCCGGACGGTTTTTTTCACAAACAGCGTCTGCGCCTCCTGGGGCAGCATGCCCACGGTGCCCTGCACCCGGAGAGTCCCGCGATAGGGTCTCCTGAGCCCTGCCAGCATGCCCAGGGTCGTGCTCTTTCCGGCGCCGTTGCCCCCCAGCAGGGCCAGAAATTCGCCTTGGTGAAGTGTTAAGTTTAATCCCTTTACAACATCGTTGCTATCCTGCTCATATCGAAACCAGGCGTCCTCCACGGCAAGGACACCGCCGCCCCGGGGATAGGATGGCTCCTCCGGCAGTGCCCCCAGGGCGTGTGCGGAGGAAAACGCCCGGAGAAAGTCCCTGCCCTCCCGGACGGTGACGGGGCACGGGCTCTCGGAGGGCACCGCCGCCCAGATGCGCATGGCGGCGGGCATGGCGGCAAACATCCGGTGACCCAGGGCCTTGAGCTGCCGGCCCACCTCCGCAGGACTGCCGGTGCAGAGGAGCTTCCCTGCGTCCATCACCGCCACGGCAGTGGCCAGGGGAAAGGCCTCCTCCAGGCGGTGCTCCGTCAGAAGTACGGCCGTGCCCAGCTCCCGGTTGATCTTGCCCAGCACCGCCAAAAAGTCCGAGGCGGCGATGGGGTCCAGTTGGCTGGTGGGCTCATCTAAAATCAGTACATCCGGCTGCATGGCCATCACGGCGGCCAGGTTCAGAAGCTGCTTTTGGCCGCCGGAGAGCTCCGCCACATCCTTATAAAACCAATCCTCGATACCGAAGAAGCTGGCCATCTCCGCCACTCGGCGGCGAATGGTGGGGGTATCCTCCCCCAAGCTCTCTAAGCCGAAGGCCAGCTCATGCCAAACCTTATCGGTGACGATCTGATTTTCCGGCGACTGCTGCACAAAGCCGATGCGGGCCGCCTGGGTACGAGGGTCCACCTGGTCCAGAGGCGTATCCCGAAAGAGGATGCGGCCCGTGCGTGCACCGTGGGGCGTAAGGGCGGGCTTCAGCTGCCGCAGCAGCGTGGACTTGCCGCAGCCGGAGGGGCCGCAGAGCACCACAAAGGCCCCCTCATCAACGGCTAAGGTGATGCCGTCCAGGGCCCGGCCAGTCTGCCCCGGATAGGAAAAGCTCAGGTTTTCAACGGTGAACAGCGCCATGCCCGCGCCTCCCTTCTGTTGATCATGGTAGGCGTCAGGCACAGGGCCAGATACACCAGGTAAAGCGTAAGGGTCATAGGCCCGGTGAGGGCCCCTGTCAGGGCGGGCAGATACCACCACTTCAAGCCCCCCGCCAGGATGCCGCAGGTGAGATACACCCCGCAGAAGGCAAGCCACAGGAGCGCGCAGCGGTCCCGCTCCGTTACGGTGTAGATGGAGAAGGCCGTGCGGCCCCGGAGGCCGTACCCTCTCCCCTTCATGCTGTCGGCGGTCTCGATGGCGTTCTCCAGCGCCCAGGTGACCATGATGGAGAAAACGGTAATGGCCTTTTTTGTCCGCTGCCATACGCTGCCGGCGGCCACATCCCGGCCGATGCAGAACTGGGCCCGGCGGACCGTTTCCATCTGCCGGCGAAAGCGGGGCACGAACCGCAGGGCCATGCTCAGCACCAGAGACAGCGCCGGGATCACCCGGCCGAAGAGGTACACGAACTTATCCGATGTCATCACGGCGTTATAGCAGGAGAACCACAGCAGCACGGTGCAGAGCATGGCCCCCGCCGCCAGGCCGTATAGGATGCTCTCTAAGGTCAGAGGGTTGCCGGTGGGGAGATAGCATAAAACGGTCACGCCCCCGTGATTGAAGGCGGGGTTCACGATGGCGGCCAGCAGCATGACGGGCAGCGCCACCCGCAGGGTAAACCGCGCCCCCCGGCGGCCATTGAGCCCCACGGCGTAGGCGATGGCGCCCGCCAGGGAGATCAGCAGGCAAACCGGGTGCAGCAGCACCATGGAATAGGCCAGCACCAGGGCGAAAAACAGAAAATTGACCAGTGGATGATAGTGGGAAAAGGCGTCCTTCATCTCTTACCTCACAGCGCGCCCGCAAGGGGCTTATATGAGAATTATTATACAGCAAGGCGGCTGAAAAGCCAACAGGAAATTCCCCTTTTCCAAGGAAAACCGGGGGAAAAGGCGCAGGGGCGGATAGCCCGCCCCTGCCTGTATGGAGTCCCGTTATGGACTTGCCCTTTTGCCTTACTCCTCCTCCTTGCGCTTGCGGAGCCAAGCGGCGGAGCCCAGGAAGCTCATGGCGCCCATGGCGAAGTACACGGCAACGCCGGGATCGCCGGTCTTGGAGGC
>CAKTPM010000009.1 GCA_934591705.1 uncultured Oscillospiraceae bacterium
TGGGTCAGCTCGGCCAGGGGGTTGGTCTGATCCATGAACTGGCTCAGGGGGCTGGAGCCGAAGAACTCCTTGATGGCAGCGGTGACCGGGCGGATGTTGATCAAGCTCTGGGGCGTCACCACATCCAGGTCCTGGATGGTCATGCGCTCCCGGATCACCCGCTCCATGCGGCTAAAGCCGATGCGGAACTGGTTCTGCAGCAGCTCGCCCACGCAGCGCAGGCGGCGGTTGCCCAGGTGGTCGATGTCGTCCTTGGCCACCAGACCGGCAGCCAGGGCGTTCATATAGTTGATGGAGCCGAAGATATCGTCCACGATGATGTGCTTGGGCACCAGCTCATCGGCCCGGAGGCGGCACTGGGCGATGAGCTCCTCGCCCTCGTACTGGCTCAGCAGCTCCTGGAGGACATCGTAGCGCACCCGCTCCTTGATGCCGCACTTCTCCAGGGGGTCGAAGTCCACATAGTGGGCCATATCGCACATGCGGTTGGTAAACACCCGGATGGCGTTGTTGTCGTCCAGGGCGATCTGCACCTCGCCGACACCCACGGTGTCCAGCATCCGGCACTCATCGCCGGTGAGGACATGGCCCTCCTCGAAGAGCAGCTCGCCGGTGGCAGGGTCGGCCACCGGGGCGGCCAGCTTCTGGCCCCGGCAGCGGGCCCAGAGGGTGAGCTTCTTGTTGAACTTATAGCGGCCCACCACGGACAGGTCGTAGCGGCGGGGATCGAAGAACAGGTTGTGGACCAGGGTCTCGGCGGAGTCTACCGTGGGGGGCTCGCCGGGCCGGAGCTTGCGGTAGATCTCCAGCATGGCCTCCTCGTAGGTCTTGCAGGTGTCCTTCTCCAGCGTCACCCGGATGCGGGGATCATCGCCGAAGGTACCCAGGATCTCGCGGTCGGTCTTCAGGCCCAGAGCCCGGATGAGGCAGGTGATGGGCAGCTTGCGGTTCTTGTCGATGCGTACCCAGAACACCTCGGCGGCGTCGGTCTCATATTCCAGCCAGGCGCCGCGATAGGGGATGACGGTGGCCGTCAGCAGGGGCAGGTCGGTCTTGAGATCGATCTCCTTGCCGTAGTAGATGCCGGGGGAGCGGACGATCTGGCTGACCACCACGCGCTCGGCGCCGTTGATGACAAAGGTGCCGCCGTGGGTCATCAGGGGGAAGTCGCCCATGAAGATCTCCTGCTCCTTGATCTCGCCGGTCTCCTTGTTGAGAAGCCGTACCCGGACCTTCATGGGAGCGGCATAGGTGGCGTCCCGGGCCTTGCACTCTTCGACATCGTACTTGGGCTTTTCGTCCATGGTGTAGTCGATGAAGCTCAGCTCCAGGTTTCCGGCATAGTCGGAAATGGAGGCCACATCGGCAAATACCTCCCGCAGACCGGTCTCCAGGAACCACTTGTAGGATTTCTTTTGGATCTCCAGCAGGTTGGGCATTGCCATGATCTCTTCGTGACGGGCAAAGTTCTTTCGCAGGGTCTTACCGTAGAGTTTATCCTTCGGCATTTCTTGCATCACTCCTGTCTTTCGGTTTGGAACGGCTTTCACCGCCCGCTATGTCAACTTTCTATTGAAAACAAAGGATTTTCCCGCTTTTGACACACCCGGGCTCGTTGTCACTTTCAGTCCGTTCCGGCTTGCCTTTTGCGGTTTTTTGGGGTATACTGACCAAAGTATAAGGGCGCATAGCCCCACTATGGCATGATAACGATTTATTCTATCATGTCTTTCTGCATATGTCAACAGCTTCCCCGCAAATTTTGCCGGGGAAGCTGTTTTTATTTTTTCGCGCAGAATAGCCGCAGGAACGCCGATCCCTGCAACTCAGTGCTTGCATCTTGGCTGCTTCCATTGTATAATCGCTACAGCGGTTTTCATAAAACGCCCTCTCGGACGCTTCTCTGTGAAATTTTTGAAAGGTGGTGTCGTCTATGACCTCCGAAAAATACCGCACCCTGCTGGAAGCCGTGGATGCGGGCAGTCTCTCGGGCGCGGCGCAAAAGCTGGGGTACACTCCCTCGGCCATCGTGCACATTGTCAACAGTCTGGAGCGGCAATTCGGCTTCCCCGTTCTTCTGCGCACCAACAAGGGCGTTTCGCTGACGGCGGACGGCGAGCGCATTTTGCCCATCCTCCGGGAGATCATCCGCTGGGAGGATCAGCTCTACCAGGTCTCCGCCGAGGTGCAGGGCATGATCGTGGGCGACATCACCATCGGCAGCTACTTCTCCATCGCCGCCAACTGGCTGCCGGAGGTCATCCGCCGGTTCCACGACGACTATCCCAATGTCCACATCAATGTGCTGGAGGGCGTCCACCAGACCCTGGATAAGCTCATAGAGGAGCGCCGGGCGGACTTCTGCATCTACTCCTATCCCCCGGCGGACGGCTGCCAGTGGATCCCCCTGAAGGACGACCCCATGGTGGCCGTGGTGCCCCGGGATCACCCCGCCGCCAGCCGAGAGCTGTTCCCCATCGACCTTTTCTCCAAGGAGCCCTTCATCATGCCCGCCGAGGGCAGCGACTACGATATCACCCGGGTCTTTGACCGCCACGGCATCACCCCTCAGGTCAGCTACTCCACCGGCGAGGACCACGCCGCCATCGCCATGATCGAGGCGGGGCTGGGCATTGGCCTTTTCAACTCCCTGACCACTATGCACCTGAACACCAGCACGGTGAACATCCCCCTGAATCCGCCGGAGTACGCCTCCATGGGTGTCACCTTCCCGGAGGCGGGGAAGCTCTCCCCCGCCGCCCGCCGGTTCATCGAATACCTGCGGGACTATATCCGCTCCCTGTAAGCGCCTGACTATAAAAA
This sequence comes from uncultured Oscillospiraceae bacterium, assembly GCA_934591705.1. GTDB lineage: Bacteria > Bacillota > Clostridia > Oscillospirales > Oscillospiraceae > Vescimonas. The sequence goes on from CAKTPM010000009.1 coordinate 2,824, forward strand.
ATTCCGCCCCGTGTGGGGCGGAATTTTTGCAGCGCTGGGGAGCGCTTTTTTTATTCCAGGGAAATCACATAGTAGTAGACGGGCTGCCCGCCGGGAACGGAGGCCACCTCGGCCTCGGGGCACCGCCGGGTGAAGAGATCCTCCACCGCGGCTGCATCCTCCCGGGTGACATCGCAGCCGGCATAGATATTCACGAAGGCGGCCTCCTTCTCGGCGGCCATATCGGCCACCCGGGCCAGCAGGGAGGGAAGCTCCCGGTCGGTGCCGAAGAGCTTGCCGTCCACCAGAGCCAGGTAGTCCCCCTCGCTGATGGCAAAGCCGTCAAAGTCGCTGTTGCGGGCGGCATAGGTCACCTGCACGGTGGTGACGGAGCCGGCGGCCTCGGTCATGGCGGCGGCGATGACCTGGGGGTCTTCCTCCTCCACCTCGGCACTCATCATGGCGGTGATGCCCTGGGGTACGGTGGCGGTGGGGATCACGATGACCTCCTTCTCCGTGAGCCCCTGGCACTGCTGGGCGGCCATGATGATGTTCTTGTTGTTGGGCAGCACGAACACCACCTGGCTGGGGGTGCGGTTGACCTCCCGCAAAATGGCCTCGGTGGAGGGGTTCATGGTCTGGCCGCCGGAGACGATGGTGTCCACCCCCAGGGCCCGGAAGGTCTCGGCCATGCCCTCCCCGGCGCACACCGCCAGGAAGCCGTATTTCTTCTCGGCGGGGGCGATCTCCTCCTGAGAGGCGCTCTCGGAGACCGTCTCCTCGTCCAGATCGTCGGCGGCGATGGTGGCCTTGCCCTGGGCCACATCCGCGGCCTGGATGCGCATGTTCTCGATCTTGGCCACCTCCAGGACGCCGTACTTCTGGGCCTCCGTCAGGGCCATGCCGGGGATATCGGTATGTACATGGACCTTGAAGGCCTCGTCATCCTCGCCGATGACCAGGCAGTCGCCGATGGAGCTGAGATACTGCCGCAGGGGCTCTAAGGACTTCATCTCCGTGCGGCGCACGATGAATACCGTATCGAAGGTGAAGGTGATATCCTCCGGGGACAGGGCCTCGAAATCCGCCTTGGCGGCGGCGTGCTCCTGCACCTGGGGCATGGGCTCGCCCCGCAGGCAGCGGAGCATGCCGTCTAAGATGACCAGATAGCCCTTGCCGCCGGCATCCACCACGCCGGCCTTCTTCAGCACGGGGTTCATGTCGATGGTCTCGGCCAGGGTGGCCTCGCCGGCGGCGATGGCCTCCTGCAGCACGAACTCGGCGGAGGCGTCCTCCTCGGCGGCCTCCAGCGCGCGCCGCGCAGCCAGGCGGCTGACGGTCAAAACCGTGCCCTCGGCGGGCTTCATCACCGCGCCGTAGGCGGTGTTCACGCCCTCCTGCATGGCGGCGGCCAGGAGCTTGCCATCGCAGGTGTCGGCGCCCTTGAGGACCTTGGACATACCCCGGAACAGCAGCGAGAGGATGACGCCGGAGTTGCCCCGGGCGCCCCGCAGCAGGCCGGAGGCCGCTACCTTGGCGGTCTCGGACACGGTGGCGCACTCGTGCTTCTGCAGCTCCCCGGCGGCGGTTTGCATGGTCAGGGACATATTGGTGCCGGTATCGCCGTCAGGCACCGGGAACACATTCAGGTCGTTGATGGCCTGCTTTTCGCCGGTGATGCAGGCGGTGCCGAATAAAATCATCTGGCGGAGCATGCCGCCGCTGATAGAGTCGATCATGTCGTTGCGTCCTCCTTAACCCATATTCATGGAGTCCACGCAGACATTCACATCGCGCACCTCCACACCGGTCTTCTGGGTGACTACATACTTGACCTCGCCCATGATGGCGCGGCAGACCGTGGCAATATTCACGCCGTTTTCCACGATGATATGCAGCTCCACGGAAACGGTGTTGTCGTCATTGTAGGTGACCTTCACGCCCTTGCTCATGGCCTGGGGCTGCAGCAGGTGCACCACGCCGTCGCTCAAGGAGCGCTGGGCCATGCCCCGCACGCCGAAGCAGTTGGTGGCGGCGGCGCCGGTGATGGTGGTCAGCACGGCATTGGAGATGGTGATCTCGCCGTGCTCTGCGGAAATCTTTATCATAGCAAGCTTCCTTTCTCCGGGAACGGAAATACTGGTTTACACACTTGTTCAAGTTATGAGTATACATCAAATCTTCCTAAAGCACAAGAGAAAATTGCCGCGCCGGCGGTTTTGACCGGTTTTCCGGCGCTCCTCCCGGGGCAGCCAAAAGGGCAGGGCCGCGGCGCGGTCCTGCCCTTTTTGTCAGATGGTGCCCTCCACGCGCAGCGTGGAGCGGCCCGGCGTCACCGTGTAGGCGCCGGTGACGGGATCCCGGGTGTAGCTGGCGGCGGGTACGGTGATGCTGCCCGGCGCGGTGGAAAATGCCCCGGTCTGCTGGTTGTAGGTGTAGCCCTGGCCGGGGGTCCAGGCGGCGCCGTTGAAGCTCACCGCCAGATCCCCGAGGATGGGGTCAAAGACATCCGTGACCACGGCGCCGTCCCCGGCGGTGACGGGGGTATTGCCGCTGTTGGTGATAACGAAGGTGTAGCTCACCCGGTCATTGTCCCTGACCTGGGTGGGGCAGATGCTCTTGGCGATGGCCAACGCCGGCGCTGCGGCGGCATTGACGGTGGCGGCAGCGGTGGCCGGACCGGCAAGGCCGCTGCCGGCGGCGGTGACGGTGTTGACCACCGTGCCCTCCTGCCCCGGGTCCGCCAGGTCGCTGACCTGTGCCTGATAGACCACCACCGCGTCGCCGCCGGCGGGAACGCTCACCCCGGTGAAGCGCAGGGGCGGGCCCGCCGCGGCGGTGGGCGCCGGCTGGGGCGCGCCGTTGGTGAAAAGCCGTGCCGAGCCCTCCACATAGCGCAGCGGGTAGAGGGTAGTGCCGTTGAAGACATAGCCCCCCAGGTCGTCGGTAAGGGTCACGCCCGTCAGCGGCGCGGTGCCGCTGTTGCGCAGGGTCACCGTGTAGGTAACGGTGTCCCCCGGGCGATAGGTCTGCTGCAGGGCGGTTTTCGTGACGCTCAAGGCATCTAAGATCTCGCCATAGGCGATGTTGGAGTTCACGGAGGTGCCGCCCACTGTCAGCGTGGCTTGGTTGGTAAATGTTGCCATGATAAACCTCCCGGTCTGATAATTCCGGTTTCCCGGCAATTCAGTCTATGCACCGGCCGCTGCCGCCGTGAAAAAACCGGGGCGGCATGGAATCCATGCCGCCCCGAAGGCGTTAGGGATCTGTCAGCCCTCTTCCCCGCTCTGCGCGGGCTCCTGGGGCACATCCGCAGGCGTCTCAGCCGGCGGCTCAGCGGGCGCATCCTCCGCACCGCCCTCCTCGGGGACGGCGGCCGGTGGCGGGGCCTGGATGACCTCGCGGCCGTCGGCGGCGGTATCGCCCAGGAGCACGCCGTAGAAGTCATACTGGATGAGCATCCGGGCGTAGGTATACTGCAGGTCCACCAGGCGGTTCACCGCGTCTACATAGCCCTCCGCCGGCACGATGCCGGGGTTGGGGGTGAACTCGCCGGTGTAGGCATTGTAGCTGCCGGCGGCGGTGATCCAGTTCTTGGTGGCGCCGTCGGGCCCCGGAAGGATCACCAGGGGCATGCAGGTGGAGGCCCGGTTGGCGGCGTAGTTGGTGGCGAAGATATCGTGTCCCGAGAGGAGCCGGGAGTCATACTCCAGGCCGAAGAGGTTGCTGAGGGTGGGCACGATGTCGATGGCACTGCAGGGGGTGGACACCCGCACCGTATCCACGGCGCTGTTCCACAGGATCAGGGCATTCTTGTAGCGGGAGGCGTCCCGCTCGGTATCCTCCATGCCCCGGAGCTCATTGTAGTAGTCCGCCGTCTCGGTGTTCATGGCATAGGGGTAGTGGTCGGCCATCATGCAGATGACGGTGTCGTCCAGCACCCCCTGCTCCGTCAGGGTGTCGATGAGGTAGGTCAGGGCGTCCTCCAGCTCCAGGTTGGCGGCCACATAGCCCTGCACCGTCTGGGAAGCGTTGGGATAGGCCTCCACGGCCCGCTGGCGGTGCTTGGCGGACATGCTGTTGCCCCAGCCCCAGTTGGCATGGCCGCTGACGGTCATGTAGTAGGTGTGGAAGGGCCTGCCGGTGGCCTTGGAATTCTCGATGGCGGCGGGGATGGTCTGCTGGAGCATCTCCAGGTCGGAATAGGGCCATGCGCCGGGATTGGACACGGTGACGCCCGTGCCCACGCCGTGGTAGTCATAGCCCAGGTTGGGGTGGGTGATGTCCCGGTTATAGTAATTGTAGCTGTTGTTGTGATAGGCGTAGGTATCGTAGCCGATGCGGCGCAGCTGGTTGCCCAGGGCAAAGGGCATATCGTCCCGGGCGCTGACATAGAAGCTCAGATTGTTGTTGACCCAGGTGGGGATGATGCCGGTCATCACGGCGAACTCCCCGCCGGTGGTGGACTGGCCCCAGCCGGGCTGGTAGGCGTTCTCCATCACAAAGCCGGTGTGGGTAAGCTTGTAGAGCGTGGGGGTCAGCTCCGGGTCGATGATGGCTGAGGAGAAGGACTCGGCGGTGATGAGGATGAGGTTTTTCCCCGCAAAGAGGCCGGTATACTCGTTTTTCTGGGAGGGTGTGCGGTTGGAGAAGTACTGGCACAGGGACTTGATGGCGCTGCTGCCGGTCCGGTTATAGAGGTCCATGAAGCCCAGATCCATGGCATTGTACTCATAGCTCTCCCGCTGGGGGTGATCCGTGGCCACCTCGTCGATCACGGACATATCCTCCAGCTCCGGCTGGGGCAGGCCGAAGAGGGCATACTCCCCCTCCAGGCGCACCGCACTCAGCAGGCCGAACCGGGGCACGGCGGCATCCGTGGTAAAGCCGGAGCGGTAGACCTGCTTGTCCGGGCCCAGGATCCCCCAGAGGGAGCCCGCCGCCTGGCACAGCACCAGCACCGCCAGGGAGAGCAGCACCTGCCTTTTGACGGGGCGGCTGCCCCCCAGGAGCTTTTTGCGCCAGAGGATCAGCAGCACCAAGGGGATCATATCCAGCAGGATGAAGGGCACTCGGGCGGCAATGATCTCCAGCATGGTGCCGGCAAAGTCCCCCACCACCTGGTTGGTCATGTGGGCGATGTAGCTCACGCCGAAGTAGATTTTGAAAAAGCTCTTAAGGCAGTATTCCGTACCCACCAGCACCGTCCACAGCAGGGTCAGCACGGCGCTTACGGCGAAGCGCGGCCTCTCCCCGGGGAGCAGGCACAAAAGGAGCCGCAGCATCAGACCCCCGGCGGCGGCAAAGAGCACGATGGGCAGAAGCGGGCGCGAAAAGAATTCGCCCCCGCTGTTGAAGGCCCGCAGCAGCAGCTCATGGTACAGGAGCGCCGCCGGGAAAAACAGCCAGGCCAGCCAGGTATTCTCTTTCTTCTCCAGCCGGCGGGGTCCCTGCTTTTTGGGCTCCCCGGCCTCTGCGGGCATCGGGTCAGGCGCCGCCGGGATCGCGGCGCCGGGCTCCCGGATCTGTTCGTTCATGGTCAATATCCTCTGTAAATGTAAAAAATATCTTAAGCGTTTGCCGCCCTGCCGCAGACAGTGCCGGAAAAGGGCCTATCGCGCCAGGATGTCCTACAGTATAGCAAATTCGGCGACTATTTCAACGGTTATTCTGTGAATTTTTCGTAAAAAAGAGCTCCGGGGATGACCCTCGGAGCTCTATGAGAGATAGCTTATTCCGGCTTTGCCTCGGTATCCAGGGCCGCGCCGCACTCCGGGCAGAAGCGGCTGTTGCTGGCAGCGCCGCACACGGGGCAGGTCTTCAGCTCGGGCACCTCGCACACCACGGTGGGCTCCTCATCCTTACCGGCACGGGCGGCCTCCAGCTCCGCGATCCGGGCGCGGCTGGCGTTGATGGCGCTGACCACATCCCGGATGGCGTCGGGCACATCCTCCTGGTGCTCCGCCACGAACCACTCACCGATGGCGCGGTAATTCTTCTCGATCTCGTGCTGCTCAGCGGAGATGGCCATATTGATCTTGGCGGTGTCCTTTAATTCCTTGGCCTTATCGGCGGCGGCGAAAGCCACATCCTTGGCCTTATCGGCGGCGATATCGGCATATGCCTTTGCCTTTCCTGCAAATCCGTCAAAAAATGCCATGATCGTTTTCCTCCTATAAATAATGGTTCTCTTCCAAGTTGCTGCCAGTATACACTTTTCCGGTAATAATGGCAAGGGCTTTGAGGAAAAGTTCAAGAAAAGTTAATGCTCTATCCAGTCCGCCGCCCGGGCCACCGCCCGCTTCCACTGGCGGTAATCCTCGTCGCAGTCCGCCTGGACCCGTTGGGGGGTGAACACCCGCTGGGATTGCCGCAGAGCGGAGAGCTGGTCTTGATCCTTCCACACGCCGCAGCTGAGCCCCGCCAGGGCCGCGGCGCCGAAGGCGGTGGTCTCCACCATGGCGGGGCGGTCCACGGGGATGCGCAGGTCATCGGCCTGCATCTGCAGCAGCAGGTCGCTGACGCTGGCGCCGCCGTCCGCCCGCAGGCAGGCGATGTCGCAGCCGGCGTCCTGGCGCATGGCCATCATCAGGTCCGTGACCTGGTAGGCGATGGCCTCCAGCACCGCCCGGGCGATGTGGCCCTGGCCGGTGCCCCGGGTGATGCCCAGAATGGCGCCCCGGGCGTACATATCCCAATAGGGGGCTCCCAGGCCGGTGAAGGCCGGCACCACGATGACCCCGCCGCTGTCCGGCACCGAGGCCGCCAGGTCGTTGATCTCCGGGGCGGAGGAGATGATCTGCAGCTCGTCACGGAGCCACTGGATGGTGCTGCCGCCGTTGAATACGCTGCCCTCCAAGGCGTAGACGGTATGACCGCCGATGCACCAGCCCACGCTGCACACCAGTCCCGCCCGGGAGCGCACCGGCCTCTCCCCCACATTCATCAGGGTAAAGCAGCCGGTGCCGTAGGTGTTCTTGGCCTGGCCCACCCCGAAGCAGGCCTGGCCGAAAAGGGCGGCCTGCTGGTCCCCGGCGGCGCCGCACACCGGCACCCCCGCGAGCTTCTCCAGGCCCGGGATGCCGGCCTTGACCTCGCCGTAGATCTCGCTGTTGCCCACAGGCCGGGGCAAAAGGCACATGGGGATGCCCAGCATGCCGCAGAGCTCGGCATCCCACCGCAGGGTGTGGATGTCAAAGAGCATGGTGCGGCTGGCGTTGGAATAATCCGTGATATGCTCCCCGGTGAGCTTGTAGATGAGCCAGCTCTCCACGGTGCCGAAGGCCAGCTCCCCCTTTTCCGCCCGCTGCCGGACACCGGGGACATTGTCCAGGATCCAGCGGATCTTGGTGGCGGAGAAATAGGCGTCGATCAAAAGACCGGTGGTGGACTGCACCCGCTCGGCCAGGCCCCGGCGCTTGAGCTCCTCGCACAGCTCCGCCGTGCGGCGGCACTGCCACACGATGGCGTTATATACCGGCTCCCCGGTGGCGCGGTCCCAGAGGATGGTGGTCTCCCGCTGGTTGGTGATGCCGATGCCGGCGATCTCCCCTGCCGCCAGCCCGGCCACGGCCTCCGCCGCGGCCCGGCGCTGGCTCTCCCAGATATCCGCCGGGTCGTGCTCCACCCACCCCGCCTGGGGATAGTGCTGGGGAAAGTCGTGCTGGCTCATGGAGACGATCTGCCCCTTTTCATCGAACACGATGGCCCGGGAGCTGGTGGTGCCCTGATCCAGGGCCAGGATATGCTTTGCCATAACGATCCCTCTTTTCATTTGCTGTGATCTGTGCTATAGTGTATCTATGATAACATAGCAGAGGAGAAATTGCCATGACAAATATGCAGGATTTTACCTTCCTCTCCGGTGACGGCAAAACCTATCTCCACGGCATCTCCTGGCTGCCGGAGGGCAAACCCGTGGCTGTGCTGCAGATATGCCACGGCGTGGCGGAGCACATCCGCCGCTATGACGGCTTCGCCCGCTTTCTCAACCAGCGGGGCGTGGCGGTGGTGGGCCACGACCACCTGGGCCACGGCGAGAGCGTGAAGGAGGGCGACACCCCGGTGTATTTCGGCCCCGGCAACACCTGGCAGACGGTGGTGGACGACATCTATACCCTCCACAACCGCCTCAGGCAGCAGTTTCCCGATGTGCCCATGGTGCTCATGGGCCACTCCATGGGCTCCTTCCTGGCCCGGACCTACCTCATCCGCTACCCCGGTACCGTAAAGGCCGCCATCCTCATGGGCACCGGCTGGCAGGGCTCGCTGACGGTGGAGGCGGGGCTGGCCGCCGCCCGGGTCATCGCCGCCGTAAAGGGGGAAAATGCCGCCAGCCGCTTTGTCAACGACCTGGCCTTCGGCGGCTACAACAAGCGCTTTAAGCCCAACCGCACGGCGGTGGACTGGCTCTCCGCCGACGAGGAGAATGTAGACGCCTACATCGCAGACCCCCTCTGCGGCGCCGACGCCACGGTGGGCCTCTTCCGGGAGCTGCTGCGGGGCGTGCGCTATAACCAGAGCTTCTCCCACTTGGACCGCATGGACGGCAAGACCCCGGTGCTGCTCATCTCCGGGGAGTGCGACCCCGTGGGCGGTATGGGCGCCGGCGTGCGCCAAACCTACCGGGAGTTCAAGCGCGCCGGCGTGGGGGACTGCACGCTGAAGCTCTACCCCGGCCTGCGCCACGAGATACTCAACGAAAAGGCCATGCAGCAGACGGTGTATGAGGACATCTGGGCCTGGATGAAGGAGAAAGCGCTATGACCGGTACATGGGAAGAGCTGAAAAGGGAGTGTCTGGCCTGCCGGGCCTGCCCCCTGTGTGAAACCCGCACCCAGGTGGTCTTCGGCGTAGGAGACCCCCATGCCGAGGTGCTCTTCATCGGCGAGGCCCCCGGGGCCAATGAGGACAAGCAGGGCGAGCCCTTCGTGGGACGCGCCGGAAAGCTGCTCGACGACATGCTGGCCATGATCGGCCTCAGGCGGGAGAGCATCTACATCACCAACTCCGTGAAGTGCCGGCCTCCGGAGAACCGCGACCCCCTGAACACGGAAAAGGAGACCTGCCGGGGGTATCTGCAGCGGCAGCTGGCCATGATCCGCCCCAAGATCATCGTGTGCCTGGGGCGCATCAGCGCCATGGAGATGATCAAGCCGGACTTCAAGATCACCCAGGAGCACGGCCAATTTTTTGAAAAGGACGGCGTGCAGATGATGGCCCTCTATCATCCCGCCGCCCTGCTGCGGGATCCCCGCCGGAAGCCGGAGACCTTTGTGGATCTGAAAAACCTCCAGCGCAAGATCCGGGAGATCTGCGAGCACACCCCCCTTGCATTCGAATAAAGACGCAAAAAAGAGGAGACCGTGGGGTCTCCTCTTTTTTAACTTCAGAGCTTCTTTTCCAGGCACACCAGCTCCACGCCGGGGATGCCGTTGAACTCGCAGGCCACGATGCCCGGCTCACTGTAGCCCAGGCGCTTATAGAGGGCCCGGGCAGGGAGATTGCGGGCATTTGTGTCCATCCGCAGGTAGGGGGTATTCCTCTCCCGGGCCAGGGCCTCATAATAGCCAACGAAGGCGGCGCCGCAGCCCTTTCCCCCGCAGGCGGGCTCCACCGTCAGGGTATGGAGCACCAGCACCTGCTCATCGGCGGCCGGATGCCGCCAGGGACAATCGGCATATTCCGGCACCTGCTCTTGGTCGATCTTGGCGGAGGCCACCACGGTGCCCCCCTCCTCCATCACATAGAGGGTGCCCTTCTCCAGGGCGGCCCGGGCGGTTGCCTCCGTGGGGTACACGCCCCGGATCCAGCCCACCGTCGGCTGGGGGCGGCCCTCCTCTATGTCCAGAATATGCGCATAGATGGCCGCCACAGCGGGGATGTCTCTTTCCTCGGCTCTGCGAATGATCATAGGAGTCCTCCTTCATAGAAAAAGAGAAAATACACCGCCGCCGCGATCTGCAGGAGCAGGATCAGCGGGATGCCCAGGCGGAAATACCAGTGCTGGGTCTTATGCCGGAAGAGCTGCATTCCCAAAAGAGCTCCCAGACTGCCGCCGAGAAGGGGCAGGAGAAACAGCGTCCTCTCCGGGATGCGCCACGCGCCGCGCTTGGCTTTGGCCTTGTCTATGCCGTACACCGCAAGGGTGGCCAGGTTCACGGCGGCCAGCCAGATCGCCAGGGCCCTCAGCCAAGGGTGCATAGCTCTTTTGCGGTCTCCGCCGCCAGGGCGGCATTGTTATACACCAGCTGGATATTGGAGGCCAAGCTGTCACCGCCGGTGATGTCCTTGATCTTGGCCAGGAGGAAGGGGGTGGTCTCCTTGCCGTGGATGCCCTTGCGCTTGGCCTCGGCCACGGCCTCGTCAATGGCCCGGTTGATGACCTCGTGATCCATGGCATAGGCCTCGGGGATGGGATTGGTCACCAGCATGCCGGTCTTGAGCCGCAGCTCCCGCTGCACCCGGTAGGCCCGGGCCAACTCCGCGGGGGTATCCAGCTCATAGTCCACGGAAAAGCCGGAGCGGCGGGTATAGAAGGCCGGCAGCTCCTTGGTGCCGTAGCCGATGACGGGCACGCCGTGGGTCTCCAGGTATTCCAGCGTCAGCCCCAGGTCCAAAATGGACTTGGCGCCGGCGCACACCACCATCACCGGGGTCTGGGCCAGCTCCTCCAGGTCGGCGGAGATGTCCATGGTGGTCTCCGCTCCCCGGTGCACGCCGCCGATGCCGCCGGTGGCAAACACCGAGATGCCCGCCATGTGGGCGATCATCATGGTGGTGGTGACGGTGGTGGCGCCGTCCTTCCCCTGGGCTACCAGGATGGGCAGGTCCCGGCGGCTGGCCTTGGCGACCCCTGCGCCGGTGCGGCCCAGGTAGTCGATCTCCTCCGGGGTAAGACCCGCCTTCAGCCGGCCGCCGATGATGGCGACGGTGGCGGGCACCGCCCCCCGGTCGCGGATGATCTTTTCCACCGCCAGGGCCGTCTCTACATTCTGGGGATAGGGCATGCCGTGGGAGATGATGGTGCTCTCCAGGGCCACCACCGGGCGGTTTTCCGCCAGGGCCTTTTCTACTTCCGGGGCGATGTCTAAATACTTGTTCAGCATAGTGTTTCCTCCTGTCAGAGATGAGTGATATGGAATGGATGGGTGATATGGAATAAATAAAACTGTGTATCGGGCGAGCTTGTAAAGCAGCCCGGCTTTACCTGTCCTCCTGGGCCATCCGCCGGCGCAGAAGCTCCTCGCTCATGGCGGGGCTCACGGTGCCGGCGTGCTCCATGGCCACCGAGGCCGCCGCCAGGCCCGCCCGGGCGGCCCCCCGGAGATCGGTGCCCTGGAGGTAGGCCCAGGCCAGGGCCGCCATGAAGGCGTCGCCGCAGCCGGTGGTGTTCAGGGGCTTTACCGCGGGGTTGGGCAGGTGCAGCCGCTGTCCGGCGCGGTCAGCGGCAAAGACGCCGCCGGCTCCCAGGGAGATGAATACCCGGTGGAGCCCGGTTTCCAAAAGGGCGTCCGCCGCCCGGTGCAGGGAGCTTTCATCCGTGATGCTCACCCCGGAGAGGAGCTCTGCCTCCATGCGGTTGGGCTTGAGGGTGTGGATGCGCCCCAGGCACCGGCGCAGCTTGGGGGCCTTCACCGTGGAGACCGGGTCTGCAAAGATGGGCACCCTTACATTCTCCGCCAGCCAGCAGAGGCACTCCTCCGGAAGGTTGGTGTCCACCACCAGCAGCTGGCTTGCCTCCAGCACCCCCCGGCGCTGGGCCAGGACCTGGGGGGTCAGGTGCCGGTAGATGTCCATGTCGTTGACGGCCAGCACCATGTCACCGTGCTCGTCGGTAATGAAAAGATAGGTGGAGGTCCGCTCCCCGGAGAACACCGGCGCGTGGGAGATGTCGATGCCCAGCTCCCCGCATACGGCCTGCAGCTGCTGGGCGTACACATCCTCGCCGAAGGCGGTGATGAGCTTCACATTCACCCCCATAAGACACATGTTGTGGGCGATGTTGCGGCCTACCCCGCCGGGGGAGAGCAGCACCCGCCCGGGGTTGGAGTCCTGCGCGATGGGCTTTTCGGCGGAATAGCCGCCGATGTCCATGTTGGCGCTGCCCACCACCGTGACATAGGGGGCGGTGTTGACGATGTACCCCTTGCCGCTGATGCAGCCCTTTTTCATCAGATTGGAGATGTGCACCGCCACGCTGGAGCGGGTGATGCCCGCCTTCTCCGCCAGCTGCTGCTGGGAGATCATAGGATCCTCCGCGATCCAGTTGAGGATCTGCCGCTCGCGCTGTGTCATGCCCTCGCCCCTTTCCTAAGCAAAACTTAAGTTGAATAATCACATGCTTATCATACACCCTTTTTTCCATTTGTCAAGCACTTCGCCGCAAAGGTTTTTCCCAGGGCAAGGAGATACTTGCATTTGTTGCGGAAACCGAGTATAATAGCGGTTACTGTACAAAAACTTTGGAAACGAGGATAACGATATGCAAGACCATATGCACGAGCGCCTGCGGATCGCCTCCGTATTTGCCGACAGCCAGACCCTGGGCGGCAAGACCGTGACGGTGTGCGGCTGGGCCAAGACCATCCGGGACATGAAGACCTTCGGCTTCATCGAGCTCAACGACGGCTCCTGCTTCCGCAACCTCCAGGTAGTCATGGACGCCAACACCCTGGAGAACTACAAGCAGATCGCCGCGCAGAATGTGGGCGCTTCGCTCATCGTCACCGGCACCGTGGTGCTGACCCCGGAGGCCAAGCAACCCCTGGAGATCAAGGCCGCCGAGATCGCCGTGGAGGGCCGGTCCACCCCGGACTATCCCCTGCAGAAAAAGCGCCACAGCGTGGAGTTTTTGCGGACCATCCAGCACCTGCGGCCCCGGACCAACCTCTTCTCCGCCACCTTCCGGGTGCGCTCCGCGGCGGCCTACGCCGTCCACGAGTTTTTCCAGAGCCGGGGCTTTGTGTATGTCCAGACCCCCATCATCACCGGCTCTGACTGCGAGGGCGCCGGCGAGATGTTCCAGGTGACCACCCTGGACATGGAGAATGTCCCCAAGAACGAGGACGGCACCGTGGACTATACCCAGGACTTCTTCGGCAAAAAAACCTCTTTGACCGTGTCCGGGCAGCTGAACGCCGAGAACTTCGCCATGGCCTTCGGCGATGTCTATACCTTCGGCCCCACCTTCCGGGCCGAGAACTCCAACACCCAGCGCCACGCCGCCGAGTTCTGGATGATCGAGCCGGAGATGGCCTTCTGCGACCTCAAGGGCGACATGGATGTGGCCGAGGCCATGATCAAGCACATCATCCGCCGGGTGCTGGAGACCTGCCCCCAGGAGATTGACTTCTTCAACAGCTTTGTGGACAAGGGGCTCCGGGAGCGCCTGGAGCATGTGGCCGCCGCGGACTTCGGCCGGGTGAGCTACACCGAGGCCGTGGAGATCCTGAAGCAGCACAACGACAAGTTCGACTACAAGGTGGAGTGGGGCACCGACCTCCAGACCGAGCACGAGCGCTACCTCACCGAGCAGGTGTTCAAAAAGCCCGTGTTCGTCACTGACTACCCCAAGGAGATCAAGGCCTTCTACATGCGCCTGAACGACGACGGCAAGACCGTGGCCGCCGCGGACTGCCTGGTGCCCGGCATCGGCGAGATCATCGGCGGCAGCCAGCGCGAGGAGCGCCTGGACATTCTCGAGAGCCGCATCCGGGAGCTGGGCATGAACCCGGAGGACTACTGGTGGTACTGCGACCTGCGGCGCTACGGCACCTGCCGCCATGCCGGCTTCGGCCTGGGCTTTGAGCGCATGGTGATGTATCTCACCGGCGTCTCCAACATCCGCGATGTGGAGCTCCACCCCCGTACCGTGGGCAGCGCCGACTTCTGATGAGCATAAGGGGCGCCCCCTGCGGGCGCCCCTTGTCTTCGCGGCGCCCTTCCCCTTTTTTCTCCATGCCGCCGCGGTAGAATACTCCCATAGGAGGGATGCGACTTGTCTTTTTTCGATAAAAAGCCACGCCCCCACACCGGCTTCGGCCGGGTGCTCAGCGCCCTGGGGCAGAATTTCTTCGCCCACGATGTGGGCCGCGACAGCGCCGCCCTGAGCTACTATCTGCTGTTCGCCATCTTCCCCATGCTGATCCTGGTCAGCATTCTCTTAGGGCTTTTGGAGCTGGATATGGAGAGCACCCTCGCCGTTTTGTCCCGGCTCATCCCGGAGGATGTGGTGCAGGTCATCGAGAGCTATCTCACCTATGTCTCCGGCCTGCAAAGCCCCCGGCTTTTGTGGTTCTGCATGGTGTTCTCCATCTGGTTCCCCATGCGGGCCATCAGCTGCCTGACCCACTCCATCCGCAAGGCCTTCGGAAAGCCCCAGCCGGAAAACCTCCTGAAAAACCAGTTCCTGCTGCTCATCGGCGCCCTTTTGCTCATCGTGGTCATCTCCCTGGCCCTGGTGCTCATCGTCATCGGCCGCCGGGTGCTGGAGCTGGCCGCCCGGGTGGTCACTCTCTCGCCGGGCTTCATCGCTCTTTGGTCCTACGGGCGCTTTCTCATCCTCTTTGTGGTGGTGTTTTTGAGTATCGCCGGGGTATACTCCCTGGCCCTGGGCCGGCGGATGCCCTGGCGGGAGGTGCTGCCGGGGGTGAGCTTCTCCGTGTGCGCGGGCACCCTGCTGGGCATGCTCTTTTCTTACTATGTGGAGAATTTCGGCCAATACAGCATCCTCTACGGCTCTATCGCCACCATCATCGTGGTGCTCTTATGGCTTTATATGACATCCAATGTGCTGATCTTAGGGGCGGAGCTCTCCGCGGAGCTCTCCCGGCGGCGGCACGCGCGCCTGGCAGATAAGGAGGACGCAGCATGAAGATCATCATCGTAGGCAACGGCAAGGTGGGCTTTGCCCTGGCTGCCCAGCTCACCCGGGAGAAGCACAACATCGTTCTGGTGGACCACAAAGGCGCCCACCTGGCCCGGGCGGACGGCGCCCTGGATGTGATGTGCTTAGAGGGCAACGGCGCCAGCATCCGGGTGCTGGACAGCGCCGGAGTCCGGGGCTCCGATCTGTTGGTGGCCGTCACCGACAAGGACGAGACCAACCTGGTGTGCTGCCTCATCGCCAAAAAGCTGGGGGCCAAGCACACCGTGGCCCGGGTGCGCAACCCGGAATACCGGGCGGACGCGGACATGCTCAAGGCGGAGATCGGCCTGGATATGGTCATCAATCCCGACCTGGCCGCCGCCGAGGAGATCGCCCGGATCATCACCTTCCCGGCGGCCTTCAGCGTGGAGCCCTTTGCCCGGGGCCGGGCGGACATGATCGGCCTGCAGATCTGCGCCGAGGACACCCTCTGCGGCGTGCCCCTCAGCGACTATATCCCCCTGCGGCGGATGCCGGTGCTGGTGTGCGCCGCCCAGCGGAGCGGGGAGTACATCATCCCCAACGGCGACTATACCCCCCAGCCCGGGGACAGCGTCTATTTCATCGGCGAGAAGTCCTGGCTGCTGTCGATGCTGCGCATCCTGGGCCGCAGCGTCAACCGGATACGGGATGTGTCCATCGTGGGCGGCAGCCGCCTGAGCACCTATCTGGGCTGGGAGCTTCTGCGCCTGGGCATCGGCGTGCGGATCGTGGAGCAGGAGCATGAAAAGTGCCTGGCCCTGAGCCGGCAGCTCCCCAAGGCCATGATCATCGAGGGCGACGGCGCCGACAGCGCCCTGCTGCAGCAGGAGAATATCCTGGGCACCGACGCCTTTGTGGCCGTTACCGGCCGGGATGAGGACAACCTGCTGATGGCTCTCTATGCCCGGCGCAGCGGCGTGGGCAAGGTGGTGGCCAAGATGAACCGCCCCAACTACAGCGAGCTGGTGAAGGACATCGGCCTCGACAGCGTGGTCTCCCCCAAGGATATCACCGCCAACACCATCACCCGCTATGTCCGGGCCCTGGCCAACAGCGAGGGCAGCACCGTGGAGAGCTTGTACAAGATGATGGACGGCCAGGTGGAGGCCCTGGAATTCACCGCCGGGGAAAACCTGCGCATCCTGCACCGTCCCCTCCGGGAGCTGCGGCTGAAGCACGGCATCCTCCTGGCGGCCATCAGCCGCCGGGGCGACATCATCATCCCCGACGGCAGCACCACCGTGGAGCCCGGGGACCGGGTGGTGCTGGTGACCCACTCTCTCACCGTGGAGGGCCTGGACGATATCCTGGCCTGAAAATAGAAGCGTAAAAGGACGCAGCCCCGCCGGGGCTGCGTCCTTTGTGCTTTTTATGTGTCTCACTGGTTGCGGCGGGTGGCCCAGGTGACCTCGTTGTCCCGGTAGTAGTCGGGCACCGCCGAGTCGGAGGAGCCGTAGATGGGCTTGTTGCCGGTGAGGGTGTCCACGATGTCCCCCACGAATTTTGCCAGCAGGGAGCTCTTCTCGCCGTTGTCGGCATCGATGGACATGCTGAACTGCACGCTGCCGCCCACGATGTCATCCACGCACTCGGGGTCGTCCCCCTCCATCCAGATAACAACGGTGTAGCGGTCCACATTCCCCACCAGGAACCGCGGCTCGTGGTAGGTGCAGACCAGCTTCTCGCTCTGGAAGCTCACGCAGCCCGGCTCCGGAGTGCCGTCGGCGGCAGGGGCGGCGTAGATGATCCTCTCGCCGTTGCGCCACACCGCCACCCGCGCCGCCTTTTCGGCGCCCTTGGCGCTGGCATCCAGGCGGATAACGGCGTCATAATAGGTGTCCTCCTTGCCGGCGTTGCGGACATAGTAGGTGTAGGCCATGTAGTTTTTGCCGTTGTGGCTGCCATCCACCAGATCCAGGTCCTCCGGCAGGTCTCTGACGGAGATGTTGGTGGCCTTGAAGCCGGCATCCGCCTGGAGGCGAGCGGTGGCGTTTTCAAAGGCCCCGTTGTCGGCGATGGAAATGCCCTTGCGGTACATCTCCAGGCGGTTGAGGTTGATGGTGAAGTTGCCCATCTTCTCCTGGCTGAAGGCCAGCAGGAACAAGACCAGCAGCACCAGCAGCAGGGCCGCCAGCAGCAGCCGCAGCTTCCCGAGCCGAAGCAGCGCCGCGCCGAAGCGCCGGGCCCGGCGCTGGGGCAGATACAGACTGACCACGGTGTCCACATCCACATCCTCGCCGGCCTCCTCCAGCGCCCGGCGGAGGTTTTCCACCCGGACGATGTCCACCTTCTCGCCCCGGATGCGGGTCTTGCCCCGGAACAGCCCCGGCAGCCGGCGTCCCTTCGCCGGCGCCGGCTCCTCCGCGGCCGCCGGCATCTCCCGGTCCAGGCCCAGGGGATCCCGGAGCACCTCGTTTTCTCTATGCTCTTTTTTCTTTTTTCTACCAAAAGCCATATTGCAAAACTCCGTCTATTCTCCCCGCCGCCGGCGAAGGCCGTCAAAGGGCAAAGCTCTTTTTGATATGGGCTACATAGTCGGCCAGGGCCTCCCGCTCCGCCGCGTCGGCAAAGCGGAACTGCAGGCCGCAGACATTCCGCAGAGGGCTGTGGCTGGGGGCCTGGCGGCACCAGCAGACCACGCCCACCATGTCCCGGATGCCCTGGCCGGCGGGGGCGGTGCCCACCCGGGGCAGAGACAGCCGGCAGACCTCCCCCACCTCAAAGAAGCTGCTGAGGTAAAAGGCGATGCCGCCGTTGCTGATGTCCAGGGAGAGGCCGTCCTCCCAGGAGATCCGCCCGTCGCTGCCCAGGGGCCATGTGTCCTGCCTGTACTGCAGCCGCAGGGACACCTGCAGGCGCTCATCCGCCCGGCGGAAATACCGCCGGGGGGCCGCCACCCGGCGGACGCGCCAGCAAAGCCGAATGCCCTCGCGGACCACATCGTCGGCATAGCCGGCCAGGATCATGGCTTCGGGGCCCGGGCCGCCATAGCGGATCAGGAGCTTGCGGCCCTCATCCAGCGGCAGCGGCGTTCCCGCCGCCAGGGGCACGGACAGCAGAAACGATGCCTCGTCCAGCTGCCTGTAGAAGGTGCACACCATGCTGAAATCCGGCTCCTGCCCCGGCGGCGCCTCGAAGGCCACCCGCACCTTTGCGCCGTTTTTTATGTTCATCCGCTCTGCCATAGCTCTCTCCCTTGCGTTTTTCAGATGGAAATTGCCTCGCCGTCCCCATAGACCCGCCGCAGCTTGCTCTCGCAGGCCCGGAAGCTGGCCATCAGGTCCGGATTGAATACGCCGCAGCGGCCCTCTGAGATCAGCTGCGCGGCCTCCTCGAAGGAATAGCCCTCCTTGTAGCAGCGCCGGCTGACCAGGGCGTCATAGGCGTCGGCCATGCTTACCACCTGCACGCCGATCTTCAGGTCCGCACCGGAGAGGCCCTCCGGATAGCCGCCGCCGTCAAAGCGCTCGTGGTGGTGGAGCACCACATCCCGGATGCAGGCCTTGAGCTCCTCCTGCTCGGGCATGTTCAGCCGGTCGATGATGGCCGCGCCGTCGGTGGTATGCTTCTTCATGATGGCATACTCCTCCGGGGTGTAGCGGCCCTCCTTGTTGAGGATGTAGTCCGGAACGGTGATCTTGCCGATGTCGTGGAGCGTAGAGGCCTGGACATACATCTCGATGCTCTTGTTTGTGATCTCATACCCGGGGCAGCGGGCCTTCATATCCTCCAGCAGGATGCGGGTCAAAAGCCGCACCCGGGCGATATGGTGGGAGCTTTCGATGCTGCGGAACTCCACCAGACTGGCCATGGTGTCCAGCATCTGGCCGGTGTATTCCATGACCCGGGCCAGCTCCTTCTTTTTCCGCTCGGCCTCATCGGCCCGGTGGCCCTCGGTGTCATCCTTTCGCCAGCGCATGAAAAGCCCCGGCCTGTCCTTGACGGCCACAATGGTCTCCCGGTACCAGCGGAAGTCCACATCCCCGATGTCCTTGAGGCAGGTCTCCACAATGTAGGGCCCCAGGGCGGTCTTTCGCTGGAGATAGCCCTTTTCCAGCCACCGGAGGTACTCCTCCCGGGACTCCGGCGCGATGCGCCCGCTCTCCACGCGCTTTTGGATATACTCCGAAAAGCGCTGGGGCATCCGCGCCCGCCGGAAGCCGGTGCCGTTCTCCTCGATATGGAAAATCAGGTCCTGATGGGTATTGATCTGGAACACGGCGATGCGGAAGCTCTCCATCATCCGGCTGAGCTCCGTGGCCACCTCGCTGTTCTGGCGGTCCTGGAGGAACTTTTCCTCCACATCCTCCAGGCGGCCGGTGATCCAGGCGGGGTTGCCGCCGTCGGCAAAGGGCACCGCCCACATGCGGTAATGCCGGAAGGGCGCGCCGAACACGCCGTCCCGGCGCAGCAGGATCAGGGCCTGCTCCGGCTCCCCCCGGCGCTGCCGCAGCAGATGCTTCACGGCGGCCACGCTCTCGTGGGATACCTCGAAGTCGGCCCGGTCGGAGAGGGTGGCCAGATAATGCCGGGTGACCCGGTCCCCCCTTTTGTCGCCGGGGGTGCGGTGGAGGTACATGCAGTCCTCCGCCGGGTCGTATTCAAACACCATGTCCCCCTCGGTACGCTCTAAGTGGACGGCCCGGGTCAGCCGCCAATCGATCCCGTTGTCCGCATCCCGCAGCAGGGCCGTGTCCCGGGGCTTCTGGCTGCCGGTGTCCAGGTCGCTGCACACCGGGCGCACGGAGAGTTCCGCCACCAGGTTGTGCAGCTCCGTATCTGCCGGCCACTGGACCCGGAACTCGTACCACTTCAGGGGCCGCTCTGCCTCCGGGACATCCTCCGTGCCCAGCTCCCGGGCGCAGAAGATCTCCGTGAGGTTGCTTCTGCCGCCCTTCACGGCGGCGCGGATGCTCTCCGGAGAAAAGGCGGCGGAAAAGTCCTCCCGCTGCTCCGCCAGCAGCTGGCCGGCCAAGCTTTCCAGCAGGCGGCTGTAGTGGCCCCGCATGGGCAGGGGCTCCCCGGCAAAGGTATCCTCGCCGGATTCGATCTGGTAGACATCCAGGGTGAGGTTCACCGAGAAGATCCACCGGTATAAGCGCCGGTAGAGGGCGCTCATGCGCCCGGAGGACAGGGCGGCCCCTTGGGGCCGCCGGGGCAGGCGGCGCGTTTCCGCGGCCGGCTCTGCCGGCTGCCCCTCCGGGGCAGTTTTTTCCTTTTTCAGCTTGTCGAAAAGTCCCATGGGCACCTCCGAAAATCCTCAGGGTTCTATGGCCTCGATCGACAAGGGCAAACCCGCCCCTGTCATTCGTTGGCAGCGTTTTTCTCGCCGCAGGGTGCTGTTTCCTGCGGCGGGCGGCTGGCCTTCAGCTGCCGCAGCGCCTCGGCCACGGCCTCCTCTTCCTCCCGGCGCAGGGCCTCCCGGGCCAGGCGCACGGTACGGATCAGATTGGATAGGAGCAGCCACAGCAGCGGCACCACGATGAGCACCGCAAAGATGAGGGGGTTGGCCGCCAGCCGGGACACCGTTCCCAGCGCCTGCGAGGAGAACACCACCTTGCCGATGAGATCCTGGCCCCGGGCCGGGTATTCATCCTGGGTGGGGTTGGCGTCACCCCGGGTAGTAAAAAGGGTCTGTCCCCCCTGTGTATCCACCTGGGTGACCCGGTGGGTATTCACCGCCCCCTGGAGCTGGGGGTCCTGGGAATAGAAGGTGATCACATCCCCCACGGCCACCTCCTCCGGGACCACCCGCCGGACCACGATCATCTCGCCGGGGGTATAGGCGGGCTCCATGCTGCCCGAAACGATGCGGAAGGCGGAATAGCCCAGGATATCCGGGGCCGCGTCCCCCCGGGTCAGCACCGTGCTGAGCAGCACCAGCAGCGACGCGGCGATCAGCAGAACGGAAAGGCCGTTGACCAGCCAACAAAAAGCTTTCTTACACATGTACTCCGTTATTTCTTATCCTCTCTGCGGCCGCCGGAGAGGGCTGTGCGCAGGCGGCCGGCCAGGGTATTGGCCGCCGCGCGCTCCTCCGCCCGGGTCCGCAGGTTCTTTTCCTTTTCCAGCTCCCGGCGCAGGGCCGCCAGGGTCTCCTCCGCCCGGCGGCAGCGTTCCTCCGCCGCCTCTGCGGCGGAGGCGGCCTTTTCCAGCGCAAGGGCCGTCTTCTCCGCGGTGCGGCGCTCCGCGGCGGCCTCCTTCAGGGCGTCTCGGGCGGCTTGCCGGCTCTGGGCGGCCTTTTCCTCAGCGCTCTGCATTTTCCGCTGGGCAGCGGCTCTGGCCTTCTCGGCCTCCCGGGCGGCTTGGGTGCTCCGGGCGGCCTTTTCCTCGGCGGCCTGGCAGCGCTGGGCGGCCTTGTCCGCCGCCCGCCGGGACTGCTCCTCTGTTTTCTGCACCTGCCGGGTCGCCTGCAGCTGGGCGGCCTCGGCCTTTTCCCGGATGCTGCGATCCGCCAGCATCTGGCGCTCGGCGGCGGTCAGATCGGCCAGGGCCGCCTGCCGCTCCTCCCGGGCGATCCGGCAGGCCTCCTTTTCCTGCAGGAGGGCCGCCTCCAGGTCCTGTCTTGCCTCCAGGCATTCCCGGGCCTCCTTTTCCGCGGCCACTCTGGCTCTGTCGGCCCGGCGGATACCCTCCTCGCCGCTGCGCACGCTGCGGGCCAGGGCCGTCTCCGCCTCCTCCCGGGCCTTGGCGGCGGCACGGGCCGCCTCCTCCGCCTCCGTGAGGGCCTGCCGGGCGTCCTGCAATTGGCGCTGGGCCTCCCGGGCTGCCCGACGGGCCTCCTCCCGGTCGGTCTCCGCCGTATCGGCTCGGTGGGTCTCCCGGGCCAGCTTCTCCTCGGCGTCCAGCTGGGCCTGGGTCACCTCTTGAATGATGACCCTGCGGATCTCCACATCCTCCAGGTCGTAGTCCTCCACGATCTGCTCGTCGATGCGCTTGCGGAACTTGGGGCGGATGACCCGGCGGCGCTTGGGAGGGATCGCCGAGAAGTCCCGGCCGTCCTCCGCGAGGATGCTCTTGAACACCGCGTAGTTGGCGATGAGGTTGCTCCGGAGCTGGATGAGATACTCCTCGTCAAACTCCAGGGGCCGGTCCAGCTCCTCGATGGTGTAGCCGATGCTGTCATAGCGCTCCAGAAAATTCCACAGCCGGTAGCAGGTGCGGTAATGGGGATCCTTGAGCATGATATTCGTGCGCTGGATGGGACTGCGCACCCGGGCGCAGCCCGCCATCAGCGAGCAGAAGGCGCTGGTACGCAGGGCCATGACCCGGCGGCGCACCCGGTCGATGCGCATGAAGACCTCCATATTCTCGCTGTCGTTTTCCGCAAAGCTCTGGCGGTTTTTGATCTTCATCTCCAGCTTGTACTCGATGGTCTCATAGGCGTCGTCGATGGTGCTCTCCATGGAGAGGGTGTCCACGGTCTCGTCGCCGGTGGACCAGAAGATGAGGTCCGTGCGCTTGTCGATGAAGGTCACCAGCCGCTGGATCAGGTGGTAGACAAAGCGGTTTTCATAGAGGTCGTAGCTGTCCTCATTGGTGATGTTGAGGATCCGCGTGGGCTGCACCTCACCGTTTTCCGCCGAAGCGATGAACTGTGTGTTCTGGCTCAGGTGGCGCACGCTCTCGGCGGTGATCTTCTTGGCCAGGGCCACCGGCACCACCTCCTCGGAGGTGGTGATAAAGCGCCGGGGGTTGGCGATGATCTCGTTGATGGCGTCCAGGCTGTTCTCGATCTCGGTGAGCCATGCCTCGTCCACCGTCTTGTGGAGCACCTTATTCTTCTGCTGCAGCACCGTCTCCCCGGCCTGGGCCATGGCAAAGAGGTACTGGAAGCAGCGGTCCTTCTCCACCGCGGCGCCGACCTTATTGACATATTTTAAGTAGAGATCATTGAGTGTGTTCGCCATGGCGCACCTCCGAAAACATAGATAGGCAGCTTACCGGCCGGGTCAGTACAGGTTCCGGATACGCTCCAGATAGGCGCGGCTGTCAGGCATGTGGGACTTGCCGAAGGTCTTTTCGATATAGAGGATCAGCCCGTCGATCTCGTCGCGGACGAAGGTGATGCTCAAGCTCTCGAACTTTTTGAGCACCTTGCGGGCCAGGATGTAATCCAGACCGTCGATCTCCGTGCCGCCGCAGGCCACATACACCGGGATGAAGTCGTGCATCTGCTTGAGGATACGGTTGCCGAAGGCCAGCTTGAAGCGGGTCTGGAGATAGGTGTCCATCTTGCGCATCCGAGCGATGAGCTCCTCGCTGAGAGGGTGATCCCTCCGGGCTTGGGCAAACATCTCCTCCAGGTGCGTGCAGGTCACGCAGCACCGGGGCTGCAGCTGGCAGGTGAAGGGATCGGCCCGCTCGTTGATCTCGATGGGGATGGCCCGGTCATACACCTTGTCGGTGATGGTAAAGGTGGAGTCGTCGTTGTTGGCGGTGCCCACGAACCACACGCTGGTGGGCACCCGGATCTTGCCGCCGTCCAGCTTGACGGGGTCGCCGGGCCAGGCGGTGGGCACCAGATCCAGCACCCATTCGTCGGTATTGGGCAGCTCCATCACGGAGAGCATCTCCGCGAAGTAGTACTCGATGCGGGCCAGGTTCATCTCATCGAGCACGATCAGGCCCGGGTCCTCCCGGTAGTTGGCCTCATAGAGGGCCCGGAGGAACTCCGTTTCATGGAAGCGCTTGGAGAACTCGTTGAAATAGCCCAGCAGCTCCGTGCGGTCCCGATAGGAGGGCTGCACGGAAACGATGGTGGCGGGGTTGTTCAAAAACCGGGAGAAGGCATAGGGCAGGGAGGTCTTGCCGGTGCCGGAGATGCCCTCCAGGATCAAAAGGCGGCTGGCGGAGAGGCCCGCCACAAAGCGGCGAATGATCTCCGGATGGTAGTAGAGCTTCATCTGGCTGGCGGCAAAGAGCCGGAAGCCCTCGGTAAAGGCCTCCAGGGTGATGCCCTCGTCAAAGTCGGGGCGCTCATAGTCCATGTAGCGGGCGTCCACCAGACTGAGCTTGGGGAAGCGCTCCACGGTGTTGCGCTCCTTCTCCTCATCCTGCCGCCGGGCGGCGGTGGCGGCGGAGATGGCCGCCGCGGTGGCGGCGCTCAGGGCATCCTCACCGATGTTGACGCCGCCGGCGATGCTGCCGCTGCCGGCGATGAGGGCGCTGCCGGCCAGGGCACTGCCCGTCCCGGACACCTCCACCGGCTCCGCCAGGGGATCCACCAGGCCGCTGGAGATATTCTGCACGCTCACCGGGCCGGCGGCGCCGGTGACGGTGGCCTCGCTGCCCTCGGTGAGGATGGCGCCGCCGTTGACGGTGCCCACCTTCATGTTCAGGATCTTGGCCTTTTCATCCATCAGGTCCAGCACCTGGCGGTTCAGCCTCCCGATCTCCTTATAGAGCACGGTGTTGTCCTCATCCACCGCCCGCAGCCGGATGCGCAGAACGATGTGCCGGATGAGGAGCACCAGGCACACCACGGGCACGGCGGCCAGGATCACCGCCAGCAGGATGGCCAATATCTTCACCGGCAGGGAGAAGTGCGGGAAATACAGCTTGAAGATGGTGCTATAGTCCGCCCAGCCGGTGATGAACACCTTTACAAAGCCGGTGAAAAAGTTCACCACCCATGTGACGATGTTGTAGACCACCTTGGCGATCAGGTCATAGGCAAGCTTCAAAAACTCGCTCACAGGAACCACTTCCTTCCGTTCTTATCTTTCGGGGCAGCAGACCTCACTGCTCGCCGCTCTCCTTTTTAGCCCGGTCTAACTGGGCCTGGGCCTCGGCCTGCAGGCGCTTTGCCTCAGCCAGGGCAGCGGCGGCCTCCCGGCGCGCTTTTTCGATCTCATCCCGATCCCGCTTTGCCTCGGCTTGGGCGGCATCGGCCGCGGCGGCCTCCCGGGCCGCCCTCTCCTGAGCCGCCTCCAGGGCCGTGGCCCGCTTCAGACTGATGCTCACCATGATCAGGTGGTAGACCTGATAGACAAAGAACACCAAAAGGGGCAGAACGATGACCAGCAGGAAGCCCACGGAGCCGCTGAGGAAATCCATGACCCTGCCCATGCCCCGGAGCTTGCCCACATACTTGCCCACGATGTCGTTGTCCGAGATCATGTGCTGGTCGGAGACGGGGTTGTTGTCGCCCTTGGTCACATAGCTGCGGCTGCCGTTATTCTCCTCGATAGCGGCGATGCGGTGGGTGTTGAGCACATACTGGTTCTCCAGAATGGTATGGAAGCACACCACATCCCCCACCTGAAGCCGGGAGGGGTCGCACTTTTTCACTATGATCATGTCGCCCTGGCGGAATTCCGGGGCCATGGAGTCGGAGCGGACGGTCATGGGCGTATAGCCGGCAATATGCGCCACCTTGTCCGCGTCCCGGGTGGCGATGGTGGTAAAGGCGAACAGCGCCGCCGCCAGGATCACCGCCCACAGCAGGATAGCGGCCAGGATACCGGCGATCTTTTTAACAGTTTTCATCATCTCGTCCTCGTTTACTTAAAATTGAAAACCCCGTCAGAGGGTGTTATTGTCCGCGTCGGTGCCCACAAAGCGCAGGCGAATGGCAAAGTCGCCGTTTTTCACAGCATCCGTGCAGGCCGGATCCGTGCCCTCCATCCAGATGCACACCTCGATGGGGATGTCGGTGTTGGCCTTGGCGAAAAAGAGGGCGTTTTCATCGCTGTATGTCATCAGGGCGGCAGGCGGCAGGCCGAAGCTCCGGAGCTTTTGGCCGCTTCCGGCGGCGGTCCCGCCGGGGTCATAGACCGCGGTGCCCTCCGCCCCGGCGAAGCTGATGCGCATGGCGACGGGCAGGCCGGGGGTCCGGGAGTCCACATGGGTGCCGTCACCGGCCCCGGCGGCGCTGTTGGTACTGGAGAGGTGGACCAGCATGTCCTCGCTGGCCATAAAGTGCAGGGTAAAGCGCAGGTAGGCGCCCTCGGAGGGGGCCGGCTCCTTCCCGCTGCGGAAGGTGAAGGTCCTGGCATCGGCGGTGGTCACCGGCTTCAGGGGCGTTTTTTCCGGGTCAAAGCCGCTCTCCCGCCGGATGCGTTCAAATATCTCCCCCATGGTCAGGGTGGAGCGATACGACGCAAAGGTCTCATGGGCATCCAGGTCAAATCGCAGCGACAGGCCCGTGGTAACATCCAGGCCTAAGCTGTACACCCGGGTGTGGTCGGAGATCACGAACCAGGCCGCGGTCACGGCGGTGGCGGCGGCCAGGGCGACCAGCGCCAGCAGCAGCGAAACGGCGCCGGTCCGCCGGGCATTTTTTCTTTTTTCCCGCTCCATAGGCAGCCCTCCCTCAGGCCAGCATGCCGAAGAAGGCAAGCTGCAGATCGTTCCCCCGGCAGGCAATGGACCCGGTGCAGTCGGGGTCGCAGCCCTCCAGATAGTAGTAGACATCCACCCGGTAGCGCTGCCCCGGCTCCATCAGCAGCAGCGGCCGGGCAGGCAGCTGGCCGCTGTCGGTGACGGTGCATTCCTCCAGAGCCGTGCTGAAGGTGTCCTCCACTGCCCGGATGGCAGTGCCGGAGCCGTCCAGCACATAGCTTTTTCCATCCTCCCCCAGCACCGTGCCGTTAAGCCGGGTGTTGTTCTCCCGGTGGCCGGCGGGGTTCTCCCCCTCGCTTATCCGGAGGATGTGGGCGGCAAGCTCCGTGCCGTCCTCCCGGCTGATGCGCAGCCCCAGGCGGGCGGCGTTGAGGATGCGGCCGTCCCCGTCATCCGGCGCGGTCAGCGGGCCGCCGTCCTGCTCCCGGGCGCTGAGATAGAGGGCCAGCTTGGCGCCGGCCTCGGCGCCGGTGAGCTCCGCCTGCAGATACACGCAGCCATGGAAGTAGCGGCTCTCATCCGCCGCCTTATAAAACCGCTCGGCGTAGCCGCCCTCCATGACGCCGCAGGTCACGAAGGTCTTCAGATCCGCCGTGGACACCGGCAAAAGCGTCTCGGCGGCGGCTCCCGGCACCGGCTTGAGCGGGGCGCTGCCGGTTTTGGTGAAGCCCGCGCCGCCGGTGGCGGAGACATAGAGCTGCGCCTGGGTCTGGGCCGTTTTCGTCTCCACCCGGGAGGTCTCCACCCGGTGGTTTTCGGTGAACCACGCATAGGTGGCCGACCCCAGAGACAGCAGCGCTATCAGGCACAGGGCCGCGGCCAGGGGTATTTTTCTTTTCATCTGCCGGCTCTCCACGCTGCCGCCTCCCTTCTCATTTTCTCCCGCCGGTGCTTATCCGGCGCTGATGCCTGCAAAGCCGAGCCGCAGGGCGATGTCCCGGCCCTGGGCGGCATTGACGCAGTTTTCATCGCAGCCCTCCAGGTAGAGCCGGAAGTCCACCTGGGCCACCTCGTCCCGCTGCAGGGTGCAGAGGGCCCGGCTGCCGGGCTTTATCTCCTCCGCCGTGCCGCCGGCGGCAAACTCGCTGAGCGTCCGGGCCGGGTCCTCGGTATAGGTGGGTGCTCCGGCGGCGGAGATGCTCTCCACCACCTGCCGGCTGCCGGGGACGGTGGCGCGCTTTTCCGCGCCGTCGGTGCTGCCCAGCTCATCGAGCTTGAAAATATAGGTCTTGGTGCCCCCGGCGGTGTGGAACACCAGCCCCAGGCGCATGGACGCCAGCGCTTGGGCGTTCCGGCCGCAGTCCAGGGAGTCCCTCCAGAGGTACACCTCCTGGGCCGCCCCGTCCGCCTTGAGGTACACGCTGCCCCGAAGGGTGTGCTTCTCCGCCCGGTCCTCCGCCCGGGTGTAGGTCAGGGCCATGCCCGCCGGATCCTGGGTCTTTACGGCATAAAAGCGGCTCAGATCCGCCGTGGATATCGGCAGAAGCTCCGCCCCGGGGTCCGCCGGAGAGAGGGCGCAGGTCTCCTTGAATTCTCCGTCCCGGGAGGCA
Source organism: uncultured Oscillospiraceae bacterium (assembly GCA_934591705.1). Lineage (GTDB taxonomy): Bacteria > Bacillota > Clostridia > Oscillospirales > Oscillospiraceae > Vescimonas. Next base: position 30,610 of record CAKTPM010000009.1, read on the forward strand.
CAGATCAGCAAGCTTCCCTCCCCGCCGCTGACGGTGCCGCTCAGGGGGGTGACATTCGTGTAGGGACGGAAGGTGAACCAGGCGTAGGTGGAGCCGGCCAGGGCCAGCAGGGTCGCCAGGACCGCCAGCAGCGTCAGCAGGAGGGTGGCTTTTCCCTTGCGCCGTTTTGTGCTCATCATGTGCCCGCCTCCTCCAGCCCCGCGAAATTCAGCGAGAGGTTTTTCAGTGTCTTTCGGGCCAGGTTGCCGGTGCAGTCGCCATCGCAGCCCTCCAGCCAGATGTAGATATCCACCTGCACCGCCTCGCCGTAGCCGCCGGAACGGCCCTCCACCGTACACAGCGGCACGGACCGGGCCGTGCCGTCGGCGGCGTATTGCAGGGTCACCGCGCCGGTGAGGGGGTCGTAGAGGCAGTAGGCCCCCCGGTCCAGGGGGGTGAAGGGCACCGCCGCGCCGTTGGTCTCGGCGGCGTCTACCTCGTGGATCTCGGTTTTTGTGGGATCCAGCACCCAGCCGTCCTCCGCCACGCCCAGGGTATTGTGGCTCCGGCCGGGATTCTTTTTGTCGGTGATCTCGAAGATGTGCTCCTGCCCGGTGGCGGGGATCACGAAGCCCACCCGGACAGCCGAGGAGATAGGGGCGCTCTCGTCGCCGTCCTCAAAGCCGATGTCCCAGAGATAGACCTCCGTTTTGCCGCCGTTGGTGCGGAAATAGAGTGTGGTCTTGTAATAGTCGCTGCGCTCGTCCGTCTCGGAGAAAACGCCCTCTGCAAACCAGGACGCCTTGGGGGTGCCGGAGGCATCGGCGGTGAACTTTTCCACCCGGCGAAAGCCGTTCTGGATGCGGTTGGTGGATACCGGCGTCAGCGTGCCGCGAAAGGCCTTCAGGGGCGCTGCGGACTTAAAGCCCATATCCGGGCGGTCGCTGATCTGCAGCTCCACATTGGTGCCCGCCGCCATGTGCAGCTTTGTGGTGCGGGCGTTGACGGTGTGGATATACCAGGCGAAGGTGGCCGTGGCCGCCGCGGTCAGGGCGAAAAGCAGCGTGACGACGGCCAGGACATAGCTGCGTTTTAACTTGGCGCTTTCCCTCACGGCGGCTCACCTCTCAAAAACCAGGAATATCAGAAAACAAAAAGCTGCAAAATAAGACGCTCTCGCCTTATTCTGCAGCTGGCTACCCGCGAAGGGTCCTATAGCTTTGTGTCGCCGCCTTTCGACGGTTTTACCCACATGGATGCATTTTGCTCATCATACCACGGGTTTCCTTTATTTGTCAACACACATTATAAAATAATATAGATAAAATAATGGGAGAAAAAAGAAGAAAAGCGGCGGATCTCCTTGGAAAAATGCGGTGGGCCGCCCCGGAGGTTTTCCGGGGCGGCCCTGGGGACGCTCACAGCGCCGCAGGCCGGCTCCTCAGCCGTGCTTTACGAATTCCGGCTTGATCTGGGCCAGGGTGTAGATCAGCGCGTCCTTTACCACGCACTGGCTCTTCCCCTCCGCGTCCACCACCTCCGCCGTCATAAGCACCCGGTAGTTGGCAAAGAAGCGGTTATTCTCCTCGATGCCGTCCAGGTACACCTGCAGCGTCAGGGCCTGGGCCAGCATGCCGTCAAGCTTCGGGGCGGAAGCGGTATCGTCATAATACTGCACCCGGGGGACCTCCCAGCTCCAGCTGTTGCTGGCGGCCTGGTAGGTCTTCCCCTCCACCTGCAGGAAGGCGCCGGCATGGGCCTCCTTTTCATAGGCGGTGTCGCCGGTCTTGCGCTGCAGCTCCAGGGTGAAGCGCATGTACTGGGAGTCCTTCAGCAGCTCCTGCCAATCCCGGACGCCCCGGAGGTCGTACTCGGCAAAGGCGTCGATGCGGCTGCGGCGGCCCTGGACATCGGTGCTCAGGTGCTCGTCCATCAGATCCCGCAGGTTGATGCCCAGCTGCGAGAGATCCTTTGCATTGAACTTCAGCTGGGCGTCCTCACTGTTCTTCCGGTAATACCCCACCTGGGTCTCGGAGAGGGAGGCCGTCATGTCGCTGTAGCTGAGGCCGCTCTTCTCCACCGAGATGCGGGAGAGGTAGGAGAGCCGGGCATATTCGCTGAGGGCGCCGTTCTTGAGGTCCGCCTTGGGGATCACATCCAGCGCGTCGGTGGGCAGCTTGGCGTCCAGCTCCGCCTCCACGAAGAAGCTCTTGGGGGGCTGCCCGGCAGGGGTCTCCACCGCCAGGCGCACCGGCTGCAGACTGATGGCGTTCTCCCGGGTGCCGTCCGAGGACAGCAGCAGCTCCAGAGTGGAGCCGGAGGCGGCGCAGTCATAGCTCACGGCGGTCTGCCGGGTCTTCCCGGCGGACACCAGCTTGTCCGAGGAGGGCGAGAGGGTGTAGTAGGTGCCATCCTGGGTGTAGATGTAGAACCGCACGGTACCCGTGGTGCCGTTGGGGATCACCGCCGCGGCGGAGCCGTTCTCCTTGATATGCTGCAGGGACGCCGTAAAGCGCAGGTAAAGCTGGTCGGAGCTGTTGAAGGCCTGGCCGGAGGGCACGGTGATGGTGTCCCGGAGGCGGATCTGCAGCACCTCGGAGAAGCCGGCCTTGATCTCGCAGGTGGACGCGGTGCCGGTGGGCAGGGTCTCCTGGAGGGTCTGGCGATAGCCCGAGGAGATGAGGTAGGTGCTCTCCGTGCCGCTGTGGGTATCCTGGCTGCCGTCGAACCGCCGCAGGTCCGTGACCGCGTACTCCACCGGGATGCCCGTGAAGTCGGCGGTGATGTAGCCGTTGCGGTCGTTTTTTCCCTGGCCGCTCGCATCGTTGGGCACGGTGATCACCAGAAAGAAGTTCTCGCTCACCGCGCTCCGCTGCTGCTCCCCGTCCTGGGTGTGCAGGATCGGAACGGTGAGGGTATAGCGCTGGCCCACCTCATCGGCGGCCGCCAGCCGAAAGCCCTTCCACTGACCGCCTATCTGCGCCTGCACCAGGGCGTCGGCCCCCTCCGTCAGGACGAAGGGGCCGGCGGCATCCTTCTCGGCCGTGACGCCCAGCACCTGGCTGAGCCCCCTTTGGGTATAGCCGTCAAAGACGCTCAGGGAGAGCTTTTTGACCTCAGCGGCGGCGGTATAGTAATAGGCCGTGGGGGCGGCGCTCTGGAGGTCGATCAGGGTGAACTGGGTCCCCGCCGGAAGCCCGGAGCTGAAGGTGACGGCCCGCTCAAAGGGCGTTGCCAGATCTACCCCGGAGGTGAGGACATCCTGCCAGCCGTAGTCCACATACGCTCCCTGCTTGCTGTTGTAGACAAAGGACAGGTAGCCGGTGATGGGGTTCCCCGTGCTGTCCAGCACATGGTTGGTGAGCTGGGCATAGTTCGCCGGCAGGAAGTTGGTCCCGTGGGTCAGGGTGGCATAGAAGTCGATCTCCAGCTTGCGCTGCACGATGACGGGCACATAGACCCGGCAGGCCCGATCCTCCGCCGTAAAGGTCACCGTCAGCAGGGTCAGGCGGCCCCGGCCATTGTCGTACTGCAGGCCGTTCCCCTCAAAGTGGAGGCGGCCCTCCTTCTCCGTGCAGGCCAGGGAGGCGGCCTCGGTGGTGGCTTTGACAAAGCTGCCGGAGTCCGCGTCATAGCGGTAGGCCGCGGCCTCCGCCTGCACCGGACGGCTGCCGCTGAAGGCGTTTGCCTGGGAGAAGCCGCCGTTGGTCACCGTGTCCAGATAGGCCGTGATCACCTGATGAGCCGTGCTGCCGAAGCAGGTGAGCACCGGGATGTCTATCTGGAGCTCCCGGCCTTTCTGCTGCGCGTTGTAGGTGGATAGCTGGGGAAGCACGGCGGCCTCGGCATCTGCGGGGATGTTCTTATAATAGGCGCCGTTAGCCAGGGGCTTCTCAATGATACTCTGGGCCGTCAGCTTTCCCGCTTCATCCCAGACGATGCCGTCGCCATAGAGGTATTTCACGGTGCCGCCGTCACTGACCCGGAGGCCGCTGACGGGGCTGGTGACCGCATAGGGAGCGGTCTGCTGCACAGCCGCGTCGATATCCAGCAGGGGCTTATCTGTATTGGGCTGCTCCCGGGTGTCGGCATAGTCGCAGAGGGCCACATAGCATCTGCCGGCGGGCCAAAGGGGCGTTAAGTCCGTGACCTCCTTCCCCTGATAGGCGCCGTTCACCAGCTTCACCTTTTCCTCCGCCCGGGAATTGCGGATGCTCACGCCGGCGAAGCTGGCATAGCGGCCGGGGGTGCCGAAGGGGAACACCGCCAGCAGCCCGGCAAAGGAGTTCATGCTGCTATCGCTGCGCACATGTACCCCGGAGAGGCGGAGATTGGAGGCCTTCACATGGATGGCCGCGTTGACAAGCCCTGCCGCCTTGGCCCTGGATTTATCCGTTCCCTCAGGTGTTCCCACAGACTGAATATCCGCGTTCTCAATGACGCTGTCATACACCGCCAGGGTGTGGTTCCCGCTGCTGGTAACGCCCACCAGGCCGCCGGCGCCGTATGCGCCCGCTATGAAGGTTCTCTTGGCATCCGTGCCGCTCACCGTGCAGCGGCGGACGGTAAAGCCCTGCTCCCCCTTGCCCACCAGACCGCCGGCATTGACGCCAGAGGCCCGCAGGCAAGAAAGGGTGCAGTCCTCTGCGAGGACGCTTTTCACCGTATAGGACGCAAGGCCGCCGGCCCGCACATACTGCCCGGAGGCAAGGGTGGCGTTCTCTGCGCCGCCGGTAAGGGTCATATTCTCCAGCCGGCACCGCCGGACCTCCAGCGTGTTCTGGGCCTTTCCCGCGATGCCGCCCACGCCGTAGGAATTGTCGTCGGTGGGCTTCTGGGCTCTTGTGGAGAGCACCTGCACACCTTGCAGCACCAGGGTCTTACCCTCCTCCGGCCCCACCTTCACCGAGGCGGCGGCCAGGCCGAAGAGACCGCCGGCCAGGCCGTTTGGCGCATCAGCGGGCCCGTCCACCTTGATGGTGGAGGCGCTGCCCAGCGGGAGAGAGTCGAAAGTGGTGTTCACTCCATTCACGGCGCCGCCCTGCAATTCGCCCGCATAGCCGCCGGCATACTGCCCGCCGGTGAGCGTAAGCCCGGTATAGGTGCAGTCCGTCAGCTCCAGGGCGGCGGCCTTTTTCGCCAGCACCGTGCGGCCCAGGAGGCCGCCGGCGGCGTAGGGGCCGGTGATTTGGGTATCGCGCAGCGTGATGTTGCTGCATACGGCGGTCCTGGTGGCACCGCCGGCATGGCTCATCACGCCCGCCAGACCGCCTACGCCCGTGGCGGGCGGTCTGGCCGCCGGGGTGGGATATAGTAGCTCCAGGGTGCTTTCGGCCAGGGTCAGACCGGTGACGGCCGTGGTGCTCTGGCCCAGCATCAAGCGGTTGAAGAGGCCGCCTACGGCCTCGGAGGGGAAGTCGTCATCGGCGTATTCCCGCACCTGCCGCGACACCTTCAGGGTGCTGCCGCCGCCCGCAAGGCCCGCCACCCGGGGGATCACGCCCCAGGCGTTGGCGTCCCCGCCCCGGACGGCATTGGAGCCATAGCGGGCGGAGATGCCCTGCCAGGCGTTGCCGTACACGCTCAGATCCATGCTCCCGTTCTCCGGGAAGGTAAAGGTGATCTTCTCTCTGCTCAGCAGCCCGAAGCACTCCCTGCCGCAGTATTGCGCGGCCAGGTAGGGGGCGTTGGCGGCGCCAGGGGCCCGGCTGTCATCCGCCCTTGCCTGGGCAAAGTCATCCGCCGCCGGGGTGCCGATGCCGCTGTAGGCGGCGCTGCGCACCTTGCCATAGGCGCCGCCGAAGCGATAGATCTTCTCCCCCGCCCCGTCCCCCAGGGACAGGGTAAAGGTCCTCTCCGGGCCGCCGTAGGCCCAGGACTGCCCGCCGCCGGCGCCGCCGCTATTGATCAGCGCCGCCAGCAGCAGCAAGCTCTCCGCACCGGGGATGTCCGCGGTAACGCCATCGCTTCCGGCCGTCAGGTTCACCTGGGTGTTCTGGAAGCTCTTGATATTCAGGATGCGGAAATCCTCGCCGTTATTGAGTACGCAAGCCTCGCTGAAGGCATAGCCGTTCAGCACCCGGCCTACATAGGGGTTAACATAATATCTGTTGTCCGACGCGCCGCCCTTCAGGGCAGCCATGGCCGCCACCGTGAGGTTGGTGCCGCGGAAGAGGACGCCGCCGCCGCATACGGAGCCCACATAGCCGCCCACCTGCAGCAGATAGGGCTTTTCGCCGCTGAGGGTCAGCCAGCCGGGCTCCACCGTCACCTTAACATCTTCAATGATGTTGTCGCCGCCCAGCACGCAGCCCATGACGCCGCCGAAGCACACATCGGGATAGTAGGCCCCGTGGGCGGCGTAGGTCAGGGTCTTATTTTCGCCGGCCTTGCCGTAGTGGAGCTTCAGATCCCGAACCACGCTGCCGTAGCTGTAGGCGATCAGGCCGCTGCCGGTCTTGCTGCCGGTAAGGGTCACGGCGGCACCCTTCGTGCTCACCAGCACGCCCCGGAAGGGCATGTTGTCCGTGCCCAGGCCGGCAAAGTCCTCCAGGGCAACATCTCTCTGCACATCGAAATAGGCGCTGCGCAGGTACTCGCGCATGAACTCATTGGAGATCCCGGGCTTGCTCTCATCGGGCTTGCCGTCCTGCGTACACTGCCGCCAGGTGTTGCCCCGGGCGGCGATGAGGACGATGTCGGCATCGGCATCGGTGCCGGTGTGGAGGGTATCGGGATCGGCGGTGATGCGCACCTTCCAGTCCAGCTTGGGGTTGCCGGTGGCGATGTAGAGGGCCAGATCCTCCAGCTCCCGATCCATGGTGATGGCGTAGGGGTGGCCGTAGGTGCCGCAGCCGACGGTGAGGTCGGCGGCCCGCTGGTTCACCACCAGCTCGTGGGCCTGCTGCGCCGGGGCATAGCTCCGGTATACATAGGGCAGCACCGCAGCCCCTGCCGGGACCCGGTTTGCCTCCGTGCCGTACCCCTGCTCATCGTAGTACCAGAGCTGCTGCTCGGGGTATTCCGTCGAGTTGGTGATCTCGCTGCCGTAGGTGGTCCCGGCACTGGTAGACGGCTCATCGCTCTTATAGAAGAGATACCGGCCTGCGGAGGTGCCGTCCGGGGCATAGCGATAGCTCTCCAGCAGGGTGGCCCGGGTAAAGACGCCCCCTTCCGCCGGCAGTTTCATGCCCGCGAATTCTAAGTTTACATAACTCCCCGTTGCGCTGCCCACCTCCCCCAGCAGGCTGGAGGCGGCATTGGCCCTCGTGCCGATATAGCTTACGCCCTTCTGGGAGCCGGATTCTCTCGCCTCGCCGAAGCTCAGGTGGGTATAGCTGCCCACCCGGTTGATAAGCAGCGGCGCATAGCTGTCCGCCCCGGCGCCGTTGACATAGAGGTTATCCAGGGTGAGGCCCCGGACGGTGAGCCGGGCGGTGGCGATGGTGTCGCCGTTTTTGCTGCCCTGGAAGGTGCCCCGGAACAGGGCGCCGGAGGCGCCCTCCGCCAGCCCCACGGAGCCCCGGAGGGTGGTGTCGGTAACGGTGACGGCGGCATTGGGCACCGTGCCGTTCAGGAACAAGCTCCCGTGCATCAGATAGTGCTGGGTCCGGGCGAGAAGGGACTTATTGTCCCCCTCCAGATCCTGGATCTCCCGGTTCCAAAAGGTGATCACGGCGTTTTGCACCGCCGCGCCCCCGGCGAGATCCACCGGGTAGTAGCTGAGCCCCTGCAGATTCAGGGTCACGGAGCCGCTTTCCCCGCCGATCTTAGGGCTGTCGGCTGCGCAGTCCCCGGTGGGGAAATATTGCTTGATGCCGCCGGCTGCATATCGGCGCACGCTCCAGAGCAGCAGCTCCTGGGGCGTATCCAGCCAGCCGTTGTCGCCCCTGTCTTTTACCGCCGTGATGGCGGCGTCCAGGTCGTAGTAATAGCGGCTGGTGTCGTTGACCTTTTTGATATTCGTCCGATTCACATAGGTGGTCCGCGCCGCCACATTCACCCCCAGCCGGTGACCGCCCTGGGTCTGGGTGGCCAGGGAGATCACGCCGTTGGCGTTGTTCTCGGTGATGGCGGCGGCGGAGGCCGCCGTATAGGCCACAAGCTCGTCAAAGTGGCCGCTTACCTGCGAAACGGTGGCAGGCACCAGATAGGCGCTGTCCCAGTGGGCGGTGAGCTCCAGATAGAGGCCCTGCATATTGGCATTGACGCCGTTGAGCTGCAGGGTGTTGTCATTTTTGCTCTCGCCATGGCAAACCAGCAGGCCCAGGTCGTTTTTCGCCGTAAAGCCAGCGCCGCTCAGGTCGATGCCCCCCTCGGGCACCGTCCATTTTCCGCCGGCGGCGTACACAAGCCCGCCCAGGGAGCCCTTGCCCGCCGTGACGGAGGCGTTCTCCGCCGCAAAGCCGTAGCCCGTGGCTGTCGGAGCGGTGAAGTTGACGGCGGTATTCTGCCAGCAGTAGCCCAGAAGGCCGCCGGCGCTGCCGGCGCTGCCGGCCTGGATCGTCAGGTCCTGGGCCGTCACGCCCCGGAGGGTCACGGCGGCATTCTGCACCGTGGCCGCAAGGCCTCCCAGCATGGCCTGGCCGCCGGCGGAGGCCGTCAGGGTACCGGCCAGGTTGACATCCTCGCAGTGCAGGGTGCCGCCGTTCATCAGGCCCAGCACGCCGCCGGCATGGGCGCCGGCAGGCGTCACCGTGTTCAGCGTCAGGGTGCCGGCGGTGCGGACGCCCTTGAGGGTCAGGGTCGCCCGGTTCCCCCTGGCCAGCAGGCCGCAGGCAATGTATGCTGTGGCCGTGGCGATGCCCGCCTTGCAGTCCACCGTCAGGCCGGCATCCGCCTCCACCTGCTCTAAGGTGACGGCGCCCGACACCTCGCCGGCCAGCAGGCCGAAGAGGCCGGCGCCGTAGCCGCGGTCATTGGCGGCAAGGCCCCGGAGGGCGCCCCGCAGCTTCAGGTTTTTCACCGTGCCGCTGAGCCTGCCAAAGAGGCCCGCGGCATTGTGGGCGATGCTGTAGCCGAAGCTGGCCAGGGCGCCGTTGCCGTAGACATAGCCGGAGTTCTCCACGCCGTATTTCTCGCCTATGGCAAGCCAAAGCGTATGGCCGCCGCCGTCAAGGGTGCCGCTGTAGGCCGTCTCATTGATGTTGTCCCGGGTCAGGCCCATCACGCCGGTGCCCCTGAGGTCTATGTCCCCGGTCAGGGTGATGTTCGCGCGGTAGAGCCCGGTATAGTTGGCCGCGCCAATGCCCTCGACCCCGGAGAAGACGCCCCGGGACTGCATGGCGATGGCGAGGATGGCCAGCTGGTCCTTATCCGCCAGCTGAAGGTTTCCGCCGGAGAAGGCCACGGTGCTCCCGAAGGTCACCTGATGGGTGACGGCATCCAGCGTCAGCAGCGCGGGGGAAAGACCGCCGCTGTGGAGCCGGTACACCTGCCCATAATTGCCGATGTCGTTTGCGCCGCTGTTTATATCCAGCTGCTTGTTGGATCTGCAGATCCGCCCGCGCCGGTATTCCCAGCCCGTGTCACCGGCATTCCCGCTGCCCAGGGCATAGACCAGGGCCTGATCCTGCCAGCCCACCAGCTGGCCCACCGTATAGGCGCTCTGGTAGCGGGCGCCGGACATATCCGTCAGGCCGCTGAGGCATACCACGCTGCCCTCCGCCGCCTCGCCTACAGCGCCGCCGCCCCGCCAGATCTCCGGGTCGTTGGTGGCCTTGCCGCCGTCTATGACGGCCGCCTCCGTTGTAAGGGCAAGCCCGGCGAGGGCCGCTGCGCTGCCCTTTTCCAGCCGGCCGATGGCCCCGCCGAAGCCGGCGGTGCTGGCGGCGACATAGGGGTTCACCGCCTTCACCTGGAGGGGGGCGTCCTTCTCTCCCAGCTTCACATAGACGCCGGTGCCGCCGTCCCCCGCCAGGCCGATGAGGCCGCCGAAATACCGGGGCGCAAAGGCGTCGTCGGCGGCCTTTGTGGCCGAGCGGATGGAGAGGTTCTTGATCTCCAGGGTGTTGGAATGGCTCTGGCTGCACACCCTTCCGATGAGCCCGCCCCAGGCGAAGCTCCTATTCACCGACCAGGCGGTGAAGGTATCGCCGTCATACCAGCCGTCAGCGCCGTCCACTGTCAGGGTGACGGCTTCTCCTTCTCCCGCCAGGGTCAGCTGGCCGAAGAGGCCGCCCATATAGCCCTGGGTATGGCTGTTGGCGTTATTTTTCAGCTTCACATGGTATCCCGCCGGGGCGGCCAGCAGCCCCACGCAGTCGGGAAGGTGCTGGGACTCCGCGGCCGTATAGCCACCCATAAGGCCGCCCACATTGGCAGCTAGCTTACTGCCGGCCACGGTGGGGGCCGCCAGCAGGAGCTTCCCCGGCTGGCTCTCGGCGCGCCGCAGCCAGGCGCCGGCGGCGGCCAGACCCACCAGGCCGCCGGCGTTTTCCCCGCCGGTGACGGTGAGATTTGCATAGGTCTTATCCTCGGTAAAGGCGGTGAGGAGCGCCGCTCCGGCACCCATCTCGCCCACCAGGCCGCCGGCGTTTTTCACGCCGGTGACGGACACCGCCCCCTCGGGGAGGGTGAAGCCCTCCGCCAGCTGCAGGGTGCCGCTCTGGATCGTGCGGCACAGGAGCCCCGCATTGTCGCTGCCGGTGAGGGTGATGTCGCCTGGACCGTAGGTCACCTGACCGCCGAGGGTCAGGGTGCCCGCGCCAGTGCCCTCCGCCAGCCGGAGCGTACCCACCAGGGGGCCGGCGCTCCGGGCCGCCGAATCGACGACGATGCTTACGGGGAACTCAGCGTCATCCGCCAGCTCATAGGTCTCCGCCAGCATGGACGACTCGCCGCCGCCCACCCAGGTAACGGTGAAGCCGGCGAGGGTCGCCTGGGAGGAAAGCCCCCGGAAGAGGGGCGCCCCGGTCTTGATCTGCAGTATTCCGGCGCTCTGGGAGCGTAGGCGCCCCCGGAAGGGCGCCTCCGGCGTGCCCAGGCCCTGATAGTCCGTGCCGCTCAGGTCAAAGACGCCGGTGGTGTTGATGTTGATCTCCAGATCCGCCGTGTCGCCCATCTGGGACAGAGCCGCCAGCTCCTGGGGAGTCGTGACGGTGTAGGAGCCGTCCTCATTGGGCACGGGCAGCGCCGCAGGCAGTATGCCCTCCTCCGGCGCGCCGCCCTCATCGTCCTCCGGGGAGAGCTGTGCCCCCGCCCCCGGAGCTGTATTCTCCGGGCTGTCGGGGGTCTGCGGCTCGCCGCCGCCGGGGGCGGCGGTATCACCGCCGGAGGGGTTCTCCCCCTCATTGCCGCCGGAGGGGGGCTCCGGCTGGGGGGTCTCCGCCGCTGCGGTCACCTGGGCGGCAGGGGCCGCCTGGCTCTCCTGGGCCAGAGCCGTCTGCGGCAGCAGGGACACCAGCATGCACGCTGCCAGCAGCGCCGCCACATGGCGCCGGGCGCTCTCTATGAAAAATCTTCTCATGCTCCGCTCTCAGCTCCTTTCGCGGCGGTATCCTCAGCGGCGCTCACCCCAATAAGGGCGGCGGCGTCCTGCCAGGTTTTTATCTCCTCCCGACCGGCTACCCAGTAGAAGGGGATCAGGTAGCTGCCGGTCTCGTTGTTTTGATCCATGGGGAAGGTGATGCTGTGGATAGTCCCCTCTATGACGATGTCAGTGTCGGTCTTTCCCAGCTTCTGCAGGAAGAAGGGGTCTATCTTCACCCGGGTGCTATCCCAGCTGAGCTGGGCGGTGCCGGCGCCGCCGGAGGCCGTCACGGCGTAGTTCAGGCCGGCGTATTCCGAGGGTGCGTGGCCTGCCGCTGCGTCCGGGAAGCTGCCGGTGCAGCTGAAGCCCAGCACCTTCTCCGCGGAGGTGCAGGGCAGCAGCACCGCCGCCAGGAGCTGGCCGCTGCCGCCGGCCGAGGCCTCCGGCACGGCCTTGGCCACGATCCGGAGCTTATCCAGATCCCGGCGCAGGATGCCCAGCTCATAGGTGTGGGTGTGCTTCTCCCCGCCGGTGAGCCGGGCGGTGCGGGTATAGGTACCGGCCCCCTGTACCTGGGTGGTCTCGGTGGTCGCGTTGGTATCGGTCCCGTCCCGGAAGGTCACCGGGTAGACCCCGTCGGCCCGGCCGCCAGCAAACTGCAGGGTCAGGGTGTAGGGGATATCCACCTGGCTCACCAGACTGCTGTCCCCCTCGGCGCCGTTCTGGAGGAAGTTGTGGAGCCGGAGGGTGAGGGTGATGGTCTCATCCGGGGACGCCTCCGGGTTGGCCGGGAAGGGCAGGGCATGGTCGGGATACTGCGTCTCGCTGTCTCCCACGCACTCATAGAGATAGTTGGAACTGAAGCGCAGGAGGGTGCCGTTTCGGTTCTGCACCACCGCCCGGCTGAAGTTGGCCCGGGTATAGGCCGCCAGGGAGACCCCGGCCATGGCCGCCGGCAGCAGCAGGCACAGCGCGGCCGCGGCCAGCCGCTGCCAGGTATGCTTCCATTTGTTTTTCACGGTGGGTCCCCCCTTTCCTTTCGGGTGTCAGGCCTGGGTGGCCAGCAGGTAGATGAGGTCGGTCTCCTTTTCATCCACCTCTGTCCAGGTTATCTCCAGGATGAAGTAATCCGGCGGTGCGGTGATCTCTTCGGAGATGCGGTAGAGCGGCTCTGCGTGCTCCTGCACCTGGGCGTATTCTCCGTAGTTCAGCGAATGATACTTTCCCGTTGCGTGGTAGTAGTCCCCGGTGCCGTTGGCCTGGTTGAGGGGCGTCAGCTCGATCTCATCCCCGTAGGCGCAGGTGACGCCCTTGTCCGTAACGGCGCCGGCGGCGCCGACGGCGGCCGGGGAGGCGGCATAGAGGCGGAAATCCAGCTTCTCCAGGTTGGTGGTGTGGGCGATCTCCAGGCGGTAGCCGCCGATGCCGGGGCTGTTCACCCGGAAGAGGCGCTTGACGGTGACGGTGCCGCCGGTTTTGTCCGCGTCGGTATAGTGCAGGTCCAGGCGCAGGGGCTCATCCCGATCCGGCTCCCAGATGTCGATGTTCTCCGGGGGCTGCACCCCCATCAGGGTGGCCACCCGGTGCTCCGAGGCGGCGAACCACGCCGCGGTGACGCCGGCCAGCAGGGCCAGAGTCAGCGCCCCGGTGAGCAGGGCGCGCAGGGGCAGCCCTATGCACTTTTTTCGGCCTTGTCTTTTCATGCGCTCCGTCCTTTCCGCTCTCCGCCCACGGCTCAGGTGACACTTGCCTCCACATAGAGGAATTGGGCCTGAGAGCCAATGTACTGATCCGCCCGGTCGTAGAATACCCGCCAGCCGGCGATGTTGTCCTCCACCGCGTCCTCCTGTGGCAGCGCGGCCTGGCCGGGGTTATAGAATAGCATGCTGGTGTCCGGATCCTTTTCTCCGTTTACAAGCGCCACCAGCTCCTGATGGGTGTCCCCGGCAGTACACAGGTCTCCCAGGGCCGTATCCGTCAGCAGGTAGTTGCGCAGCTGATGGGGCCACACCCAGTAGACCGTCACCTTATAGGCGGTGCCCTCCTGGAAGGCCCCGCCCTCCGGCAGGGTCAGGGTCAAGGGCTGCTCCGGGGCGATGCGCCCGCTGCATCCCCCCTGGTCATCCCGGCTCCGGAAGAAGAGCAGGTGGCCCTCCAGCAGCCGCAGCAGCGTGGAGTCCTCCGTGATCTCCCGGGCTACGGGCTGGGCCGGGTCATCCGTATCCAGCCGATAGGGGGCGGCCCGGAGCTGGAGGGTGAGGGTGGTCATGCCCGCCTGCTGGGGGATGATGTACAGCTCCAGCCGGCCCTGGGCCCCGGGCTGCAGCGCCCCGGCGCCGCTGTCCGGCACCAGGCGCCAGGCCGTGCCGTCATACAGGGTCAGGGCGGCCGCCGGTGTTACGGTCTGGCCGGTGGCGGCGTCCACATAGGAGCTGACGGTAAAGGCCTCGCCGGCGGTGAGCAGGTTTTGGCCGTTTTCCTTGAGGTAGTCAAGCTCCGGGGAGAGGCGGTCGCCCTCTCCGGCCAGCTTCAGCCGTTCCTCCTGCCGCACGCCCACGGCGGCGCCGCCGCTCTGCACCCGGGAGTTGGCGGCGAACCACGCCGCGCTGACGGTGAGCAGCGCCACGGCGGCGGAGAGGGCCAGCAGCACGCTGCGGGCGGCCTGCCGCCGCAGGGAGGGCACGCTCCCGGCGGGGGCGGCGTTATGCGGTTGTTCCCGGCGGGCGGCGTTTTTAGTGAACATGGCTCTCCTTACGGCTCTCCTTACGGCTCTCCTTACGGCTCTCCTTACGGCTCTCCTTACGGCTTTTCTTACGGTTTTTCTTACGGCTTTTCCGGGCAGGGCCCCGGGCTTTGGACAGGCCGGGGCGGCGGCGCTTTTTGGCACAAAAAACGGCTGCATCCGCGCTCCCGCAGGGGAAGCATCAGGTGCAGCCAGTCGATCATGCGGGGTCTTCCCCGGTTAGACACTTGGGCTTTGCGTCGCCGCCTTTCAGCGGCTTTGCCGATGATTTTCGGTTTTTTCGCCGGATTGTCCGGCGGATGGCGATATTTTTATAGATATAGTATAGCCAAAAATTTCCGGCTGTCAAGATTTTTTCACGCATTTTCCGGGGAATTTCGCGGTTTTTTGCGGCGGCGCGGAAATTGCCGCCCCCGGGCGGTTTCCCGTGACCCGGGCGGACAGGGCCGTCCGCCCCTACAAATGATGCATTGCGCCGTTTTTGATGATCTGCAACCCGGGGCATAACCGTTTGCAAGGCGGTTATGCCCCTGTAGGGGCCGACGACTCTGTCGGCCCCGTGGGGATTTTGCGGAAACGGTTTGCCAACCGTTCACGGGGCGTCGGGGACGCCGCCCCCTACAGGGCGCGGCAGAGACGCGCAGTGGAAAGTGGAAAGTGAATAGTGAATAGTGAATAGTGAAGAGTGAATAGTGAAGAGGTGTTGGGGAGAATGCACCAGTGGCGCAAAATTGCGGCGAGGGCGGACAGGGCCGTCCGCCCCTACAAATGATGCATCGTGCTGTTTTTGATAGCCCCTGCCGGGGCTTTTCGGGCAGGGAAAAACGGCCGCGCACAGGGGAGAGGCGTGCAGCGGCCGTTTTTCTATTTCGCTTATCCGCCGGGGGATGGCGGAAGGGCGAGCTTGCGGAAGGATCGGGGGAAATTAGGTGGCGGTCTCCGTGCAAGAGAATACCAGATTGGAGGTAATCTTGCTCAGATCAGATGCTACATCCGTATACGCACCATTGTCCTTGCCATCAAAGTAAACATAGATGGTAATATCGTTGTACGCCTTGGTCACATTCTTTTCCTGTGCAATATCCTGCACAAGGTAGCCATTTGCGCAGGCAGTAACGACATCCGTACCCTTATTGTACATCATCCAGGAACCATCTTCAGCAACCGCAACGATACGGAACGCTTTGGAAATGTTGTTCGTACCCGCATCAACCGTGGGTACTTCCATCTTCAATTTATAACCCTTGGTATTTTCAGCCGTGCGAAGGTAGACATGGGTCTCCAGCACATACTGCGTCTTTTCGTTGGTCACATCCCAAGGAACCTTATCGCCCTGCACTTCATTAGTCTTCGTGCTGTACGCAGTGCCCCACTTCACTTCATCTGCTTTTGTAGCGGCTGTGGGGGTGGTCGTAACAGTGTCCTCAGCGGCCTGATTTGCCTTGTAGGCAATCAGATTATCCGAAAGATTGAGGGGGGTGGTGAGCTTCAGATTAGTTGCAGAATTACCGGTGGAAAGTGTCGCCGCAGTGCTGTAGGTCCCGGCAGCTTCACCAGAAATCTGCAGGAAGGGCTGGTCGGAAGTGGCGGAGATGTCCACAGAGCTTGCGGTAACAGTCTTATTCGCGGCAAACCAGGCGAAGGTGGAGCTGCCCAGGGCGATGACGGCCACCAGGGTCATGGCCACGGCAGCCAGAAGCTGGGTCTTCAGTTTCTTGCTATTCATTTGTTTTTCCTCCTAAATTTTTCCCGCGGTAAGGGGGGCCGCGGCTTTTTTATACAGGCGGCGGACAGCCGCCGAAGGTACCGCAGAATGCGCCGAAAGCCGCATAAAAACAGCAAAAAGCCGCACCCATACCCTTCCGGTATGACTGCGGCACCTGGCTGGCTGCCCCGGCGGGACAGCCCCTATAGTTTTGCGTCACCGCCTCGCGGCGGCTTTGCTTTTCACGGTTTATTCACATTTCTGTTGACCGTAATATAGCGGATATCCGCCGGTTTGTCAACGGGTTTTTTGACATTTTCCGCCGATTTTTCCAAAAAATCCCCAAGGGCGGCGGCCGGAGGCCGGTTTTTCCCGGCGGCGGGCCGCCGGGTGCCGGGGCCGCCGGGGCGGCAGTTTTTTCTTGCTTTCGCCGGCGGAGAATGGTATATTGTGCTTAATCAATATTGTGCTCAATCAATCCATGCACACACGGAGGAACGACATTATGTGCGGTATCGTTGGATATACCGGCTCCCGGCAGGCGGCCCCGGTCCTGCTGGAGGCCCTCACCTGCCTGGAATACCGGGGATATGACTCCGCGGGCCTGGCGGTGCGGGATGGCGACAAGCCCGCCCAGGTGGTCAAGGAGATCGGGAAGCTGAAGAACCTCATTGAGAAAACCGACAACGGCGCCGCCCTGCCGGGCACCTGCGGCATCGGCCATACCCGGTGGGCCACCCACGGCGTGCCCAACCAGATCAACGCCCACCCCCATGTCAGCGGACAGAGCCCGGCCAACGGCTGCGGCGCCGCGGACGGCGAGGTGGTGGGCGTTCACAACGGCATCATCGAGAACTATCTGGAGATCCGCGAAAAGCTCCAGAAGGAGGGCTACTGCTTCTACAGCCAGACCGACACGGAGGTGCTGGTGAAGCTCATCGACCACTACTTCCGGAAATACCGCCTGGGCCCGGTGGACGCCATCACCCGGGCCATGGTGCGGGTCCGGGGCAGCTATGCCCTGGCGGTGATGTTCCGGGACTATCCCGGGGAGATCTATGCCGCCCGGAAATCCGCACCCATGGTCATCGGCCTGGCGGAGGGCGAGACCTTCGCCGCCTCGGATGTGCCGGCCTTTTTGAAGTACACCCGCAGCGTGTGCTATCTGGACGATGACGAGGTGGCCCGGCTCACCCCGGCGGGGGCCGCCTTCTACGATCTCAACGGGGAGGAGCTCCAAAAGGCCCCCTCGGAGATCACCTACTCCGCCCAGGCGGCGGAAAAGGGCGGCTTCGAGCACTTCATGATGAAGGAGATCCACGAGCAGCCCGCCGCCGTGCGGGACACCGTCCGCTCCGTGCTCCGGGAGGGCCGCATCGACCTGAGCGCCGTGGGCCTGGAGGATGAGGCCATCCGGGACATCTCCCAGATCTGCATCGTGGCCTGCGGCAGCGCCTGGCATGTGGGCATGGCGGCCCAGTATGTCTTTGAGGATCTGGCCCGCATCCCCGTGCGGGTGGAGCTGGCCTCGGAGTTCCGGTACCGGGATCCGGTGCTGGAGCCGAGCGCCCTGGTGATCATCGTGAGCCAGAGCGGCGAGACCGCCGACTCCCTGGCGGCCCTGCGGGCGGCCAAGGCCCGGGGCATCCGCACCCTGGGCATCGTGAATGTGGTGGGCAGCAGCATCGCCCGGGAGGCGGACAATGTGTTCTACACCGTGGCGGGACCGGAGATCTCCGTGGCCACCACCAAGGCGTACAGCGCCCAGCTGGCCGCCGTCTACCTGCTGGCCATGCAGTTCGCCCGGGCCCGGGGCACCCTGGAGGACGGCGACTTCCGGGCCATGGTCTCGGAGCTGGAGGCCCTGCCGGAGAAGATGGCCAAGATCATCGAGGACAAGGAGCGCCTGCAGTGGTTCGCCGCCAAGTACGCCAATGCCCACGATGTGTTCTTCATCGGCCGGGGGCTGGACTACGCCGTGGCCCTGGAGGGCAGCCTGAAGATGAAGGAAATTTCCTACATCCACTCCGAGGCCTATGCCGCCGGGGAGCTCAAGCACGGCACCATCAGTCTGATCGAGGACGGCACCCTGGTCATCGGCCTTCTTTCCCAGGACCGGCTCTATGAAAAGACCATCTCCAACATGGTGGAGTGCATGGCCCGGGGGGCCTATCTCATGGGCATCACCAACGAGGGGAACTACGCCATGGAGGACACGGTGAGCTTCTCCGTGTACATCCCCCGGACGGATCCCCACTTTGCCCCGTCCCTGGAGGTCATCCCCCTGCAGCTTTTGGCCTACTACCTGTCCGTTTCCCGGGGGCTGGATGTGGATAAGCCCCGGAATCTGGCCAAGAGCGTCACCGTGGAGTAACGGATAAGCGAATCGCACACAGCAAAAAAAGCCGCCCTCGGGCGGCTTTTTTTATTGTCCCCGGGGAGAGCCCGGCGCCCCTCAGGCGAACAGCTCCGTGGAGAGGTAGCGGTCGCCGGAGTCCGGCAGCAGGGCCACGATGGTCTTGCCGGCGTTTTCCGGGCGGCGGGCCAGCTCCACGGCGGCCCACAGGGCGGCTCCCGAGGAGATGCCCGCCAGCACGCCCTCCCGGCGGCCCAGCAGCCGCCCGAAGGCGAAGGCGTCCTCCTCCGCGGCGGTGAGGATCTCGTCGTACACGGCGGTATCCAGCACCGGCGGCACAAAGCCCGCGCCGATGCCCTGGATGCCGTGCTTTCCCGGCGCGCCCCCGGAGAGCACCGGGGAATTCTTCGGCTCCACGGCCACCACCCGCACGGCGGGGTTCCGGCTCTTGAGATAGCGCCCCACGCCGGTGACGGTGCCGCCGGTGCCCACGCCGGCCACGAAGATGTCCACCGCCCCGTCGGTGTCCTCCCAAATTTCCGGCCCGGTGGTCTCAAAATGGGCCCGGGCGTTGGCGGGGTTTTCAAACTGGCCGGGAATGAAGCTGCCGGGGAGGGACGCGGCGAGCTCCTGCGCCCTGGCGATGGCCCCGGCCATGCCCCGGGCCCCCTCAGAGAGCACCACCTCCGCGCCGTAGGCGGCCATCAGCCGGCGGCGCTCCACGCTCATGGTGTCGGGCATGACGATGATGGCCCGGTAGCCCCGGGCGGCGGCCACGGCGGCCAGGCCGATGCCGGTGTTGCCGGAGGTGGGCTCAATGACCGCGGCGCCGGGCTGCAGCACGCCCCTTGCCTCGGCATCGTCCAGCATGGCTTTGGCGGCCCGATCCTTGGTGCTGCCGGTGGGGTTGAGGTACTCCAGCTTGGCCAGGAGCCGGGCACAGAGCTGAAGCTCCTCCCGGATATGGCGCAGCTCCAAAAGCGGGGTATGGCCGATGAGCTCATCGGCGGCGGTATAGATGTGTGACATGGTGCTTCTCCTTTCTGATTTGCTTTTCTTGGGGTCGTTGGGGGTATTATATGCCCGCCGGGCGGCAAAGTCCATTGGCAGAATTTACAAAAACATACTATAACGATATGTTTATCGTTGAAAGCCGCACCCGGGCGGCAGCTCCGCCCGGGTGCAGCGGGATCTTCAGGCCAGCAGGAGCTTATCGTCCGCGGCATCGGCGCCGCCGGCCTCGGAAAAGAGGGCCAGCAGATCGGGGACGGTGAGCTTTTCCTTCTCCGGGCCGGAGATGTCCACCACCACCCGCCCGGCATCCATCATGATGAGGCGGTTGCCGTGGGTGATGGCGTCCTTCATGTTGTGGGTGACCATCATGGTGGTGAGGCCGTTTTCCGCCACGATGCGGTCGGAGAGGTCCAGCACCTTGGCCGCCGTTTTGGGGTCCAGGGCGGCGGTGTGCTCATCCAGCAGCAGGAGCTTCGGCCTGCGCAGGGAGGCCATCAGCAGGGTCAGGGCCTGGCGCTGACCGCCGGAGAGGAGCCCCACCTTGGTGGTCAGCCGGTCCTCCAGCCCCAGGCCCAGGGGGGCCAGCAGGGTCCGGTAGTGCTCCCGCTCGGTGCGGGTGATGCCCCAGTGGAGGTTCCGGTGGGTGCCCCGGCGGGCGGCGAGAGCCAGGTTCTCCTCGATCCACATGTCGCCGGCGGTACCCATCATGGGATCCTGGAACACCCGGCCCAGGTCGGCGGCCCGGCGGTGCTCCGGCATGTGGGTGATGTCCTTCCCGTCCAGGAGGATGCTGCCGCTGTCCACAGTGAGGGTGCCGGCCACGGCATTGAGCATGGTGGACTTGCCGGCGCCGTTGCCGCCGATGACGGTGACAAAGTCGCCGTCATGGAGGGTCAGGGACAGGTCGCTGAGGGCGGTTTTGGCGTTGACCGTGCCGGGGAAAAAGGTTTTGGAGATATGCTGCAGTTCAAGCATGACGGGCACCTCCCTTATGGGGCAGAGATTCTTTGAGATGGGGAACGGCCAGGAATACGGCCACGATGGCGGCGGACAGGAGCTTCAGGTCATTGGTGTTCATGCCCAGCTGCAGCACCACCTGCAGCACCAGGTAGTACACGATGGCGCCGCAGGATACCGAGAGCATCCGCAGGCCGAAGTTCCGGAAGATGCGGCCCAGCAGACTCTCGCCGATGATGACGGCGGCCAGGCCGATGACGATGGCGCCCCGGCCCATGTTCACATCCGCCGACCCTTGGTACTGGCTCAAAAGAGCCCCGGAGAGGGCCACGATGCCGTTGGACAGCGCCAGGCCCGCCACCACATTGCGCCGGGTATTGATGCCCTGGGCCCGGGCCATATGGGGGTTGGCGCCGGTGGCCCGGATGGCGCTGCCAAGCTCCGTGCCGAAGAACCAGTAGAGGGCGGCGATCAGAAGCCCGGTGATGAGCAGCAGCAGGGGCATGGGATTTTCCCAGCTCAGCTCCCGGACGAAGCGCTGGGAGACCAAAAGGTCATATTTATCCACGCTGACGGCCTGGTTGGCCTTGCCCCCCATGATCCGCAGGTTCACGGAGTAGAGGGCCAGCTGGGTGAGGATGCCGGCTAAGATGGCGGGGATGCCACAGCGGGTGTGGAGTTGGCCGGTGACAAAGCCGGCCAGCGCACCCCCCAAGGCGGCGCACAGCACCGCCAGCCAGGGATCGAGTCCCCCGCGGATGAGCATCACGCACATGGCCCCGCCCAGGGCCATGGTGCCGTCCACCGTCAGGTCGGCCACATCCAGAATGCGGTAGGTGATATAAACGCCGATGGCCATCAGGCCCCAGATGAGCCCCTGGGTGACGGCGCCCGGCAGAGCGTTGAGAAACGAAGTGAGCAGCATAGATTTCCTTTTCCTTTCCTTAGCAAGACGCTGCCGCAAAGAGGCAGGTCAGTTGTCCCCTTGCGGCGGCGTCCCTCCAGGCCGGGAGGGAGGAAAATCCTCCCTCCCGGTCCGTGAGGTCAGCCCTCGATGGCGGTGTAGCCCTCCAGGGGAGTGATGCCGAGCTTTTCGCACATGGCGGCATTGAACTTGGGGGCGGCGGGGGCATATTCAATGGGCATGGCGGAGATGTCCGCCTCGCCCTTGAGGATCTTGGCAGCCATCTTGCCGGTGGTGACGCCCAGGTCGTAGTAGTCGATGGACAGGGTGCACACGCCGCAGCCGGCGCACAGGGACTCTTCGCCGCACACCGCAGGCACCTTGGCGGCGGTGAGGATGTTGCCGATGCTCTCGGTGTTGTTGGCGGCGGTGTTATCCGTGGGGATGTAGATGACATCGCTCTCCGCGGCGGCCTTCTCCGTCACGGCGGCCAGGTCGTTGGAGTCGGTGAAGGCGAACTCCGTGCAGGTGAGGCCCTTGGCAGTCAGGTGCTTGGTGACCTCATCCACCTGGTAGCGGGAGTTGGGCTCAGCGGAGCAGAAGAGCAGCCCCACATTCTTAGCGTCGGGGAACCACTCCGTCAGCATATCCGCCTGCTTGCTGAGGTCGGCCAGGTCGGAGGTGCCAGAGATGTTGCCGCCCACGGTGCCGTCAAACTCGTCCAGGTCCAGGGCCACGCCGTAGGCCGTGACAGCCGTGCCCAGAATGGGCACCTCGGAGGTGGCGGAGGCGGCGGCGGTGAGGGCCGGGGTGGCGTTGGCCATGATGAGGTCAACATCCGAGGAGAGGAAGCCATTGATGATGGTGCTGCAGTTGGTGGCCTCGCCGGAGGCGTTCTGGACATCGATCTGCACGGCCTCGCCCAGCTCCTCGGTCAGGGCGTCCACGAAGCCCTGGGTGGCGGCGCCCAGGGCGGGGTGCTGGGCCAGCTGGCACACGCCCACGCGGTAGCTGACCTTCTCGGCGTCATCGCCGGAGGTGTCGGGGGCCTCGGTCTTGCCGCAGGCCGTCAGGCTGGCGGCCAGCGCCAGAGCCAGAAACAGAAACAGTGTAAAGAACTTTTTCATGATGTTTTCTCCTTTTTTTGAAAAAAATGAAAGCCCTGTTCCGGACGGAACAGAGCTTTGCGTACGATAAAAGATCATCGCTTTCTATGCCCTATGTACTGCCGGAAAATTCTTTTTTGCGCAGCAAAAATAGCCCTCGTAATAGAAGGCGGCATAGGTGCGGTAATAGGAGCCCATGGCGGACTTCAGGGTGCAGGTGCTGGTGATGGTCTTTTTCATTGTGGGCTCCTTTCCGCTGCATGGCAGCGATTTGATGTTTGGAACTTTATCACTTTTAACAGCAAAAGTAAATGGGCGAGATGCACAAACTTCTTCCCACTTTTCACATGGGCTTTGCTGTTTTGCACCGCATTTGCCGGCTCCGGGCGATCCCTTCCCTGCCCGAGAGAAAAAAATCACCTGTGCCCCCAGGGCACAGGTGATGGGGAAGGTGCTTATTCCCCCAGCTCCTCCAAGCCGGTATAGAGCTGGAAGTAGCGGCCCTTTTGGGCCAGGAGCTCCTCGTGGTCGCCCCGCTCGATGATGCGCCCGCCCTCCAGCACCAGGATGGCCTTGGCATTGCGGACGGTGGACAGCCGGTGGGCGATGACGAACACCGTGCGGTTCTCCATGAGCTGGTCCATGCCCCGCTCGATGAGCTTCTCCGTGCGGGTGTCGATGGAGGAGGTGGCCTCATCCAGGATCAGCACCGGCGGGTCGGACACGGCGGCCCGGGCGATGGCCAGAAGCTGCCGCTCGCCCTGACTCAAGCTGCCGCCGTCCCCGGTGATGACGGTGTCGTACCCCTGGGGCAGGTGGCGGATAAAGCCGTCGGCATTGGCGAGCTTGGCGGCGGCGCGGATGTCCTCGTCCGTGGCGTCCAGGCGGCCGTAGCGGATGTTGTCCGCCACGGTGCCGGTAAAGAGATGGGTATCCTGGAGCACCATGCCCAGGGACCGCCGCAGGGACTCCTTGCGGATCTCCCGGACATCGATGCCGTCATAGGTGATGGTGCCCTGCTGCACATCGTAAAAGCGGTTGATGAGGTTGGTGACGGTGGTCTTGCCGGCGCCGGTGGAGCCCACAAAGGCGATCTTCTGCCCCGGCTTGGCAAAGAGACTCACATCGTGGAGCACCGTCTTCTCCCCGTCGTAGGAGAAGTCTACATGCTCAAAGCGCACATCGCCCCGCAGCTCGATGAGCTGGCCGTCCGGGCGCTTCCAGGCCCAGTGGCCGGTGCGCTCCGCCGTCTCCGTGAGGGTGCCGCCGTTTTTCTCCACCCGCACCAGCACAGTGGTGCCCTCATCCACCTCCGGGGTCTCCTCCATCAGGGCAAAGATACGCTCGGCACCGGCCACGGCGGAGAGGAGGGTGTTCACCTGCTGGCTCACCTGGCCGATGGGCTGGCTCACCTGCTTGACATAGAGGAGATAGGCCCCCAGGGAGCCGATATCGAACACGCCGCCGATGGCCAGAAGGCCGCCCACACAGCAGGTGACGGCATAGTTGATCTTGCTGAGGTTGCCCATCAGGGGCATCATGGAGATGGCATAGGCCTGGGCGGTGGTGCCGGCGCGGCGATAGGTCTCGTTGAGGGCGGCGAACTGGTCGATGGCCTTTTGCTCGTGGGAAAAGACCTTGATGACCTTCTGGCCCTCGATCATCTCCTCGATGTAGCCGTTCATGGAGCCCAGGGCCCCCTGCATTTTCTGGAAGTTCACCCGGCTGCGGCCGCCCACGCCCTTGACCATCAGCAGCATCAGGAGCAGAAAGCCGAAGGTGATGAGGGTCAGCACCCAGTTGAGCCAGAGCATCGCCGCGATGGTGGCGGCAAAGGTCAGGGCGTTGGAGAGCACGCTGGTAAAGGTGGAGTTGAGCATCTCCGAGACCGTTTCAATGTCGTTGGTGAAGCGGCTCATCAGATCCCCCGACTGGTGGGTGTCATAGTACCTTAGAGGCAGGGTCTGCATCTTATTGAAAAGGTCCTGGCGCAGCTGGGCCACGGTCTTTTGGGAGATGCGCACCATGATGCGGGAATAGCCGTAGGACATCACCGCGTTGAGCAGGTACAGCGCCCCCATCAGGCACAGGATCCGGGCCAGGCCTCGGAAGTCGCCGGGAAGCACATAGTCGTTGATGGCGGGCTTGAGCATGTAGCTGGCCCCCACGCTGGCCAGGGAGCTGAGCAGCAGCATCACCGCCACCAGCACCAGCCAGCCCTTATAGTGCCCCACATAGCGCAGGAGCTTTTTCACGGTGCCCCGGGTGTCCTGGGGGCGGCGGAAGCCGTGGGCATTGGGGCCGTGACGGCCGCCGGCACGATTTCTTTCAGCCATTTTCCTGCACCCCCTCCTGCTGAGAATGGTAGACCTCGCGGTATATCTCGCTGGTCTCCAGCAGCGTTTTATGGTCGCCCATGGCCGAGATGCGACCATCGTCCAGCACCACGATGAGATCGGCGTCCATAACGGAGTTCACCCGCTGGGCGATGATGATCTTGGTGGTGCCGGGCAGGGCGGTCCGCAGTCCGGCGCGTATCTTCGCGTCGGTGGCGGTGTCCACGGCGGAGGTGGAGTCATCCAGGATCAGCACCTTGGGCTTGCGCAGGATGGCCCGGGCGATGCAGAGGCGCTGCTTCTGCCCGCCGGAGACATTGGTGCCCCCCTGCTCGATGCGGCTTTCATAGCCGCCGGGGCGCTTGAGGATGAACTCCTCGGCACACGCCAGACGGCAGGCCTCGCGGAGCTCCTCGTCGGTGGCGTTCTCATCGCCCCAGCGGAGGTTCTCCGCGATGGTGCCGGAAAAGAGCGTGTTCTTCTGCAGCACTACGGCCACGGCCTCCCGCAGGGCGCTCATGGTGTAGTCCTTCACATTCCGGCCGCCCACCAGCACCGCGCCCTCATTGACCTCATAGAGCCGGGGGATCAGGCTCACCAGGGTGGTCTTGGCGCTGCCGGTGCCGCCCAGGATGCCCACGGTGGCCCCGGCGGGGATGTCGAGGTCGATATCCGTGAGGTTCCACTCCCCGGCGGCGTCGTTATAGCGGAAATAGACATGCTCAAAGCGCACCGAGCCGTCCTCCACGGCGGCGGCCGGGTCGGCAGCGGCGTCGGTGATCTCGGGCTTTTCCTCCAGCACCTCGATGATGCGCCTGCCGCAGGCGATGGCCCGGGTGAGGATCATCAGCACCATGGAGAGCATCATCAGGGACATGAGGATCTCCGAGACATAGGTGAAGTAGGCCAGCAGGTCGCCGGAGGGGAGCACGCCGGTGCCCACCATCCGGCCGCCGATCCACATCACCGCCACGATGGTGCCGCCCATCAGCAGGATGATCAGGGGCATAAAGAGCACCACGAAGCCGAAGGCATTCTCGGCGATGCGGCGGAGGTCTGCGTTGCGCCGGGCAAACTTCTCCTTTTCCTTCTCCTCCCGGACATAGGACTTCACCACCCGGATGGCGTTGAGGTCCTCCTGAACCACCAGGTTCATGTCGTCGGTGGCCCTTTGCAGGGCGGTGAAGGTGGGGCCGACCTTGAGGATGAGGACCACCACCACGGCGATCAGAATGGGCAGCGCCACCAGAAACACGCGGCTCAGGCGCAGGGAGATGCCCAGCGCCATGATAAAGGCGGTGATGAGCATGGCCGGGGCCCGCACCATGATGCGCATGCCCATCTGCAGGGTGGTCTGCACCGAGGTCACATCGTTGGTCAGGCGGGTGATGAGGGAGGCGGTGGAGAAGTGCTCGATGTTGCGGAAGGAAAAGCGCTGTACCTGCTCATACTCCGCCTGGCGCAGCTGCGCCCCGAAGCCCATGCTGGCCCGGGCGGCCAGATACGCGGCGGACACACCGAAGACCAGGGCCAAAAGTGCCATGCCGATCATCCGCAGACCGGCGGTGAGAATATACGCCCGGTCCCCTGCGGCGATGCCGATGTCCACGATGCTGCTCATGACCTGGGGCAGCTTCAGCTCCATCACGGCCTCCCCCACGGAGAACAGCATGCCCAGCAGGATCAGCAGGCGATAACCCTTTGTATACGATACTAATTTTTTCATGAGATTTCCTCCTGTGACCCTCGATACTAACATAGCTATTTTTCAATGTCAATGCGCCCGTTCCCGGAGTTTACAGATTGTTAACAGCCCCCCGGCGAGGCGCCCGGCGGTGCTGGCTGCGGCGGTGCTTTTCTTTGACAGATCGGGAAAAATCGGGTAGAATGAGGGTGTCCCTTTCCACCGTATATAGGATGTATATAGGAGGTCTTTTTATGGCAGCGATCATCGAAATGGTTTGCACCGCGCCGCAGAAGTCCCTTCCGCAAACGGCGGAGGAGTTCACGGTAAAGGCCGGCCTTTCCGGAGAGAAGATCTATTCCCACCGCCGGGAGGACGCCGTCCTTTTGTGCTTTGAGCGCTACTACTTCCGCAACGGCAGCTACGCTGCCCTGACGGTCTCCTTCCGGGAGCAGGACGGCCGGCAGTATGCCGCCATCGTGGGCTTCGGCGGCGGCGAGGGGCTTTTCAATCTCAGCTGGGGGGCCAACGCCTCCTTTGCCCGAACGGCCCAGCAGGCCCTGGAGCTCATGGGCTTTGAAAAAGCAGAGGAAAAAGATATCAGAAACGAGTAGTTCCACCGGACTGCTGCGCCCGGCTTCGACACCCCTGCCGGGGTGTGCGAAGGCCGGAGCTCGTTTCTCATCCCCTCCTCGGCATCAAAAAAACCGCCTTTACAGGCGGTTTCCTTCCTTGCGGTGCTTCCGCGCCGTGTTCCCCTTTGCGCTTCTTACCGCGCATATGTCCCACGGCCATCCGGCCGTGGGCGGGGATTCTCCTCTCGCTGATGCAACAGTCCACCGGACTGTTGCGCCCGGCTTCGACACCCCTGCCGGGGTGTGCGAAGGCCGGAGCTCGTTTCTCATCCCCTCCTCGGCATCAAAAAAACCGCCTTTACAGGCGGTTTCCTTCCTTGCGGTGCTTCCGCGCCGTGTTCCCCTTTGCGCTTCTTACCGCGCATATGTCCCACGGCCATCCGGCCGTGGGCGGGGATTCTCCTCTCGCTGATGCAACAGTCCACCGGACTGTTGCGCCCGGCTTCGACACCCCGATGGGGTGTGCGAAGGCCGGAGCTCGTTTCTCATCCCCTCCTCGGCATCAAAAAAACCGCCTTTACAGGCGGTTTTTTGGTGCCTCGTCGGGGATTCGAACCCCGGACACCCTGCTTAAAAGGCAGGTGCTCTACCTACTGAGCTAACGAAGCGTATTGGCAGGGACGGCTGGACTCGAACCAGCGGATGAGGGAGTCAAAGTCCCTTGCCTTACCACTTGGCTACGCCCCTATGGTGGAAAAGCGGATGAGGGATTGGGACCACTCCCAATCCCTCATCATCTTGTGGGGTGGGTAAAGGGACTCGAACCCTCGACACCCGGAACCACAATCCGGTGCTCTAACCAACTGAGCTACACCCACCACATATACACATCCGCTTGGGATTTGTGACGAAAAAATGGTACGCCAGAAGGGACTCGAACCCCCGGCCTACTGCTTAGAAGGCAGTTGCTCTATCCAGCTGAGCTACTG
>CAKTPM010000010.1 GCA_934591705.1 uncultured Oscillospiraceae bacterium
ACCTTCGAGGCCCGGAAAAAGAGCCGCGGCGGGAAAGCCGGCGGCGGCAAATAAAAAGCTTCTCCCTCCGGCCCGCGGGGCGGCTAACCGCCGCCCGGCGGGCCGGAGGTCCTCTTTCGGCTTGACCTCTCCGCCGGGATATGGTACTCTATACGGGTGATATGCTGCCGTAGTGCGTCGTATCCAGCGAAAAAACGCATAATTTTAGGAGTGATGATGTGAGCGCAAAAAAAACTGGCTTCGGCACGCAGACGGGCTTTGCCCTGGCCGCCGCCGGCTCGGCCATCGGTCTGGGCAACCTGTGGGGCTTCCCCTATAAGGTCAGCGCCAACGGCGGCGCGGCCTACCTGTTCGTGTACATTATCTGCATCGTTCTGATCGGGGCCACCACCATGATGGCTGAGTTCGCCATCGGCAAAAATGCCCATGCAAACACCCTGGGCGCTTTTCAGAAGGTGTCGCCCAAGCTGGGCTGGGCCGGGCTCATCGCTGTGCTTGTGCCCCTTCTGATCCTCTGCTATTACATAGTTCTGGGGGGCTTTTCCCTGAAGTTCGCCCTCAACTCCTATGCCGGAAACGAGGGGATCTTTGCCTCCTTCGCCGCCAACGCCGGGGATGTGATCCTCCACACCCTGCTCTTTACCGCTCTGGTGTGCCTGGTGGTGTCCCGGGGCGTCCACGGAGGCATTGAAAAGACCTCCAAGATCCTGATGCCCGCGGTGTTCTTCTTCCTGATCGTCATCTCCATGGTCACCCTGTCCCTGGGGGAGGGCGTCCGGGAGGGCATCGCCTACTACCTGCATCCGGACTTCTCCGCCCTGACGCCCACGGCCATCCTCTCGGCCATGGGCCAGGCCTTCTTCTCGCTGTCTCTGGGCTGCGGCGTGATGATCTCCTACGGCTCCTATGCCGGGAGGGACTTTGATATCGCCAAGACCACCGTGGCCGTGTGTGTGATGGATGTGATCATCACCACCCTCATGGGCTTTGCCATCTTCCCGGCGGTGTTCCACTATGCCGCCGTTTCCGGCGTCAGCGCCGCGGAGCTGGGCCTGGGCAGCTTCGGGCTCCTTTTCACCACCCTGAGCACCGTGTTTGAGGATATCCCTGTCTTTGGCCGCACGGTGTCGCTGCTGTTCTTCTCCATGGCTGTTATCGCCGCCCTCACCTCCGCCATCTCCCTGCTGGAGGCCGCCACCCAGTACATCATCCAGCGGGGGAAGGTCTTCCGCTCCAAGGCGGCCCTGGCCGCCTCCGCCTTCTGCTTTGCGGCGGGGCTCCCGGTCATCTATTCCCTGGGCGCCTCCCTCAACGGACAGGAGGTCCTGACGGTCTTTGGCCGCAATGTCTTCGACTTCTTAGAGCTTATCACCAATACGCTGCTCATGCCCATCTGCGCCCTTTTGTCGTGCCTGGCCGCCTCTATGCTGCTGCGCCGCCGGGACCTGGGCGCCGGCCGGTATTTCACCTTCATGGTGCGCTGCATCACCCCGGCGCTGATCGTGGTCATTGAGGCCGCCGGCATCTATGAGCTGGTGTTCCCCCGAGGGCAGTTCTCCGGCAGCGGCCTGGGCATCGTCCTGACGGCCCTGGGCATCGCGGCGGTGTGCGCGGCGGTGTACTTCGCCTTCCTGAAGAACGCCGACCCCGGCTGCAATGCCGATGAGTTCCGTATCGATGCCCTGGAGGCGGAAAAGAGAAGGGCCGGCCTCGCCCGGAGATGGAGCCGCCCGGAAAGTGAGGATCGCCATGAATAAGCCAAAAGCGGCCCATATGCTGACCATCGGCTTTGCGCTTTTCTCCATGTTTTTCGGCGCGGGCAATGTGATCTTCCCGCCCTTCCTGGGGCTGCAGTCCGGCACCAAGTGGATCGGCGGCTTTACCGCCTACTTCTTCGCGGATGTGCTCCTGGCCCTCTTCGCCCTCTTTGCCCTCCTGCGGGAGGGCAGCAGCGAGCGGGTGCTGGACCGCATCGGCAAAAAGGCCGCCGCGGTGCTGATGACCACCATCATCCTGTGCATCGGCCCCATGCTGGCCATTCCCCGGACGGCGGCCACCACCTATGAGATGGGCATCTCCATCCTGCTGCCCAAGCTCCCGGGATGGCTGTTCTCGGTGCTCTTCTTCGCCGTTATCCTGGCCCTGAGCATCAAGCAGTCCGCGGTGGTGGATGTCATCGGCAAGTTCCTCACCCCCATTCTGCTGGCGGGCCTTTTCGCCCTGATCATCGTAGGCGTCATCCACCCCCTGGGCGCCATCGACACGGCTCCCACGGCGGACAGCGTGGTGGTCACCGGCATCCAGTCCGGCTACCAGACCATGGATGTGCTGGCGGCCCTGGTCTTTGGCGCCGTGCTCATCAAAAGCGCCCGGGACAAGGGGTATGAGGACAAGGGCGGGCGCATGAAGGTGCTGGTGGGCGCCGGCGTCATCGCAGGCCTGCTGCTGTTCTTGGTCTACTTCGGCCTGGCCTATCTGGGGGCCAGCTCCGCGGAGCGCTTCAGCGCCGAGATCAGCCGTGCCGAGCTGGTCATCGCCATCGTGCAGCTCCTTTTGGGCAAGCCGGGCCTCATCATCTTCACCGTGGTGGTGGCCTTCGCCTGCGTCACCACCGCCGTGGCCCTGGTGTGCTCCGTGGCGGATCACTTCGCCATGCTCTTCCGCGGCAAGATCTCCTACCAGACCTTCGTGATCCTCTTCTGCGTGTTCAGCGCCGTGGTTGCCAACCTGGGCCTTGATACCATCGTCTCCATCGCAGCCCCCATCCTGGGGCTGGTGTATCCGCCGGTGCTGGTGCTCACGGCGGTGACGCTGCTGTTCCCCAAGCTCCCCAACAGCGTGTGCATCTCCGCGGTGGCGGGGGCGCTGTTCGTGAGCATCCTCTCCACCATCAGCTCCTTCGGCGTGAGCATGCCCTGGCTCAGCTACCTGCCTCTTTCCTCTGTGGATATGAACTGGCTGGTGCCGGCCATCGTCTGCGGCCTGGGCGGCTTCCTGTTCCGGCTTCCCTGGCTGGAGCGGGACAAGTTCGACGAGCCGGAGGAATGACCCGCCGGGCTATAAACGGGCTATAAATGAGAAAAGAGCAGGCGTCCGACCTTTGTCGGACACCTGCTTTTTCCGCTGCCGCAGGGCCACACCCATGGCTCCCGCGGGGCTTTTATTTTCGGGAAAAGCCCGCCGCTTCCCGGGTGTACTCGGCGGCGCTCCGAGCCGCAGCGGAGGCAGGCCGCGGTATAGAGTGAAAGAGTGAAAAAGGAAGACCGCGTTTGCCCGCCCGGGCAAATGCGGTCTTCCTCTGGTGCCGGTGACCGGACTCGAACCGGTACGCTGTCGCCAGCGGTGGATTTTGAGTCCACTACGTCTACCAATTCCATCACAC
Organism: uncultured Oscillospiraceae bacterium; assembly: GCA_934591705.1. Lineage (GTDB taxonomy): Bacteria > Bacillota > Clostridia > Oscillospirales > Oscillospiraceae > Vescimonas. The sequence goes on from CAKTPM010000010.1 coordinate 3,383, forward strand.
CGGCAGGTGAACGCACTCATTATAGCGGACCGGCAGGTGAATTTCAAGTATTTTTTCCCGGGGATGAAAAAATGCTATCCAAGCCGGGCGCTTTGTGGTACAATGAAAATGTATAGGTATCTGCAAAACGGGAAGGAGGCGGCGGCAGTATGAAAAAGCGAATATGGCTCCTGGCACTGTGGCTGTGCCTCTGCGGGGCCCTCTCGGGCTGCGGCTCCTTCCGCTCGGAGAGCGAGTTTTTCTCCCGTCCCGTCATCCCGGCGGAATACGAGGATCTCTCCCAGCAGCTGGAGGTGCTGCTCAATGACGGCTACTCCTATGTGATGCCCGACGGCGGCAGCTACATCCAAGCCCTGCAGATGCGGGACTTAGACGGGGACGGAAAGGCCGAGGCCATGGCCTTCCTGCGGCGGGATGCGGATGAAGAGCCCCTGAAGATATTTGTGTTCAAGGACGAGGAGGGCACCTATCGGCGGCTTTGCATCATCGACAGCGCCGCCCAGGGGGTGGAGAGCGTATACTACGAGGATCTCACCGGCGACGGGAAGCTGGAGCTGATCGTGGGCTGGGAGATGGGCGGCGGCAGAAAGACCGTGTCCGTGTACAATATCGGCCGGGACTGCCTGACCCTGGTGGAGTGCGAATACACCCATTACACCGCCGCGGACATGGACCGGGACGGCCGCCCCAACCTGGTGGTGCTGCACAATGACCGGGAGGGCCAGCCCGTGGTGGAGATGTACGGCTGGCAGACCGACATCCTGACCCTTTCCTACCGGGGCATGCTCAGCAGCTCCATGAGCGAGATAAGCCGGGGGCAGCTGCTCTCGGGCTATTTCCGGGCGGATATGCCGGCGCTTTTCATCACCGGCATCACCGCGGACAACACCGCCCTGACGGATGTTCTGGTCTGGGATGAGCAGGAGGGCCTGCACAACCTGCTGCCGGATGAAAAAACCGGACGGACCGCCGTGGCCCTGCCCTATTACGGGCAGCTGCCGCAGGATATAAACGGCGACAAGATCATTGAATTCCCGCGCTACCTGGGACAGTCGGCCAACAGTGCCGTGGCCTGGCTGCAATATGAGGCGAACGGCGCCGTGCAGGAGGTCCAGGAGACCTACCACTGCCAGGATGACGGTTGGTATGTGAAGCTGCCTCAGAGCTGGTGGGGCCGGGTGAACGGCGACCACTTCCTCGACAGCCGGGAATCCCAGGTGACCCTGACCCTGGACGGCACGCCGGTGTGCTCCCTATTCACCATCGGCGGCGACGGCCGGGAAAACCGCGCCGTCATGGGCAACCGCTTCGTGGTCAAGCGGCAGACCGAGCAGGTGTTCTCCGCGGAGCTCTATGACCACGGCAGCGAAAACGGAATGGACGAGGATCTGCTGCGCCACAGCTTCTACCTCACGGAGGCCAGCTGGAGCGGCGGAACGGACTGAGAGGAGCGGCTATGAAAAAGGTATTGGTACTGGAGGATGAATCCAGCATCCGCAGCTTTATTGTGGTGAACCTGCGCCGGGCCGGCTATGAGGTGATCGAGGCCGAGAACGGCGAGCAGGCCCTGGAGAAGCTGGCCCAGAACCGGGATGTGTGCCTGGCGCTTCTGGATGTGATGCTCCCGGGCATCGACGGCTTCGAGGTCTGCCGCCGCATCCGGGCCTCCGGCAGCCAGATCGGCATCATCATGCTCACCGCCCGCTCCCAGGAGACCGACAAGGTCACGGGCCTGATGACCGGCGCCGACGACTATGTCACCAAGCCCTTCTCCCCGGCGGAGCTGCTGGCCCGGGCCTCGGCCCTCATCCGCCGCAGCGGCGGCGCCCAGGAGGAGCAGGATCCCGATGAGGTGCGCTCGGGCCCCTTTACGCTCAACGACCGCAGCCACACCCTGGAGAAGGACGGCCGCCGGGTGGCCCTGACCCAGGTGGAGTTCGCCATCATGAAGCTCTTCATGACCCATCCCGACAGCGCCGTGTCCCGGGAGGATGTGCTCCGGGAGGTCTGGGGCGCGGACTACTACGGCGATGTGAAGATCGTGGATGTGAACATCCGCCGCCTGCGGATGAAGATCGAGGAGGATACCGCCGACCCCCAATATATCACCACCGTCCGGGGCGTGGGCTATAAGTGGGGCCGCTGAGGACCCGAAAGAATACCCGAGAGAAAGGAGCTGAGCCACCGTGGACGAACCGCGCAAGGAGACCGGCCGCAGACGGCGGGGCCTGAAATACCGCTGGATCATGGGCAGTCTTCTGCCGGTGATCGGCGCCCTTACGGTGATCGCGGTGCTCGTCTCCGTGGGCCTTTCCACCAATTACTACCAGAGCGCCCGGACCACCCTGCGGGAAAAGGTGGAAAACGGCGCGGACTACTTCAATAGCTATGTCATGTCCGGCTATGACAACTACCTGCGCAACGCCATGTATTTCGCCTCCGATTATGCCGACGCCGACCACATGGAGCTGCAGTTCCTGGACACCATGGGCATGGTGGAGGTCTCTACCCAGGGGGTCATGTCCGGCACCCATCCCAACACCCACGACATCGTGCAGGCCATCTCCTCCGGCGAGACCGGCCTCTACACAGGTAAAAGCGACACCGGGGAGCGCATCATGGCGGTGAGCACCCTCCTGAAATACAATGGCCGGGTGGTGGGCATCATGCGGGGCGTGGCGGGCATCACCCTGCTGGATCAGCGCGTGGCGCTGACGGTGGTGGTCTGCGTCATCGTATGGCTGGCGGTGATGATCCTCATCACCCTCTCCAGTATGCTGTTTATCAACAGCGTGGTGGCCCCCATCGCCGCCGTCAGTGAGGCGGCCAAGGAGATCTCCGGCGGCAGCTACGGCGTGCAGATCACCAACCGCTACTCCGATGAGATGGGCGAGCTGGTGGATAACATCAACGACATGTCCGTGAAGATCGGGCAGAATGAAAAGCTCCAGTCGGAGTTCGTATCCTCCGTGAGCCACGAGCTGCGCACGCCCCTCACCGCCATCAACGGCTGGGGCGAGACCCTTCTGGCCACCGGGCCCGACGATCCGGAGACCTTCAAGCGGGGCCTGGGCATCATCGTCAAGGAGTCCGCCCGGCTGACCCAAATGGTGGAGGAGCTCCTGGACTTCTCCCGCATGAGCGACGGGCGCTTTACCCTGCAGCTGGAGCCCACGGACCTCCAGGCGGAGTTTGAAGACGCCATCTTTACCTACCAGGAGCTGTTCCGCAAGGACGGCATCACCCTGGAATACGAGCCCGAGGACTTAGAGCCCGTGGCTCTTTCGGCGGACCCCCAGCGGCTGAAGCAGGTATTCTGCAATGTGCTGGACAACGCCCGCAAGCACGGCGGCAGCGGCAAGCGCATCACCGCCGCCATGACCCGCAAGGGCCACCGCTTCATCATCACCATCCGGGACTACGGCCCCGGCATCCCCAAGACGGAGCTGCCCCATGTGAAGGAGAAGTTCTACAAGGGCTCCTCCAAGGCCCGGGGCAACGGCATCGGCCTGGCGGTATGCGATGAGATCATCCGCCTCCACGGCGGCACCTTCACCATCGGCAACGCCCGGGGCGGCGGCACCATTGTCACCATCCGCCTGCCCATCCATGAGGCGGAAAACAAAAATTAGAACAACTGTTGCAATTTTAAGACACCCGTGCTATACTGGCAGGGAAAGGAAACACTATGGAAAAGAAAGCAAAGGGCGCCTTCCGCACCTCCATTGGCGGACAGGCGCTGATCGAAGGTATTTTAATGCGCGGCCCGGAGAAGGACAGCATCGTGGTGCGCTCCCCGGAGGGGCTGGTCATCAAGACCTCGGAGCGCAAATTCATCAAGGACCGCTACCCCATATTAGGCGTGCCCGTGATCCGGGGCGCCGCCGCCTTTTTAAGCTCCATCGTCACCGGCGTCAAGGCGCTGATGTACTCGGCGGACTTCTTCCCCGAGGAGGAGGCCGAGCCCTCCAAATTCGACCGCTGGGTGGAAAAGCGCATCCCTGCCGAAAAGCTCCAACCCCTGATCGTGGGGCTCACGGTGGTGTTCTCCCTGGGGATGTCTCTGGCGCTGTTTTTGCTGCTGCCCACCTTCCTGGCGGGCCTGGCGGATCCCTATATCGACAGCGCGCTGGTCCACAACCTCATCGAGGGCGTGGTGAAGATCCTGATCTTCCTTGCCTACCTCATCCTCTGCTCCAAGCAGAAGGATGTCCGGCGGGTGTTCCAGTACCACGGCGCCGAGCACAAGACCATATTCTGCTATGAGGCGGGGCTGCCCCTGACGGTGGAAAACGCCCGCCTCCAGCCCAAGCACCATCCCCGCTGCGGCACCAGCTTTCTCTTTGTGGTGATCGTGGTGTCCATCCTGGCCAGCACGCTGGTGTTCTCCTTCGTGGACAACTGGAAGCTCCTCTGGGTGCGCATCGCGGTTAAGCTCCTGATGCTCATCCCCCTGGTGGGCATCACCTATGAGTTCAACCGGGCTGTGGGCAGCCATGACAACAAGCTCACCCGCATCCTCTCCGCCCCCGGCATGTGGATGCAGAATTTCACCACCTTCGAGCCGGATGACAGCATGCTGGAGGTGGCCATCGAGGCCCTGAAGCAGGTGCTGCCTGCGGAGGCGGGCAAGGATCAGTGGTAAAGCCCGGACGGGGATCGTCCGGCGGCAGGAGGCAGCATGGCCATCACCTATAACAATCTCTATATGGACATCCGCCAGCAGCTCAAGGGGGCAGACCTTCCCGGCGCCACCTTAGAGGCCCGGGAGCTGGTTTGCTACGGCGCGAGCAAGACCCGGGAGGAGCTGCAGCGGGACGGCCGGCTCTATGTGCCCGAGGCCATCGAGCAGCGCATCCGGGGCCTGGTGGAGCAGCACCTGGCAGGGGAGCCGGTGGCCTATCTCATCGGCGAGTGGGAGTTCTACGGCCTGCCCCTGGACATCTCCCCGGAGGTGCTCATCCCCCGGCCGGACACCGAGGTGCTGGCGGAGGCCGCCATCGGCTATGTCCGCCAAAAGCCCGGCGCCCGGGTGCTGGATCTCTGCTCCGGCAGCGGCTGCGTGGGCCTGGCTATCGCCAGCCAATGCCCGGAGTGCCGGGTGGTGCTGGGGGATATCTCCGAGGGGGCCCTGCGCATCTCCCGGCAGAATATCCGGCGCAACGGCCTTCTGGGCCGGGTGGTGCCCTACCAGATGGACGCCCTGGACAAGCCCCCCGCCCACATGGGGGAGTTTGACTGCCTGGTGTGCAATCCCCCCTACATCCCCGACGGGGACATTGCCGGGCTGGACGCCTCCGTGAAGGACTATGAGCCCCTGGGGGCCCTGCGGGGCGGGGCCGACGGCCTGGACTTTTACCGCAATATCTGCCGCCGCTGGCCGGATGTGCTGAAAACCGGCGGTCGGCTCCTCTTTGAGGTGGGCGTCGGCCAGGCGGACCAGGTGCTGCGGCTGATGCGGCAGGCGGGCTTCGGCGATATCGAGGTGCTGCCGGACCCGGCGGGCATCCCCCGGGTGGTGTACGGCACCCTCTGCGGCGAGATCTGAAGCAAATAATTTATTTTATATAGACACCAATGAATGAGGAGGATGTTCCGATGGCAGTGAAGCGCGAAGCGGAAGCGGCGATGACCGACAAGAAAAAGGCGTTGGAGACCGCCATGCAGCAGATCGAGAAGATGTACGGCAAGGGCTCCATCATGCGCTACGGCGACAATGAGGTGACCAATGTGGAGGCCATCTCCACCGGCTCGCTGGCCCTGGACCTGGCCCTGGGCATCGGCGGGCTGCCCAAGGGCCGCGTGGTGGAGATCTACGGGCCGGAGTCCTCCGGCAAGACCACCCTGGCCCTCCATGTGCTGGCCGAGGCCCAAAAGGCCGGCGGCGAGGTGGCCTTCGTGGATGCCGAGCACGCCTTAGACCCCACCTATGCCCGGGCCCTGGGCGTCCGGGTGGAGGATATGCTCATCTCCCAGCCGGACACCGGCGAGCAGGCCCTGGAGATCACCGAGGCATTGGTGCGCTCCGGCGCCATCGATGTGGTGGTGGTGGATTCCGTGGCCGCCCTGGTGCCCCGGGCCGAGATCGAGGGCGAGATGGGGGATAGCTTCGTGGGCCTCCATGCCCGGCTGATGTCCCAGGCCCTGCGCAAGCTCACCGGCATCATCGCCAAGACCAACTGCATCGTGATCTTCATCAACCAGCTCCGGGAAAAGGTGGGCGTCATGTACGGAAACCCCGAGGTCACCACCGGCGGCCGGGCGCTGAAGTTCTATGCCTCCGTGCGCATCGATGTCCGCCGGGTGGAAACCCTCAAGGCCGGCGGCGAGGTGGTGGGCAACCATGTCCGGGCCAAGGTGGTGAAAAACAAGGTGGCGCCCCCCTTCCGGGAGGCGGAGTTCGACATCATGTACGGCGAGGGCATCAGCAAGCTCAGCGAGCTCATCGACCTGGGCGTGAAGCTGGATCTGGTGCAGAAATCCGGCTCCTGGTTCTCCCTGGGCGAGGTGCGCCTGGGCCAGGGCAAGGATGCCGCCAAGGAGTATTTCCGGGCCAATCCCGCCGAGGCGGCCAAGCTGGAGCAGGCCGTCCGGGACAACTTCCATAAGCTCATGGGCGCCCAGTCCAAGATCGCCGCCCGGGCCGCGGGCCGCGCGGTGGATGTTTCCGCCGAGGACTTCGACGACGATGCCGACAATTGAGCGCATCGAAAAATCCAAGCATAAGCGGGAGCGTGTGCTGGTGTTTCTGCAGGAGGGCGAGCTCCTGCGCATTACCCAGCAGGAGCTTCTGCGCTTTGGCCTCTGCCGGGGGATGACCCTCTCCGATGAGGAGGTAGCGGCTCTCCGGGCGGCGGCGGACCGCTCCCAGACCCGGGCGGAGGCCGCGGCCATGGCCGCCCGGCAGATGCTCTCCAAGAAGGAGCTGTGCCGCCGGCTGGAGAAAAAGGGGGCAGCCCAGGAGGCCGCCGCCGAGACCGCTGACTGGCTGGAGGAGCTGGGCGCGGTGGACGATGCCGCCTTCGCCGGGGTCATTGCCCGGCACTACGGCGCCCTGGGCTACGGTGCCCGCCGGGTGCAGCAGGAGCTGCAGCGGCGGGGGATCCCCCGGGAGCTGTGGGAGGAGGCCCTTCGGCAGCTTCCGCCGCCGCAGGAGGCCATCGCGGCCTACCTGCAGGGCAAGCTCCGGGGCGGCGCCCTGGATGACGCCGCCGCCAAAAAGCTCTCCAACGCCCTGCTGCGCCGGGGCTTTTCCTGGAGCGATATCCGCCCCGCCCTCAACGCGCTGGGCCAGGAGATAGATGAGGATTAAACCGATGAATGTATCTTTTATTTCCCTTGGATGCGACAAAAATCGCGTGAATACCGAGCAGATGATGGCCCTGTGCCTCCAGGCGGGCATGACCGTGCAGGAGGATGTCAACGGCAGCGACGCGGTGGTCATCAACACCTGCGGGTTTATCGACAGCGCCAAGACCGAGGCCATCGAGACCATTCTCTCCGCCGCCGAACTCAAGGCCGCCGGAGAGGTGAAGAGGATCCTGGTCACCGGCTGCCTGAGCCAGCGCTACCGCCAGGAGATGGCGCAGGAGCTGCCGGAGGTGGACGGCATCATGGGCACCGCCGACTACGGTCACATCGTGGAGGCCTTGGAGCAGCTGATGGCCGGGGAGGTGGTCTGCCGCTTCAGCCCCATCGACAGCCCCGTGGAGGAGCTGCCCCGGGTGCTCTCCACCCCCCGGCACTATGCCTATCTGCGCATTGCCGAGGGGTGCTCCAACCGCTGCGCCTACTGCGTGATCCCCCAGCTTCGGGGGCCTTACCGCAGCCGGGCCATGGAGGACATCCTCACCGAGGCCCGTGCCCTGGCGGCGGACGGCGTCCGCGAGTGCATCGTCATCGCCCAGGATATCACCCGCTACGGCGTGGATCTCTATCGGGAGAAAAAGCTGCCCCAGCTGCTGCGGGAGCTGTGCAAACTGGATTTTCACTGGATCCGCCTGCACTACCTATATCCCGACACCATCACCGATGAGCTCATCGACACCATTGCCGCCGAGCCCAAGATCTGCAAGTACATCGATATGCCCATCCAGCACTGCAACGACGCGGTCCTGCACGCCATGCGCCGCCGGGAGACCCGCGCGGGCCTCACGGCCCTTTTCACCAAGCTCCGGGCGCGGATTCCCGGACTGGTGCTGCGGACCTCCCTCATCACGGGTCTGCCCTATGAGGACGAGGCCGCCTTCGAGGAGCTGTGCGGCTTTTTGGGGGAGATGCAGCTGGAGCGGGTGGGGGCCTTCCCCTACTCCCCGGAGGAGGGGACTCCCGCCGCCGGGATGCCCAACCGGGTGGATACCGACGAGGCCGTCCGCCGGGCAGAGCTGGTGGCGGACATCCAGAGCCAGGTCATGGATCAATTCAACGACAGCCGCCTGGGAGACTTGGCGGAGGTGCTCTGCGACGGGTATGACGGCGAGGCCGGGTGCTACTTCGGGCGCACCTATGCCGAGAGCCCTGGCATCGACGGCGGCGTGTTCTTTACCGCCGAGCGGGAGGTGGAGCCCGGTGAATTCGTGCAGGTGCGCCTCACCGGCACCATGGACGGGGATCTCACCGGCGAGGCGGCGGAATAAGCCGAAAGTTTTTTAATTTGTCCTTTGTTTTCCGGCCGGAATGTGCTATAATAGCCCCGCTTGTTAAGATAGAGAAAGGTCGTGACCCCTATGCCCATGACAACTGCCAACAAACTCACCCTTCTGCGCGTGGCGCTGATCCCGGTCTTTCTGGTGATCGCCTACGGGGAGTTCCCCGGCTATCGCTGGGTGGCTCTGGGGGTCTATGTGGCGGCCTGCCTCACCGACCTGCTGGACGGCTACATCGCCCGGCACTATGACCAGACCTCCGACTTCGGCAAGTTCTGCGATCCCCTGGCGGATAAGTGCCTGGTGATGGCGGCCCTGTGCTGGTTCGTGGAAAAGGGGGAATTCTTCGGCTGGGTGCTGGCGGTGGTGCTGCTGCGGGAGTTCGCCGTGTCCGGCATGCGCCTGGTGGCCGTGGAGAAGGGCCGGGTCATCGCCGCCGGCTGGTCCGGCAAGATCAAGACCGCCTCCACCATGGTGTGCATCTGCCTGATCATCGCAGGCATCCCCCAGTGGGCCAACTATGTCTGCCAGGGCATCATCCTGGTGACCACGGTCTATTCCGGCATCGAGTACTTTGCCAAGAACTGGGATGTATTCCGGGACACCAAATAAAATAAAGCAAAAAAGGACCCCGAAAATGCCTTGGCATTTTCGGGGTCCTTTTTTGCAGTTATGGGTGCTCAGAGCCAGCCCATCAGCCGGAGAAAGCTGTAGGCCAGCCGGCAGCCGTAGAAGACCACCACCGCGCCGCAGACCTTGTTGACCACGGTGAGGATCTTCTCAAAGCGGGTGTTGTCGATGGCGGTGCCGGCGCCGCCGGTGCGCTCCAGTTTCTTTCGGCTCAGGCGGCTGGCCTGGGACACCACGGTGGAGAGGGTGAAGAACCACAGCACAGAGGCGGAGGCGAACCCCAGGATGAAGGAAAGATCGGTGCCCGCAGGCAGGGTGGCCCGGAAGGCGCCCAGCATCATGGTGCCGTCAATGATGGCCTGGGGGTTGAACCAGGTCACCACGAAGGCGGTGGTGAAGAGCTTCCAGATGGGCACATTCACATCCCGGCCCCCCTCCAGGGACGCCTTGGCCCGCAGAAGGCCGATGCCGATGTAGATGACGATGATGCTGCCCAGGCCCAGGATGACCTTCTGCAGCCAGGGCAGCGCCTGCATCAGGGCCCCGGCCCCCAAAAAGCAGGCCAGCCCCAGGGGCACATCGCACAGCACCACGATCAGCGCCGTGATGTAGACGCGCTTGATGCTCTGCGTCAGCGCGGAGTTGATGACAAAGAGGTTTTGCAGCCCGATGGGGGCCACATACGCAAGCCCCATGGTCAAGCCCTGCAAATAAATGTTCATGTTGCCTATTTACTCCTTTTTTTGTATCTGTTATCATCATAACACAAAGAAAAGAAAAAGCAACTATGCGCCTTCGCATAATTCCCGGCGAAAAAGGGCGCCTGCCCCGGGATCTTGCCTGTTTTAGGGGGGCAGCTCCACCGGGCGGCGGTGCATATGGGGAAAAAGTCCCTCCCTGCTTGTAATCCTTTTCGGAAAGCGGTAAAATAACCACGATCATTTTCAATCATTTTCATATAGGAGGACAGCAAGATGCTGCGAGTTGATGTAACACATATTCGGAAATTTCTGACCCTGCCCTATGAGGCGGCCCTGGCCCCCCGGCTGAAGCTGGCCCATGACCGCCTGCAGAGGGGGGATGGCGCCGGCGGCGAGTTCACCGGCTGGGTGAACCTGCCCCGGGACTGCGACCGCCAGGAGCTGGCCCGCATCAAGGAGGCCGCCCGCCGCATCCAAAGCGACTCCCGGGCCCTGGTGGTCATCGGCATCGGCGGGTCTTATCTGGGCGCCCGGGGCGTCATTGAGTGCCTGCGGAGCCCCAATTACAACCTGAAGAAGAAGGAGACCCCCAACATCTACTTTGTGGGCAACGGACTTTCCTCCGATGCCCTGTCTGAGGTAATGGAGCTCTTGGAGGGGGTGGACTTCTCGGTGAATGTCATCTCCAAGTCCGGCACCACCACGGAGCCGGCGGTGGCCTTCCGCTATTTCCGCCGGGAGCTGGAGCGCCGCTACGGCAAGGAGGGGGCGGCAAAGCGCATCTACGCCACCACCGACGCGCACCGGGGAGCCCTGAAAGCCCTGGCGGATGCCAATGGCTATGAGGAATTCGTGGTGCCCGACAACATCGGCGGGCGCTACAGCGTTCTCACCGCCGTGGGCCTTCTGCCCATCGCCGCGGCGGGCATCGACATCGATGCCCTGCTCCGGGGCGCCTCGGAGATGATGGAGCTCTGCCGCCGGGAGGACCTGACGGAAAACCCCGCCTGGCAGTATGCCGCCGCCCGGCATGAGCTCTACCGCATGGGCAAGAAGATCGAGATCCTGGCCTGCTATGAGCCCAGCTTCCGCTTTATGGCGGAGTGGTGGAAGCAGCTCTACGGCGAGTCCGAGGGCAAGGAGGGCAAGGGCCTGTTCCCGGCCAGCGTGGAGTTCACCGCGGATCTGCACTCCATGGGCCAGTACATCCAGGAGGGCGAGCGCCACCTCTTCGAGACGGTGGTGCGCTTCGGGGCCTCCCGCCACGAAAACCCCGTGCCCTTTGAGGACCAGGACGGCGACGGCCTGAACTTCCTGGCGGGCAAGTCCATGGACTTCATCTGCCGGCAGGCCATGGACGGCACCCTCCTGGCCCATGTGGAGGGCGGCGTGCCCAACATCATCCTTCAGGCCGCAGAGAATGACGAGCAGACCCTGGGCCAGCTCATCTATTTCTTCGAGTATGCCTGCGGTCTCAGCGGCTATCTCATGGATGTCAACCCCTTCGATCAGCCCGGTGTGGAGGCCTACAAGAAGAACATGTTTGCCCTCTTGGGCAAGCCCGGTTATGAGCAGCGCCGCCAGGAGCTTTTGCAGAAGCTGGGCGGCTGATGGGCAAATTGGTCAAAAATCGTTTACATTTTTCTGCATTGCTATTTTCAGCAGAATATGGTATGCTGTCAGCAGGATAGCAGCAACCCCCACCATCATCAAAGGAGTGATTTCTTATGGTTAGACTCATCATGGGATCCAACGGCGCGGGAAAGACCAAGCAGCTCATTGAAATGATCCACAACGCGGTGGATGAAGAGCGCGGCAGCGTGGTGTGCATCGAGCCCAGCGCCGACATGACCTACGACATCCGCTACAGTGTGCGCCTGGTGAACGCCGGAGAACACAGCATTGAGAATTTTGACTGCCTGCGCGGCTTTATCAGCGGCATGTACGCGGGCAACTACGATATTTCCCATGTCTTTGTGGACAATCTCTGCAAGATCGCCCACTCCAAGGAGGACCGCCAGATCGAGAACTTCCTGGACTGGCTGGATCGCTTCAGCGAGAAGAATGAGGTGAAGTTCACCGTCACCATGACCGGCGACGCGGACACCGCCACCGACGAGATGAAGCGTTACCTGTGACCCGATAAAAACAGGCAAAAAGCGGCAGGGCCGCTTTTTGCTTTTCAGGAGGAAAACCTATGGATAAAGAATGGCGGCAGCTACTCATGACGGCGGCCAATCAGCCCGGCAGCTTTACGGACTACATCGGCGGGCGCATCACCCAGGTAGAGGACGGCGTGGCCGAGAGTGAGGTCGAGGCCACCGAGCACCACATCAACCCCATCGGCAGCGTCCATGGCGGCGTTTTGGTAACGGTGATGGACCACACGGCGGGCACCGCCTCCGCCACCGTGTCCCCGCCGGGCTCCACGGTGAACTGCGATGTACACTTCCTGGCCCCGGCCAAGGCGGGGAAGCTCACCTGCCGGGCGGAGGTGCTCCGGGCGGGGAAGCGGCTCAATGTCATCCGGGCCTGGATAAAGGACGCCCAGGGCACTGTAGTGGCGGAGGGCACCTACACCTTCTCCCACCCGGTCAGCATGTAAATACGAAAGACCCGCCCGGGAGGGCGGGTCTTTTTCACAGAGCTCGACTCAGCCGTTCTGGGCCTTCAGGATGCCGCTGAGTACCGTTTTCATCAGCTCCGGGGTAAAGCCGGCATCGTCGCTGACCACATAGGAAACCCCCTGGGTGCAGGCCCAAGCGGCGGTGATGTCGCTGCGCGCAGCGTCCGTGTCCGTGCCCCGGGTCACATAGACGGCGGTGCCCTCCAGCTGCTCCTGGACGGTGGTCTCGTCGGTGAGCGGCTCCAGGGAGGCGGCGCCGGCGGCATAGAGCATGGGCACACCGTCCCAGGTGAAGCTTACGCAGGCCAGCTTTTCCGACGGTATGTAGGTATAGACGCAGCTTTTCATCTCCCGGCAGGCGGGCACGAAGCAGCCGGCGGCCTCGGAGAGCTCCTTGGCGGTCTTATAGGGGGTAAAGCCCATGTCAAGGGCCCCTGCCTCGTCCGCCTGGGCCTCCAGCCAGGTCACGGAGCCGTCCTCTCCCACAGTGACGGTGAAGGCCCGGTCGTGAAGGTCCTCCTCCTGGCCGGTATAGAAGAAGTCCAGGCGGGTCTCCCCGGGAACCCCCGGGGTGCAGGTGCAAAGGCCGCTCTGATCATCCAGGGAAACGGCGAGGACATCGCTGTCCAGACACAGGGCGGAATAGTCGCCGCTGCCCAGATCGATGACCAGCGCGGCATCGCTGAGGGGCCCTAAGGTCACATGGCCCTTTTCATCCACCGCCGCCGTGCAGCTGCGGCGCAGGCGGGTGTCCTCCCAGCTGCGGCCGTAGGTGAAGGTGACCTCCGTCTCCCCGGCAGCAAGGCCGGTAAAGGTGAAGGTATAGCTGACGGGGCCGCCGGGCAGATTGCCGTCCGCCGGAGCCGTCTCCAGGGTGCAGGCGGCAACGGTCTCGTTGGCCACGGCGGCCTCCCAGGCATAGCCGGTGCCGCCGGCGGCAGTGAAGGACACGGCGGCGGGGATATCCCGGCCGCAGCCGGAAAGCAGCACCGTCCCCAGGGTCAAAAGCAGCGCAAAAAACTTTTTCATGGCGTCGTTCTCTCCTCATTGCGCACAAAGCGCCTATTTCCTGTTACGCCTGCTCATTTTATCGAAAAAATCCCGGAAGTTCAAGAGCAAGCCCCTTGAAATCGCAAATAAACTTTGCTAACATAAAAAGCGTAAGCGAACCACCGTCCCGCCCCGGCGCGGGAGCGGAATACTTTGCGATAAGGAAGCGAAAGCATGGATACGAAACGAATTGAAAAGCTGGCGGCGCAGATCCGCCTGGAGACCCTGCGGGTCATCCACTCCCGCGGCTTCGGCCATGTGGGCGGCTCCATGGACCTGGCGGACCTGATGGCCGTGCTCTATGGCGAGGTCATGCACTTCGACCCCAAGGATCCCCGGGATCCTGACCGGGATTGGCTGGTGCTCTCCAAGGGCCACGCAGGCCCTGTGGCCTACGCCACCTTCGGCCTCATGGGCTACTATCCCATGGCCGAGGCCTATACCCTCAACCAGCCCCACACCAAATTCCCCAGCCATACCGACCGCAAGCTCACCCCCGGCGTGGACCTGACCACCGGCTCCCTGGGCCAGGGTGTGTCCTCCGCCGTGGGCGCCGCCCTGGGCAACCGCATCGACGGCCGCAAGAACCATGTGTTCTGCGTCATCGGTGACGGCGAGGCCGATGAAGGCCAGGTCTGGGAGGCCTTCCACTTTGCCTATGCCCACAAGCTGGACAACATCGTTTTCATCATCGACGAGAATGAGTATCAGCTGGACGGCCCCACGAAGGACATTCTCGACCATGGCTCCCTGGCCAAGAAGGCGGCGGGCTTCGGTCTCCACACCCTGGAGATCGACGGCCACGACATCCCCGCCATCTATGAGGCCATCATGAGCGCCTATGCCACCAAGGGCGTGCCCACCTGCATCGTGATGCACACCATCAAGGGCAAGGGCGCCACCTTTGCCGAGCCCAAGCGCGAGCACAGCTCCCAGCCCAGCGAGGAGCAGTGGCAGGAGGCCCTGGCCGCCGCCGAAAAGGCCCTGGCGGCATTGCAGTAAGGAGGGTGAGGACGATGAAAATCAATCTGATCGGCAACCATGAAAAGGATAAGCGCGCCCTGCGGGACGCGATGGCTCTGACGCTGAAGGACATGATGGCCCGGGACAGGGACATCGTGTATGTGGACTGCGACCTCATGGGCTGCGTGAACACCAAGCAGCTGATGAAGGACTACCCCGACCGAAGCTATGAGGCCGGCATCGCCGAGGGCAACGCCGCCGGCGTGGCGGCGGGTCTCGCCGCCACCGGCAAGAAGGTCTATCTCCACTCCTTCGGCACCTTCTCCTCCCGGCGCATCTATGACCAGATCTATATGTCCGCGGCCTATGCCGACCTGCCCGTGAATGTCCTGGGCAGCGACCCCGGCGTGTCCGCCGCCTTCAACGGCGGCACCCATATGCCCCTGGAGGACGGGGCCATGTACCTCTCCATCCCCCAGACCATCGTCACCGACCCCTGCGACTACCCCCAGCTCAAGGCGGTCATCCAGCAGGTGGCGGATGCCGGCGTGGTGACCTATACCCGCTTTGTCCGCAAGGGCTTTGTCACCGTCTACGGCGACGAAAGCGAGTTCCAAATCGGCAAGGGTGTGGTGCTCCACGAAAGTCCCGAGGACGCGGCCGCCATCATCACCTCCGGCCTCATGGTGGATGAGGCCCTGAAGGCCTATGAGCAGCTGCAGGCCGAGGGCATCTCCGTGCGGGTGGTGGATATGTTCACCTGGAAGCCCCTGGATGAGGAACTGGTGGTGAAGTGCGCCCGGGAGACCGGGGCCATCGTCACCGCCGAGAACCACAATGTCACCTGCGGCCTGGGCAGCGTGGTGGCCAACTGCCTGGCCAGGACCTGCCCCACCGTCCAGGAGTTCGTGGGCGTGCAGGATGCCTTCGGCCAGGTGGGCCCCCTGGACTTCCTGATGGATGAATACGGCCTGCGGGCTGCCAACATCGTGGCCGCCGTGAAGAAGGCCATGGCAAGAAAGTAAAGCCCCTTTTGCAGAAAAAAAGAAGCCGCCCGGCGGGGCGGCTTCTTTCTGCTCTTTTTGGGGGAGTTATTTGTGATAGAGGCGCTTGATCTCATATTTCGGCTCGCAGCTCACATTGATGCCCAGGCGCTTATAGAGGTTGGCGTCCTCGTTGTTGATGATCACGGTGAAGTGGGCGTCGCAGCCCCGGAGGGACTGGAGCATGTCCTGCGCTCGCTCGGCAAAGGGGTTGGTGAGGCCGGACATGGCCAGGGCGATGAGCACCTCATCGGAGTGCAGCCGGGGGTTGTGGTGGCCCAGGTGGGTGGTCTTCATGTGGCTGATGGGGGCGATGACGGAGGGGGCGATGAGGTCCATGTCCGGGTCGATGCCCGCCATGTGCTTCAGGGCGTTCAGCAGCAGGGCGGCGGAGGCGCCCAGGAGGGTGGAGGTCTTGCCGGTGACCACCGCGCCGTCCGGCAGCACCATGGCGCCGGCGGGGCCCATGGTCTGCTCCGCCTTTGCCAGGGAGGCGGCCACGGCGGGGCAGATGTCCGGGGTCACACCGGCCTGGCGCATCACCAGCTCCAGCTTCCGCACGGGCACCTGGTCGCACTTGCCCTGGGTGTAAGCCACCTGGACATCATAATAGCGGCGGAGGATCTCCTGGCGGCTGGCCTCCTGGCAGGCGGCATCGTCCACAATGGCGAAGCCCGCCATGTTCACCCCCATGTCCGTGGGGGACTTGTAGGGAGAGGTGCCCTGGATGCGCTCGAACATGGCATTGAGCACCGGGAACACCTCCACATCCCGGTTGTAGTTTACGGTGGTCTTGCCGTAGGCCTCCAGGTGGAAGGGGTCGATCATGTTCACATCGTTGAGGTCGGCGGTGGCCGCCTCGTAGGCCAGGTTCACCGGGTGCTTCAGAGGCAGGTTCCAGATGGGGAAGGTCTCATACTTGGCGTACCCGGCCCGGATGCCCCGCTTGTGCTCGTGGTAGAGCTGGCTCAGGCAGGTGGCCATCTTGCCGCTGCCGGGGCCCGGGGCGGTGACCACCACCACACTGCGGGAGGTCTCGATATACTCGTTGCGGCCCAGGCCCTCGTCGGACACCACATGGGCCACATCCGAGGGGTACCCGGCGATGGCATAGTGCCTGTAGCTCTTCACCCCCAGAGAGGTGAGCCGCTGGATGAAGGCGTCGGCGGCCTGCTGGCCGGCATATTGCGTGATGACCACGCTGCCCACATAGAAGCCCAAGCTGCGGAACACATCGATGAGCCGCAGCACATCGTCGTCGTAGCGGATGCCCAGGTCTCCCCGCATCTTGTTCTTCTCGATGTCCCGGGCACACAGGGCTACCACGATCTCCACCTCGTCCTTCATGGTGGCCAGCATGCGGATCTTGCTGTCGGGCTGGAAGCCCGGCAGCACCCGGGAGGCGTGGTAGT
Organism: uncultured Oscillospiraceae bacterium; assembly: GCA_934591705.1. Lineage (GTDB taxonomy): Bacteria > Bacillota > Clostridia > Oscillospirales > Oscillospiraceae > Vescimonas. The sequence continues at coordinate 20,453 of CAKTPM010000010.1, forward strand.
CGTCAAAGAGCTTGCCGCCGAACTCCAAATAGAGCTTGCCGCCGAACTGGGCCCGGCGCTGGCGGATGTGCTCTGCCTGCAGGGACAGGTACTTCTCGTTGTCAAAGCCGATCTTCATAGATAACACACTCCCCATCAAAATATAACAATGCAGGCATTATACCCCAAGAAACTGACCAAGAAAAGAGTTTTTCAAATTTTTGGAGCCGAAAATACATAGAAAAATTTTCTGAAATTTTGGTAAATCTTTTCATTGCAATTTCCAGAGCTTAAGAGTATATTTAGAGTAGTCCCCCATTTTTTGCGGCGGACTCTTTTTTATTCGGGAGGACAGAGCATGCCTTATCAGCCGTTTCGCTTTCATGTGCAGTACCACACCGTGCTGGATTCGGAGTTCCGGGACTTTTTCCAGACCGACGATATCGCCGAGGCCAGGGACTTTGCCATGCGCCTTGTGTTTGATGAGACCAAGGTGGTCCGGGTGTGGGATGAAAAGCGCCGGGAGTTCGTCCGCGACTTCGATGCCGAGGTCTACCGCTGAGCGTATATTTCGTATATTTAATTTATAAAGGTTAGAATTATATTTTCCGCCGCCTCTGCCCATACTACGGGCAGAGGTGATTTTTATGAAGAAAAAGCCCGCAGATGCCACTCCGGATGTCCACGCCTTCCAAGCTCCGCCCGAGAGCGTGGAGAACCTCATCAACCGCTACGGCACCTACAACATCCAGCCCACCGCCGACACGGAGAATGTCTTTCCGCTCATTGCCCCGGGGCTGCCCAAGCCGTACCGGGACATGAAGCTCCGCAAGGAAGATCTGGAAAACCTGTGAGGAGGGGAGAGGTATGATAGCCACGGTCAATCAAAAGGGATGTGTGCGCTGCGGCCTGTGCGCCGCCGCCTGCCCGGAGGTGTTCGCCATCGCCCCCGGGGAAAGCGCCCGGGCCATCACCGGGGAGATCCCCGATGACCTCCGGGGAGCCGTGGGCCTCACGGCGGAGCGCTGCCCTACCGGCGCCATTGAAATTAAATAAAAAACCGGCAAAAAGCGCTTTACAAACCCGAAAAGCTGTGCTATACTTCCAAAGTACGCTTTAATGTGCGTTCCTGTGCCCCTTGTCTTCGTCCCCGGATCATTCACCTGTCCCGGAACGCGGCTTGCGGGTCAAATCAAGAAAGGTGGAAATTACACTATGATGCTCAAAGACCAGAAGACCTCTATCATCGAGGCCAACCGTACCCACGAGACCGACACCGGCTCCCCCGAGGTCCAGGTTGCCATCCTCACCGAGCGCATCAGCCAGCTGACTGCGCACCTGAAGGTGCATCCCCATGACTTCCACAGCCGCCGCGGCATGCAGATGATGATCGGCAAGCGCCGCCGCCTGCTGGACTACCTGGCCAAGAAGGATATCGAGCGCTACCGTGCGCTGATCGCCAAGCTGGGTCTTCGTAAGTAATCGTGAAATCAGGGTGGTGCCATGCACCACCCTATTTTCAATATTTGCGGGCGGCGCATGCACGCCTTTAGAACTTGAAGGAGCCCCCGAGGAGCCCCGGCAGCGGGGGCTGCTTCAAGTGCTAACGGCCTGCTCCGCTCCGCAAAAAACACATAAGAAAAGGAGCAAAAACCATGTCAACCATCATTACCCATCGCCAATTCCCCGGTTATCACAAGTATTCCATGGACCTGGCTGGCCGTCCCCTCACTCTGGAGGTGGGCAAGCTGGCCGAGCTGGCCAACGCCGCCGTCATGGTGGGCTATGGCGACACCCGGGTGCTGTGCTGCGTCACCGCTGCCCCCCGCCCCCGGGACGGCATCGACTTCTTCCCCCTGAGCGTGGACTTTGAGGAGAAGCTCTACTCCGTGGGCCGCATCCCCGGCAGCTTCAACCGCCGGGAGGGCCGCCCCGGCGAAAAGGGCATCCTGACCTCCCGGGTCATCGACCGCCCCATCCGCCCCCTGTTCCCCTATGACTTCCGCAACGATGTGTCCGTGATGTGCACCGTCATGTCCCAGGACTTTGACTGCTCCGCCGAGGTGGCCGCCCTCATCGGCACCTCCGCCGCCCTGGCCATCTCCGACATTCCCTGGAACGGCCCCGTGGGCGCCGTGAAGGTGGGCCTGGTGGACGGGCAGCTTGTCATCAACCCCGATGCCGAGCAGCGCAAGGTCTCCGATCTCGATGTCACCGTGGTGTCCACCGAGAAGAAGGTGGTCATGATCGAGGCCGGCGCCAACCAGGTCACCAACGAGCAGATGTTCAACGCCATTCAGATGGCCTTCAGCGAGAACCTCAAGCAGGTGGCCCTCATCAACCAGATGGTGGCCGAGATCGGCAAGCCCAAGTTCGACTATCCCCATGCCGACTTTGACTATGACCTCTTTAACCGCATCACCTCCGAGTTCATGGACGAGGCCAAGGCCGCCATGGACACCGACGATAAGAATGTCCGGGAGCAGCGCTGGAACGCCATGATCGAGCACTGGCACGAGAAGTATCTCGAGGAGTTCCCCAACATGGACCAGTACCTGGAGGAGATCACCTACAAGTTCCAGAAGATGATCGTCAAGGAGTGGCTGCTCCAGGGCCACCGCGTGGACGGCCGCCAGAAGAACGAGATCCGTCCTCTGGACGCCGAGGTGGGCGTGCTGCCCCGGGTCCACGGCTCCGGCCTCTTTACCCGCGGCCAGACCCAGGTGCTCTCCGTCTGCACCCTGGACACCCTCAGCGCCAACCAGAAGCTGGATACCATCTGGGAGGAGACCGAGAAGCGCTACATGCACCACTATAACTTCCCCGGCTACTCCGTGGGTGAGGCCAAGCCCGCCCGCAGCCCCGGCCGCCGGGAGATCGGTCACGGCGCGCTGGCCGAGCGGGCCCTGCTGCCCGTGATCCCCCCGGTGGAGGAGTTCCCATACGCCATCCGCGTGGTGTCCGAGGTGGTGTCCTCCAACGGCTCCACCTCCCAGGGCTCCATCTGCGGCTCCACCCTGGCCCTGATGGACGCAGGCGTGCCCATCTCCGCCCCTGTGGCCGGCATTTCCTGCGGCCTTATCCAGGACGATGAGGGCGGCTTTACCACCTTCATCGACATCCAGGGCGTGGAGGACTTCCACGGCGAGATGGACTTCAAGGTGGCCGGCACCAAGAAGGGCATCACTGCCATTCAGATGGACCTGAAGAACGACGGTCTCACCATGGAGATCATCAAGAACGCCCTGGACATCACCTATGACGCCCGGGTGCAGATCCTGGATCAGGTCATGCTGCCCGTCATCAGCGAGCCCCGTCCCGAGGTCAGCCGCTGGGCCCCCAAGATGATCACCATGCACATCGATCCCGAGCGCATCCGCGAGGTCATCGGCAAGGGCGGCAGCGTCATCCAGAAGATCGTGGCCGAGTCCGGCGCCAAGGTGGACATCGACGACGACGGCACCATCCACATCGCCTCTCCCGACGCCGCCTCCTGCGAGGCCGCTCAGAAGTTCATCAAGGACATCGTCTTTGAGCCCGAGGTAGGCGCCCTGTACTATGGCCGGGTCAAGAGCATCCTGCCCTTCGGCGCCTTCGTGGAGATCGCTCCCGGCAAGGACGGCCTGGTGCACATCTCCAAGCTGGCGGAAAAGCGCATCGAGAAGGTGGAGGACGCCTGCAAGGTGGGCGACATGATGTGGGTCAAGTTCATGGAGATCGATGAGAAGGGCCGCTGGAACCTCTCTCATAAGGACGCCATGAAGGAGATCGCCGAGCGCCAGGCCCGGGGCGAGAACATCGGCTGATCAAAAACCGCTGAAACGCATAAAAGAGAAGAGCTGCTTTACAAAGCAGCTCTTCTTTTTTCACACCGGCGGCGGTCATGCCCCAGGCCGCCGGGGGCCGGCTTTGCGAGGCATGCGCCCTTTTTTGATTTTTTATTCCTCCTTCAGCCGGCCGTCCACCGTCACGGTGACCACCTGCCAGGGGATGAATTTCCCGCTCTGCTGCAGGGCGGTTTTTGCCGCCATCTCCAGCCCGCCGCAGCAGGGCACCTCCATGCGCACGATGGTGACGCTCCTGATGTCATTGCTCCGGAGGATCTCCGTGAGCTTCTCGGCATAATCCACGGCGTCCAGCTTGGGACAGCCCACCAGGGTAATGTGCCCCTTGATGAACCGCTCGTGGAAGGCGGCGTAGGCATAGGCGGTGCAGTCGGCGGCGATGAGCAGCCGGGCACCGTCAAAATACGGGGCGTTCACCGGCACTAACTTGATCTGTACCGGCCACTGAGAAAGGCGGCTCGTCTGCTGCACTTGCGGCGTTTCCATGGCAGGCGCGTCCTCCCGCCGGAGACTCCGGGACTGGCTCCCCGGGCAGCCGCAGGGCAAAGCCATGCCCTTTTCCCGCATTTTTCGCTGCTTATTCTCCATGACGGCCTTCTCATCATAGGCCGCTGCCTCCCGCTCCACGAAGGTGATGGCCCCGGTGGGGCAGGCGGGCAGGCAGTCTCCCAGCCCGTCGCAGTAGTCGTCCCGCAGGAGCCGTGCCTTGCCGTCAACCATGGCGATGGCTCCCTCGTGGCAGGCCGTGGCGCAGGCGCCGCAGCCATTGCACTTGTCCTGGTCGATCTCGATGATCCTTCTTTTCATAGTTCAGACCTCCTGTTGCATTTATGCCTGCATTGTACTACAATAAAAGCAACAAGTCGGTTGAATTTTCAACGAAAGGAGCCGTTTTATGAAGGAATTTTTTCCGGTGCTCCAAGCATCACCCCTTTTTTCCGGCATCTCCCGGGAGGAGCTTGCCGCTATGCTCACCTGCCTGGGGGCGAGGACGGAGTCCTTTTCCAAGGGCGTCCGGCTGCTCCGGGCCGGTGACACGGCGGAGGAGGTGGGCCTGGTGCTGGCGGGGAGCGTGCTGGTCGTGCAGGAGGACATCTGGGGCAACCGCAGCATCCTCTCCAAAATCGGGCCGGGGCAGACCTTTGCCGAGGTGTTCGCCTGCGCACCGGGAGCGGTGCTGAATGTGAGCGTGGAGGCGCAGAGCGCGGGTGCGGTGCTGTTTTTGCGCATCAAGCGCGTGCTGAGCGTGTGCCCCTCCGCCTGCGCCCACCACGGGCGCATGGTCCGCAATCTGCTGGGGGAGCTGGCGGAGAAGAACCTGCAGCTCAATGAAAAGCTCACCCACATGGCCCGGCGCACCACCCGGGCGAAGCTGCTGTCCTATTTTTCCGCCGAGGCCCGGCGCCGGGGCAGCTATGAGTTCGACATCCCCTTTTCCCGCCAACAGCTGGCGGATTACCTCGGCGTGGAGCGCAGCGGGCTGTCCCTGGAGCTGGGGAAAATGCGGGATGAGGGCCTGCTTACCTTTCACAAGAGCCATATCCGACTCATAGCGCCGGGCGCTGACGGCCTCGATGCCCCTTGAGCCCCGGACAGCCGGGGAAGGGCGAGCTCAAAAACGGTCCTGCGGCCCCGGAGGGCCGCAGGACCGTTTGCTATTCTCAGTCTGCCAGTGTCTCACCCAGGGCCCGGCAGGAGGCCAGGGCCGCCTCGTCAGGGGCATCGGCGCAGATCACGCTCTCACACGCCAGGTTCACTCCCGCATCGCTGCAGTCCCGCTCCCAGCTGCGCATCCACTCGCCGTCGCCCCAACCGTAGGAGCCGAAGAGGGCTACCCGCTTGCCGCCCAGGCCGTGCTTGCAGGCATCGAACATGGGCTGGAACTCCATTTCCTCCAGCACCTCGCTGCCCATGGCCGGGCAGCCGAAGGCGATGGCGCCATAGGCGGTCAGATCGCCGGGGTGCACCTGGTCGGGGGTGAGCAAAACGGCCTCGGCGCCGGCAGCGGTCATGCCCTGGGCAACGGCCCGAGCCATGGCCTCCGTATTGCCCGTGCCGCTCCAATATACAACAGCAGCTTTCATTTTCGTAAATTCCTTTCCTTTTAATGATTTTTATAGAATCAAACCGCGACGGCCAGCTGCTCGAGCTTCGAGCCGCTCTGCCAGAGAGCGCAGTAGATCTCCGTGCATTTTTTGAACTTTGCGAAGAGCGTCCGGGCCCTTTCCTCATCGCCGTAGACCTTCCAAAGCCCCGTGCATTTGAAGCCGTTGGCCCGGTGGTCGATGAAGCCCTGCACATCCTCCGGCGGGTAGCTGAGAAACAGCCCCACCTCATGGGGGAACTCTCCGTTCTCTCGGAAGCGGCGTGCCAGCCGGGCTACGCAGCGGGCGCAGCTTTCATCGGCATAGCCCGCCTGCCGCAGCAGCTGGACGGCCCGAGCGTCCCGCAGGTCCCGCCGCAGCTCGGCGGGGCGGTAGAGGTAGAGCAGCGCCTGCCCCGGCAAAAAGCGGATGGGCAGAAGGCACAGCCCCTTGGGCGCCAGCCGCCGGTTCAGCTGCCGGATGTCGGCCAGCAGTGCCCGGCGATCCTCGCAGGGGCAGGGGAACAAGCTCCCGGTCTTGATGCCCGCCAGCGTGGGCGCCCCCTGACGGATCAAAATTTCTTCAGACATTTGCCTTTCGCTCCTTGTTTTTAATTTACAGGAAGGTAAATATATCTAACCTTTCGGCCTTTGAGAAGCCGCCGCAGGGCGGCTTCTCAAGGCGCAGGGACTACCGCTTCAAAAACGAGAACAGCCCCTTCTTTTCATAGACCTCTGCGCGGATGTCCCCTGCGGTGTAGCCGGTGGCGTTGATGGCGGCCCGGAGGGCGATTTCGTTCAGGGGCTTTTGAGAGAGGATCACCGTCTCCCCCTTGGCATGGGAGGAGGCGACCTTCTCCACAGGGAAGGCGCCGCGAATGGCGTCGTTGAGGTGGGCCTCGCACATGGCGCAGGCCATGCCGGATACCTTAACGGTCGTTTGGATCATATCGATACCTTCTTTCTTTTTATATCCGCTGCCGCCGCAGTGCTCGCCGCCGGGCTTATCCCAGGGCCACATCCAGCGTCATCATCACGCTGAAGCCCACCGCGAAGAACACCGTGCCCAGGTTGGAGTGCCGCCCCCGGGACATTTCCGGGATCAGCTCCTCCACCACCACATAGAGCATGGCACCGGCGGCAAAGCTCAGAAGATAGGGCAGCACCGGGATCACCAGCTGGGCGGCCAGGAGTGTCAGTACCGCGCCGATGGGCTCCACCACGCCGGAGAGGACGCCGCCTGAAAACGCCCGGCCCCGGCTCTCGCCCTCCGCCCGGAGGGGCATGGAGATGATGGCCCCTTCGGGGAAGTTCTGAATGGCGATGCCCAGGGACAGGACCAGAGCGCTGGCCGCCGTGATCTGTGCGTTCCCCGCCAGGAAGCCCGCGTACATCACGCCTACCGCCATGCCCTCCGGAATGTTATGCAGGGTCACCGCCAGCACCATCATGGTGGTGCGGCCCAGGCGGCTTTTCGGTCCCTCCGCCTGGTCGCTGCCCACATGGAGGTGGGGGATCAGCCGGTCCAGCAGCAGCAAAAACAGCACGCCGGCCCAGAAGCCCACAAGGGCCGGGAGGAAGGACAGTCTGCCCATGCCTGCCGACTGGTCCATGGCGGGAATCAGCAAGCTCCAGACAGAGGCCGCCGCCATCACTCCGGCGGCAAAGCCCGCCAGGGAGCGCTGCACCAGGTCGCCCAGGGCTTTTTTCATAAAAAACACACAGCCCGCCCCCAGGGTCGTGCCCAGGAAGGGAAGCAGTATGCCGAGAAGGGTTTCCATAGTATTCCTCCAATTTCACACTTTTAGTACAGGTCGGCGGGACGGCTGCCCGCCGCAGCCGCCGGCCCCGCAGCCGCAGGAAGTCCGAATACGCTGCAGGGTGTTAGATAACCTTAACCGCATGCCAAAAGAAAATGCCGCAGGACCCGCTGGTCTTTCGTGTATCGCCCGCCGGCGGAAGCCCGGGGATGCGATGACGACCGGCGCCCGGCAGGGAGCTGCTGCGCAGCGCCGAAGCCGACGGTGCCGGGGCTCTGTGCGCAAGTGGTTAAAGTACCTTAACTGCCTTTGCCTATAAGCTACCACACCTTTCCGGAAAAAGCAAGAGGGTTTTGCAATATTTTTTCATCGGGCGAAGTGCGGGAGGGGGGCATGGCCGCGGTCGCCCGTTTTTCTGGGCTTGGGGCGCGGCCCGGGGCGAAAAAGCAGCCGAGACAAAAGTGCCGAGCCGACGCTTTATGCCTCCCGCGCAAAAAAGCACCCTGATTTCATAAGAAATCAGGGTGCTTTTGCTGCGGAAAACCGGCCTCAGTCGGCAGGTCTGCGCGGGAAGGCGCGCTGCCGCTGCCAGCCGGAGGGGCAAGGCCGGGCCTATTCAACCGATAGCGAACCGGCTGGCTTAAGCCGTGCAGGAGCGTTAAATCCCGACTGCCTGCAGGACAGAGGCAAAGCCATCAGGAGTCCTGCTCTGTTTGGCTGCTCTCGATCTCCTTACAGAGCTCCTCCGTGTCGTAAGAGGAGTTGATGACCTCGATCCGGCCGAACAGGTGCCTGTGCATAATGGATTTGGCAAGGAGGGCATCCCGCTTTTTTATGGCCTCAACGATCAGGCCATGCTCGTCCACGCGGCTGTCCCGTTCCTCCGGCTTTGTATACCGGTTGAACTGAATGTAGTCCCCCTCCTTCAGCTGATTGAGCATCGTGCTGAGCAGATCCGACAGGATATCGTTTTTAGACATCTTGGCCAGCTCTGCGTGGAAATTGAAATCATCCGTATAGAAATAGTTTCGGGCACGCCAGATTTTTTCGGACTTATTGACCAGCGCCTCCAGGGCCCGGATCTCCTCATCCGTTCCCCGCAGGCAGGCGAGGTAGGCCAGCTCCGGCTCAATGATCAGGCGCGTCTCCATGATTTTTTCCAGGGAAGTGTTTTTCTTCAGCCGCTCGAAAAAACGCATGCTGTGAATGCCGGAGATGGCGCTGGAGGAAACAAAGGTCCCGCTGCCGGCGTTGGAGTCCAGGATCCCGAAGTTGATCAGGATCTTCATTGCCTCCCGCATGATGTTGCGGCTGACATTGAAGGACGCGGCCAATTCGATCTCGTTAGGCAGCTTATCGCCGGGCTTCCAGGTGCCTGCCTCCACCATAGAGGCCAAGGCCTCCACCAATTGCGTGCTTAAATTGGTTTTTTGTACCTTGGGAAGTAGTTCGCTCTCCGCTCTTTCAATCAAAAAAATCACCGTCCATTTTACCTACTTATTTTTTTCACACCCTTCATTATAGTTGCTTTTGCTCAAATTTGCAAGCTTTGAAGCTTAAAAATCCTTTCAAGCGGAAATTTCCTGCCCGCTGTCTTAAAAACGAGGGCGCTTCGGCAGCGGCGAGATCGGGGGTGAACGGCTGCAGCGCCGGCGGCGGGAAGGCGCAGGTGCGTATAGGGCGGCTATCGGAGCGCGGAGGAGTGCGGAGGGCCGAGGCCGGAGCGGAAAGACGGCGGAGGCGGACACAAAAATTCGTATGCTCCTTACCCGAGGGAAGAGGGGATTGGTATATTTCAACAAAACCGCGGGGGTTTATCGCACCAACTCGCTAAACCGATAAATGTAAAATTGTTAAAAGTGCAAAAGAAATCGACTCGATTTTCTACCTTTCGTAGAAAATCATTTGTTGGTGCAAAGCGCTATTGCAATATAAATCCCATTGTACTACAATCATACAAAAATACAGATTCGATTTTACGCCTGCGGCGTACCTCCGGCGGTTCCCTTATCAGAGGGATGGGGGCGGAGGGTATGCTGCTTGTAGCAAAAGAGCAGCGCGGACGCCGCGATGACCATGCCGCCGCCGACCAGGGTACGGACCGAGGGGGTCTGATCCAAAAACAGGAAGCCCATGAGGGCGCTGTACAGGATCGCGATCTGATTATAGATGCTCAATTCCCCGGCAGGGGCCCAGCGATAGGAAAAGGTCATGGTGATCTGGCCGATAGCCGCAAACACGCCGATCATCAGGAGGCAGAACAGGTTCCATCCTGTGGGCCAAACAAAGGTGGATACCATCAGGGGAACGGACAGCACGGTGCTGAAGGTGCAGAAGTGCATCACCACCGTCAGGGAATGGACCTTGCCGGAGAGATAGGAGATCATGGGATAGGAGATCGTGTCGCACAGGGCGGTGCCGAAGGCGGCCAGAAGCGGAAGAAACGCAGAGGAGAAGGAAGGATTCGCCGCAATAAACGCGCCCAAAAAGGCGAGCAGCATGGCGGGGATGTGGATCTTGCTGAGCTTCTCATGGAGAAACAGCGCCGACACCCCGGAGATGGTGAACATGGACATTCGGTTCAGGATCGACACATCCGCCTGGGCGGCATTCCGGGAGGCATAAAAAAGCAGCACGATCGCCAAAAAGCCAGCCGCGGAGCGGGCGAACAGATAGGGCTGGTACCGCCGGGCTCCGTAGAAGGAGATGCCCTGGCGCTTGGCAACAAAGCCCACAGCGATCAGGCCGATGAGATTCCGGAAAAAGGTCTGCTCGGTGATGCTGATCTCGGGGCCGGTCAAGGCCACGAACACCTGCATCAGCGAGAAGGAGAGGGCGGAAAGCAGCGCCAGGCAGATGCCTCTGCCCCGGTGTGTGTAACTATCTTGTGCGTAATCCATTTGAAAAAACCTCCTCGGGTGGTTTTTGATATGCTGCATTGTAGTACAATTGAACAGAAAAGGCAAGAGCAAAGTTTGAAGGGATCGTCTGCCGACGGCAGTATCCAATAATACACCAGAAAGTAATAAATAAGGAGGTCGTGAAAACATGAATGCAACATCTATCGCAATCATTGTGGCTACGGTACTTGTGATCCTGGCCACCATCATCCCCACCTATGTCATCACCAGCCGGAAAAAGACAACGGAAGATGACTGGGCCATCGCTGATCGGAGTCTGCCGCTGTATGTAGTGGTGGGCACCCAGTTCGCCAGCGCCATGGGCGGCGGCATCCTGGTGGCCCATGTGGGCAATGCCTTTAAGAACGGTATCGGCCATTTCCTCTACGGCGTTTTGGCTTCGCTGCCCTTCATCTGCATCATGTATCTGGCAAAGTGGCTGCGCCGTCACAACTACACCACCATCCCGGAGATCCTGCGTACCTTTACCAACAACAACAAGGCCGTTACGATCATCGCCGCGCTGATGACCCTGATCGTTCCCTATGGCTGGGTGACCTCTCAGATCACCGCCTTCGGCAATATCTACGCGAATCTTACCGGCCTGGATTACAACACCCTGTGCATCGTTTTTGCAGTCATCGCCCTGCTGTTCGTGATGCCCTCCGGCCTGAAGACCGTGGCCTGGACGGACTTCCTGTTCTCCTGCTTCATGTGCGTGATCTGCGTGATCTGCGTGGTGTATGTCACCATCATGGGCGGCGGCTGGGGCCAGATCTCGGCCAACCTCAACGCCCAGGATCCCAACCTGCTGAGCTTCTTCGGCTCGCTGAGGGACAACATCGGCGTTTCGGCTGCCATGCTGTGGATCTTTGCCGTGCTGCCCGGCGGCCTCACCAACCAGATCTATTTCCAGCGCGTGTGCGCCATTGACGATGAGAAGAAGGTCAACAAGTCCCTGATCCTCTCCGCCATCGCCAGCATCCTGAGCTTCGTGTGGGCCGTTTACATGGGCCTCTCCATCCGCTCCATCAACCCGGAGGCCGGCAGCGGCGCCACTGCCTGGTTCATGGGCGAGCTGCCCCTGGTCCTGATGGCCCTGTTTGCCGCGCTGGTGTTTGCCACCATGATGTCCACCACCAGCTCCGGCGTCCAGACGGCGGTCATGAACATCACCCGGGATATCCTGCCCATCGTTGCCCCCAACCTGGACAGCAAGAAGACCCTGAAGATCTCCCGCCTTTTGTCCCTGGCCCTGATGGTCCTGGCCATTCTGATGTGCCTGGTCTTCACGGATACGCTGACCTGGCTGACGGCTACCTACGCCTTCTCGGCGGCTACCCTGGCCTGCCCCATCTTCGTGAGCTATGCCTTCCGCAAGAAGCAGTTTATTACCACGGCCGGTGTCGTGGCCGGTATGATCGCCGGCCTGGCGGGCTGCATCCTCGGCATGATCCTGAAGACGACCATCAGCTATGCCGCCGTGGGTATCGGCTGCTCCTTCGTGGCCATGATGGTGGTCTGCGCCGCCACCAAAGGCAAGAATGCCGTTAAGCTGGAGGACTGAGTTACCTGTAATTTACCTAATATGATCGGGCGCAGGCGGAAGGCGCGCCTTCCGTCTCCCCCCTTATAAAAAAGTTAGAAAGGAAGATCCATTATGACAAACAAACCCATTGCAATTGTTGGCGGCGGCAACGGCGGCCAGGCCTTTGCGGGATGGCTGTCCCTTCGTGGCTTCCAGACCAGACTGTATGATGTTGTGCCGCAGACCTGCGACACCCTGAACGAAAAGGGCGGCGTGGAGGTCATGGGCAATGCCAGCAGCACCGGCTTCGGCAAGATCCAGTTTGCCAGCACCGACATGGAAAAGGTGCTGGACGGCTGCGAGCTGATCATGGTCATTCTGCCCTCCATCTATCACAAGAGCATTGCCCAGAAGATGGCCCCCTACCTGAAGGACGGTCAGATCGTTCTGCTCAACCCCAATGCCAGCTTGGGCGCCGTGGAGTTCCGCAAGACCCTGGATGACTGCGGCTGCAAGGCGGATATCCTGCTGGGCGCCAGCGCCACCCTGCTGTTTGCCTGCCGCGCTGTAGAGGTGGGCAAGGTCCAGGTGGCCGGGCAGAAGGAGATCCTGACCTGCACCGCGCTGCCCTCCAGCCGCAACGCCGAGCTGAAGGAGCGGGTGGGAGATATCTTCCCCGCCTACAGCTTCGATGCAGATATCATCGAGGTCAGTCTGGATAACATCAACGCCTTTGTCCACCCCGGCCCCACGCTGCTGAACACCGGCCGGATCGAAAGCGGCATCAGCTTTGAGTACTATCTGGACTTCACCCCGGGCCAGGCCGCCCTGGTGGAGACCCTGGATAAGGAGCGCTGCGCCATTGCCGCGGCTTACGGCGTGAAGCTGCCCACCATCGTGGAGGAGTATCTGGTGCAGTATGAGACCAAGGGCAGCACCATCTATGAGGTCCTCACGAACTGCGAGGGCTACCACGGCGTCATGGGCCCCAAGAGCCTGGAGTCCCGCTATCTCCTGGAGGATATCCCCTATTCCCTGGAGGCCATTTGTGCCATGGCCGACATCGCCGGAGTCCCCACCCCCACCTGCCATGCCGTTATCACCATCGCCAGGGCGATCCTGGGCGACAAGCTGGACGAGGGCCGCACCGCCAAGAACCTGGGCATCGAGGGCATGAACAAGGAGCAGTTTATCAAGCTGTGCCGCGGTTAAAAAGGAGTAACAAAATATGAGCCAGACAAAACGCTGGGCCATTATCGGCGCCGGAAACGGCGGCCAGGCCTTCGCAGCATATTTTTCCATGATGGGCGTTGATGTCGCCCTGTACGACACCTTCCAGAGCACCGTGGACGCCCTGAATGAAAAGGGCGGCGTGGAGCTGAGCGGACATTCCAAGCACATCGGCTTCGGCAAGATCGCCTTCGCCTCCACGGACATTGAAAAGGTCATGGACGGTGCAGAGGTGATCTGGGTGGTCCTGCCCTCCCTGTATCACAAGGGCATTGCCCAGAAGATGGCCCCCTATCTGAAGGACGGCCAGACCGTTATCCTCAACCCCATTGCGCCTCTTGGGCCCATGGAGTTCCGCAAGGCGCTGGATGACAGCGGCTGCCGGGCGGATATCACCCTGGCTGCCTCCTGCACCCTGCTGTTTGCCTGCCGCCTGAAGTGCAACGGCGAGGTCATGATCAACGGGCAGAAGAACGAGGTCAAGATCGCGGCTTATCCCAGCTCCAAGAATGCCGCTGTGGAGGCCCTGGTCAAGGACTATGTGCCCGAATTCAAGTTCGTCAAGGATATCCTGGAGGTCTCCTTTGACAATCTGAACTTTGAGTTCCATCCCGGCCCCACGATGCTGTACGCCGCCATGATCGAAAAGGGCATCGACTTCGAGTATTACATCGACTATGTCCCCAGCCAGGTCAAGCTGGTGGAGGCCATCGACAAGGAGCGTCTTGCCCTCTGCGCGGCCTACGGTGTGGAGGCGGTGGACACCGCCGAGACCTTCCGGAATATGTACGGCTATTCGGGCGACCTCTATGAGATGCTCACCCATGCGGAGTGCTACAAGGGCATCAAGGGCCCCAAGAGCTTGAAGGTCCGCTATCTGATGGAGGATGTCCCCTATGCCCTGCGGGCCATTCAGACCCTGGCAAAGATCGCCCATATCCAGACCACTGCCATCGACACGGTGGTGAATATGGCGTACATCCTGCTGGGCGATGAGCTGGATGAGGGCCGCACCCCCGAGAATCTGGGCCTTTCCTCCGATACAACGGTGGAGGATATCATCACCATGTGCAGGGGCTGATACGGCCAGCCCTTTCCCCGGCCCGCCCTCCGGAGGGAGCGCGGCGCCCCGGGAACAAATAAGCCGTAAAGCCAACCGAAAAGAGCGATCCTGCTGCTGAAAGCACCGGGACCGCCAGCAAAAAGCACCCCTCGATGTAGTTTCCCTTCCTACATCGGGGGGTGCTGTTATTTATCTCGCCGGGAGCTCCCGCCGTGCCTCGGGGTCAGCGGCAGAGGAAGCTGAACCAGCCCTCGTCATCGTTGATCTCCGCGATGTCCCAGCCGTCGGCCCGGAGCTTGTCCATGACCTCCGCCGCCCGGTCATCGATGATGCCGGAGGTGAGAAAGAGGCCGCCGGGCTTCAGAAACTGCCGTACCTGGGGGGATAGGCCCATGATGACATCCGCCACGATGTTGGCCACCACCAGGTCGTAGCCGCCGCCGATCTCGGCGCGCAGGGCCGTGTCGGACACGGCGTCTCCCCAGCGGACGGTGTAGCGGTCCTTGCCGATGCCGTTGAGGGCGGCGTTCTCATAGGCCACATCCACACACTTGTCGTCAATGTCGCAGGCAAAGGCGTGCCCGGCGCCCAGCAGCAGGGCGGCGATGGAGAGGATGCCGCTGCCGCAGCCCAGATCCAGCACCTTTTCTCCGCCGCGGATGTGGGCGTCCAGGGCCGTGAGGCAAAGGCGGGTGGTGGCGTGACTGCCGGTGCCGAAGGTGAGGCCGGGGTTGAGAATGAGGAGGATGCGGCCGGGAACCTCCGCCTTCTCCCATTGGGGCACCACCAAAAGCCGCTCCCCGATCTCCATGGGCTTATAGTATTTCTGCCAGTTGGTTTCCCAGTCGGCATCCTGCACATTCTCCAGGGACAAAAGCATGGGGGCGTATTCCGGGTGGGCGGCCTTCAGCGCCGCCATGGCGATGCGCACCTGGGCCAGGGTGTTATACCCCGCCGGGTCGTTGGACAGGTAAAAGGTCACCCGGCAGAGGCCGTGCTTTTCCCTGTAGAGGTTCTCGTCCACATAGTCCCAATATTGGCGGTTATTCTCCAAAAAGTCCTTGAAGTCGCCCTCGTCGTCAATGATGACGCCGGTAACGCCGTGATCCTCCAGCAGCTCCGTCACCGGCTCGATGCCGGCGGGGGAGGTGTCCAGCTTCAGCTCCAGCCAATCCATAGCATATCCTCCTATTTTCCAACACAGAAGCGGGAAAAAATGGTGGCCACCAGGTCCTCCCGCAGAGTTTTTCCGTTCAGTTCGCCCAGGGCGGCAAGGGCGCCTTCAATGTCGGTGAGCACGGTGTCCGGCGTCATGCCCGCCTCCAAGCTCTCCCAGGCGGCCTCTAAGGCGCGCAGGGCCCGGGCCGCCGCCTCCTGCTGCCGGGCGTTGGTCAAAAGCTCGCCGCAGGGGGCCTCCTCCCGTGGGAACTGGGCGGCGATGGCGTCCTCCAAGGCGGCAAGGCCGCTGCCCTGTTGGGCGCTGACGGCAACGGCGCTGCCGAAGCGCCGCTTGATGGCGGCCAGATCCGCCTGCCGGGGCAGGTCGTCCTTGTTCACCACCGCCACGGTGTGGGGCACCTGCCGGGCCAGGGCGAAGACCGCCTCATCCTCCGGCGTCAGGGGCCGGGAGCCGTCCACCACCACCAGGGCCAGGGCGGCCTTTTCGGCGGCGGCCCGGGAGCGCTCCACCCCCAGGTGCTCCACGGCGTCCGCCGAGGGGCGGATGCCGGCGGTGTCGATGAGCCGCAGCAGCAGCCCCCGGACCACCAGCTTCTCCTCCACGGTGTCCCGGGTGGTGCCGGGGATGTCGGTGACGATGGCCCGGTCATAGCCCAAAAGGGCGTTGAGCAGGGAGCTTTTGCCCACATTGGGGCGGCCCAGGAGCACCGTGGGCACGCCGTTTTTCAAAAGCTGTCCCCGGGAAAAGGTGTCCAGCAGCTCCCGGAGGGCCGCCTGGGCGTCTATCAGGGTCCGGCGCATATCCGATAGGGTCACATCCCCGATGTCCTCATCGGGATAGTCCACCACGGCGTAGTAGCGGCTGGCGATGTCCATGAGGGCATCGTAGACCCGCTCCACGCTGCGGCTCAGAGCGCCGCCCAGCTGCCCGGCGGCGTTGCGGGCGCATGCGGCGGTCTCGGCGTCAATGAGGTCAGCCACCGCCTCGGCCTGAAGAAGATCCATGCGGCCGTTCAAAAAGGCCCGTTGGGTGAACTCCCCCGCCCGGGCCTGGACGGCGCCGGCGGCAAAGAGGGCCGAAAGCACCTCATTGAGCACCACGGGGCTTCCGTGGCAGTAGAGCTCGGCGCTCGCCTCGCCGGTGTAGCTGTGCCCGGCGGCAAAAAGGCAGCACAGCCCTGTGTCGATGACCCGGCCCCGGGCATCGAGCATATCGCCGTAGAGCATGGTGCGCACCGGCCCGGCGGTCAGGGGCTTATCGCCCCGGGGGCGAAAGACCCTTTCCGCAACGGCGAAGGCGGCCTCCCCGCTTACGCGGAGAATGCCGATGGCGCAGGGCACCGGCGGCGTGGCAATGGCGGCAATGGTAGACATAGCGGCGCTCCTTTCAGGGATAGTATAGGCGCGAAGGGGGCGGACAAGCGCCGTCCGCCCCCCGGAAGGGTATTCTTTACAGCATGGTCACCGTGGGGATGACCATGGGGCTGCGGTGGGTCTGCTTGAAGAGGTAGTTGGACACGGCGCTTTTCACCGTGCGGCACACATCCCCCTCGTCCCGGCGGCGCCGGGCGGGCATATTGCTCACCGTTTCCATGGCCAGCTTCCGCAGGGCCTGCAGCAGGGCCTCGGACTCCTTGACATACACAAAGCCACGGGTGATGATCTCCGGCTCGCACAGGAGCTGGCGATCATGGCTGGCCATGGACATCACCACCACCACCATGCCGTCCTGGGCCAGGAGCTTGCGGTCGTTGAGCACCACGCTGCCCACCTCGCCCACGCCGCCGCCGTCCACGAATACCTCGCCGGCGGGCACGGCGCTCTCGCACTTCATGTGCCGGGCGGTGAGCTCGATGACAGAGCCGTTCTCCGCCACGCAGATGTTCTGGGGGGCCATGCCCATGGACTCGGCCATCTGCTTGTGGATCTGCAGCATCCGCTGCTCGCCGTGGAGGGGGATGAAAAAGCGGGGCTTGGTCAGGGCGTGGATGATCTTCAGCTCCTCCTGGCAGGCGTGGCCGGACACATGGAGCATATCGGCCTTGTCATAGACGACGCTGGCGCCCCGGCGGAACAGCTCGTTGATGACCCGGCCCACCTCCACCTCGTTGCCGGGGATGGCGCTGGCGGAGATGATGACCTTGTCCCCGGCGGTGATGTCCACCTGCTTGTGAGAGCCGAAGGCCATGCGGTAAAGGGCGCTCATCTCCTCGCCCTGGGAGCCGGTGGTGACGATGACCTGCTGGCGCAGGGGCAGCTGCTGGAGCTTGTTTAAGTCCATAAGGGTGCCCTTGGGCACCTTCATGTAGCCCAGGGAGGTGGAGACCTTCATGATGTTCTCCATGCTCCGGCCGGTGACGGCCACCTTGCGGCCGCAGGCGTGGGCGGCATCCAGCACCTGCTGGATGCGGTGGACATTGCTGGCGAAGGTGGTGACGATGATGCGCTGCTGGCAGCCGGTGAACTGCCGCTTGAAGGTGGCGCCCACGGCGCTTTCGGACATGGTGTAGCCCGGGCGCTCCACATTGGTGGAGTCCGCCAGCAGGGCCAGCACGCCGTCCCGGCCCAGTTGGCCGAAGCGGGCCAGGTCGATGACCTCGCCGTCGATGGGGGTGGAGTCGATCTTAAAGTCGCCGGTGTGGACCACAGTGCCCATGCCGGTATGGATGGCGAAGGCCACCGAGTCGGCGATGGAGTGGTTCACATGGATGAACTCCACCTGGAACTTGCCGGCGCGAATGGTCTGCCCGGCCTCCACCACATGGAGCTTGGTGCTGCCCAGGAGCCCGTGCTCCTGGAGCTTGAGCTTGATGAGCCCGGCGGTGAGGCCGGTGCAGTAGATGGGCAGGTTCACCTGCTTGAGCACATAGGGGATGGCGCCGATGTGGTCCTCGTGACCGTGGGTGATGAACATGCCCCGCAGCCGCCGGTGGTTCTGCACAAGATAGCTCACATCGGGGATCACGCAGTCGATGCCGTACATATCATCGCCGGGGAAGGCCATGCCGCAGTCCACCACGATGATCTCGCCGCCGTACTCATAGGCGGTCATGTTCTTGCCGATCTCGTTGAGACCGCCAAGAGGGATGATTTTCAGTTTTTCAGCCATATTTTTATAAATTCTCCTTTTCTTTACAGACGGAAACGGGCGCAACAGAACAAGGGCGGCTCCCGTGTCCCCGGCCCTGATTCGCCGGAACAGCGCAAGAGTGTTCGCCCGCTCGCCAATGTGTGATTTTTGTTATCAAAGACGGGAGCAGCTCCCGCAAAACAAACAAAAACAAAGCAAATATCGAATCGCTTTTCCGAAAGTATAGCACATTTTTTCTCATTTGTACACCCCCAACTTTACGACAGGAGCCGTCTTTCCCCGACACAGCGGAAAAAGGGGCCGGGAAAAGGGGTAAAAAAGGGTTTACGCCACGGCGTTTCCATGCTATAATACTATACCGATTACCCTTACCTTGGAGAGGTATTTCTATCCGCAGGGAGGACTCGCCAATGAGTAAAAAACTTGTCCGGGGCTTTCGTACCAACCTGGCCCTGTTCAGCATATGCCTTGTGGGCTTCATCCTCATCGCCATCCCCTTCTCACCGCTGCTGGCGGTGATCGAGGCGGTGGTGTCGGTGCTGGTGATCTATGTGGGCATCCGCCGGGACCACATGGCCCAGAAGAGCGTGCGGCAGTATATGGAGAAGGTCAACGGCGGGCTGGACAGCGCCCGCAGCAGCAACATGCTCTATACACCCCTGCCCATGCTGGTGTTCGACATCGCCTCCCGGGACATCCTCTGGGGCAACGATTCGTTCATGGCCCTCTTCTCCGGGTCGGAGAAGATGTTCGAGGCCTCGGTGGATGAGGTGCTCCCCAGCTTTGACACCCACTGGCTCCTGGAGGGAAAGCGCGAGCGGCCGGAGCTTTTCACCTGGAACGGCCGCACCTACCGGGTCTTCGGCGCCCTGAGCCACCAGGAGGAGTATACCGGCGCCCTGGCCACCACCTACTGGATGGATGTCACCGACGCCGAGGAGATGCGCCAGACCCTGGACATGAGCCGCCCGGTGATGGCCATTTTGATGCTGGATAACTATGAGGAGCTCATCAAGTCCTGCGCCGAGGCCAAGCGCAGCGCCCTGCGGGCCGCCCTGGATGAAAAGCTCGGGGACTGGACGCAGCTCTCCGGCGGCCTGCTTTTGAGCTACGACCGGGACCGCTACCTCTTCCTCTTCGCCGAAAAGGATTATGAGACCTTTGCCGGGCAGAAGTTCGACATTCTCGACTCCGTCCGGGAGATCACCACCGACAGCGGCGTCAACGCCACGCTCTCCATCGGCGTGGGCCGGGATGCCGACGACTATGAGGGCCTTTTCAAAAACGCCAACATGGCACTGGAGATGGCCCTGAGCCGGGGCGGCGACCAGGCGGTGGTGAAGGACAAGAGCAACTTTGAGTTCTACGGCGGCCGCTCCAAGGCCACCGAGAAGCGCACCAAGGTGAAGTCCCGGGTGATGGCCAAGGCCCTGGGCGACATGATGGACGAGGCCGGGGCGGTGTATGTCATGGGCCACCAGTATGCGGACATGGACTCCCTGGGGGCGGCCATGGGCATCTGCTGCATCGCCCGCAAGCGGGGCAAGCCCTGCCAGATCGTCATCAACACCGAGAACAATGCCGCCCACCCGCTTTTGAACAGCGTGCGGGATGTGCCGGAGTATGCAGGCGTGTTCGTCTCCGGGGAGGCGGCCTTCCTCCACGCCCAGAGCAACACCCTCCTGGTGGTGGTGGATACCAACCGCCCCGCCAGCGTGGAGTCCGAGCAGCTTTTGGAGAGCTGCAACCGGGTGGCGGTCATCGACCACCACCGCCGGGGCAGCAGCTACATCGAGAAGATGGCCCTCAACTACCACGAGCCCTATGCCAGCTCCACCTGCGAGCTGGTGACGGAGCTGATGCAGTACCTCATCGAGCCCGGGGACATGCTCCGGGCCGAGGCCGAGGCGGTGCTGGCGGGCATCGTGCTGGACACCAAGAACTTTACCAACCGCACCGGCGGGCGCACCTTCGAGGCGGCGGCCTGGCTGCGCCGGGCAGGCGCCGACACCCAGGATGTCCAGCGGATGTTCCAAAGCGACCTGGGGGACATGGTCCTGCGCTATGACATCATCCGCCAGGCCCAGGTCTATCACGACGACATCGCCATGGTGGTCAGCGAGGAGGAGCTGCCCCGGGTCACCGCCGCCAAGGCGGCGGACGAGCTTTTGACCATCAAGGGGGTGGACGCCTCCATCGTCATGTACAAGAAGGACGACGGGGTCTATTTCTCCGCCCGCTCCTTAGGGGAGATCAATGTCCAGGTCATTCTGGAGACCCTGGGCGGCGGCGGCAACTCCACCACCGCCGGGGGCCAGGCGCCCAACATCTCCGTGGCGGACGCCAAGGCAAAGCTCCTGGAGGCCATCGACAAGTACTTTGAAGCGTAACATATACCATATAAAGGAGATACCGATATGAAAATCATTCTTACACAGGACATCCGCGGCAAGGGCAAGAAGGGCCAGATGATCGAGGCCGCCGAGGGCTACGCCCGCAACTTCCTGATCCCCAAGGGGCTGGCGGTTTTGGCCAGCGCCGAAAATGTCAACACCATGAAGATGCAGCAGAAGGCCAAGGCCAAGGCGGATGCCGAGGCAAAGGCCGCCGCCGAGACCATTGCCGAGGCCCTCAAGGGCGCCATGGTGAAGATCGCCGCCAAGGGCGGTGAGGGCGGCAAGCTCTTCGGCGCCGTCACCGGCAAGGAGATCGCCGCGGCCCTGAAGGAGCAGTATCAGATGGAGGTGGACCCCAAGAAGCTGATCCTGGAGGAGCCCATCAAGTCCTTCGGCACCTATCAGGTGAAGGCCAAGCTGGGCTATGAGGTCAGCGGCCTGGTGAATGTGCTGGTCACCGAGGAGAAGTGACCGCCGCCCCGGGCAGGTGAGATTTTAAGACGGAGGCGCGATTATGGCGACGGACGAATTATTGCTGCGGGCGCTGCCCCATTCCTCGGAGGCCGAGCAGGCCGTGCTGGGCGCGATGCTCATTGACGCCAACTGCGTCAAGGATGTGATGGAGCTGCTGCGCCCGGAGGACTTCTATCTCCGGCAGAACCGCGACATCTTTGAGACCATCCACCATATGTTCCTCTACTCCCGGCCCATCGACGGCGTCACCGTGGCCGAGGAGATGGAGAAGACCGGGCTGGCGGCGGACAATACCCGCTCGTACCTGGCCCAGATGATGGATGTGACCCCCACCTCCGCCAATGTGCTGGAATACGCCCGCATCGTGCAGGACAAGGCGCTCATGCGGCAGGTGGCCTCCACCGCCGCGGATATCACCGCCATGGTGCAGGAGGGCGTGGGCACGGCCCAGGACATGCTGGAGAGCGCCGAGCAGAAGGTATACGCCATCCGCCGGGGCCGCAGCAACCAGGGCATGATCCCGGTGAGCGCGGTGCTGCAGGATGTGATGGCCCACCTGGCGGAGCTCACCGCCAGCGGCGGTAAGACCGTCCCCGGTGTGCCCACGGGCCTCTCGGCCCTGGATGAGAAGATCAACGGCATGGGCCGCTCGGACCTTTTGCTGCTGGCGGCCCGGCCCGGCATGGGCAAGACCTCCATGGCGCTGAATGTGGCCCTCAACGCCGCCAAGAGCACCGGCAAGACCGTGGCCATCTTTTCCCTGGAAATGTCCAAGGAGCAGCTGGTGACCCGGCTGGTGGCCAGCGAGGGGCTCATCGAGAACCAGCGCCTGGTCACCGGCAACCTTCGGGAGGCCGACTGGCAGAAGATCGCCGAGGCCGCCTCCACTCTCAGCCGCCTGGACATCCGCATTGACGATAACCCCCTGCTGACGGTGGCGGACATGAACGCCAAGTGCCGCCGCCTGGAGGATCTGGGCCTGGTGGTCATCGACTACCTGCAGCTGATGACCTCCGCCGGCGGCCGGGGCTACCAGGGCGAAAACCGCCAGCAGGCCGTCAGCGATATCAGCCGCATGCTGAAGATCATGGCCAAGGAGCTGCAGGTGCCGGTGGTGTGCCTGAGCCAGCTGAGCCGTGCCAACGAAAAGCGGGACGACAAGCGTCCCATGCTCTCCGACCTGCGGGAATCCGGCGCCATCGAGCAGGATGCCGACCTGGTGCTGTTCCTCTATCGGGACGATTACTACAACGCCGACTCCGAGAAGCACAACATCGCCGAGTGCATCGTGGCCAAAAACCGCCACGGCGAGACCGGCAAGGTGGAGCTGCGCTGGATGCCGGAATACACCACCTTCGGCACCCTGGAAAACCGCTACGAGGAAGAATAAATGGATCTTGTGCCCTTCATGGAACAATGGCATATGCTGCCGGAGCCGGGCGAGCGGGTGCTGGTGGCCGTCAGCGGCGGCCGGGACTCCCTGTGCCTTCTGCAGTATCTCCATGACCTGGGGCGGGAGCGGGGCTTTGCCGTGGCCGCCGGGCACCTGAACCACGCCATGCGCCCCGAGGCGGACGCCGACGAGGAATTTGTAAGGGACTTCTGCCGCCGGCGGGACATCCCCTTTTACAGCCAAAGGGTGCCTGTTTATGAAATGGCCCGGCAGTGGGGCCTGACGGTGGAGGAGGCGGGCCGCCGGGCGCGCTATACCTTCTTGGAGCGCACCGCGGCGGATATCGACGCCGGGCACATCGCCACGGCCCACCACCTGCAGGATCAGGCGGAGACGGTGCTTCTGCACCTCCTGCGGGGCACCGGCCCCGAGGGGCTGGGGGGCATCCCCCCGGTGCGGGGAAAATTCATCCGCCCCCTTTTGGAGACCTCCCGGGAGGAGATCGAGGCCTATAACGCCTCCCAGCGGATCGAAAACATCGTGGATTCCACCAACGAGGATGTACATTATGCCCGCAACCGCCTGCGGCTGCGGGTGTGGCCGGAGCTGCTGCAGATCAATCCCGCGGCGGCCCGGAATATCGCCCGGTGCGGCGCCATCGCCCGCCGGGAGAGCGAGTATCTCAATGAACTGGCCGCGCAAAGCCTGCCCGAGACGGGCACGGACATTTCCTGCGCGGCGCTTCTGCGCGCCGATGAGGTGCTGCGGCGGCGGATGGTGCGCCTGCTGTTAGAGCGCCTCCCCGCCGGGAAGAAGGATGTGACGGCGGGGCATATCGACGCCGTTTTGCGCCTGGCCGAGACCGGCGGCGTGCTGGCTCTCCCCGCGGGGATGCAGGCGGTGTGCCGCCGGGGCCGGCT
Organism: uncultured Oscillospiraceae bacterium; assembly: GCA_934591705.1. Taxonomy (GTDB): domain Bacteria; phylum Bacillota; class Clostridia; order Oscillospirales; family Oscillospiraceae; genus Vescimonas. The sequence goes on from CAKTPM010000010.1 coordinate 44,294, forward strand.
CACCCTGGAGCTGGCGGACAGCGGCCCCGGGCCCCTGTCCCTTCACCCGGGGGAGAACCGCTGGGGCGCCTGGCGCATCCTGCTCAGCGACACGCCCCTGCCCGGGGCCGCGGCGCTGACCGTGCCGCCGGGGAGCGAGCTCACCGCCCGGCTCTGGCAGGGCGCCGACCGCCTGCGGCTGCCGGGCAGCCGGGGGAGCCGCAGCGTAAAGCGGCTTTTGGCCGACAGTGGCCTTCTGCCGGAGAGGCGCCGGGAGATCCCGGTGATCTGCGTGGACGGCCGGGCGGCCTATCTGCCCGGCGTGGGCATCGACGAGGTATTTCTGCCGCCGGCGGGCGGCGTGAGGAAATATATGCAATTATTACAGGATGAATAAGGAGAGCGACATGAGAAAAAGCAATATGGAGAAGGACATACTCAAGGTTCTGCTGACCGAGGAGCAGCTCAAGGCCCGCATCGAGGAGATGGGCGCGGAGCTCTTTGAGCAGTACAAGGATAAGGAGCCCCCCATGTTCGTGGGCGTGCTCAACGGCTGCTTTGTGTTTATGGCCGATCTGATGCGGGCCGCCCAGCTCAAGAGCGAGGTGGAGTTCATCAGCGTGTCGTCCTATAAAAACGCCACCAAGTCCTCCGGCGTGGTGCAGATCACCCGGGACCTGCAGCGGGACATCACCGGCCGGGATATCATCCTGGTGGAGGACATTCTTGACAGCGGCAATACGCTCTACTTCCTGCGCAGCTACATGATGGCCAAGGGCGCCCGCTCCATCAAGGTCGTGACCCTGCTGGATAAGCCCTCCCGCCGGGAAAAGCCCATCACCCCCGACCTCTCCGGCTTCGAGGTGCCCGATGAGTTCGTGGTGGGCTTCGGTCTGGACTACTGCCAGCAGTACCGCAACATGCCCTATATCGGCGTCCTGAAGCCGGAGGTCTACAGCAAGTGAGTAAAGGAGGGGAAGCATCCCCTATGGAAGAGAACAACAAGCCAAAGGAAAAAATGACCCTTGCCTTATTTTGGAAGGAGTGGCGGGGCGTGCTGTTGGCCCTGGCCATCGTATTTGTGGTGTGCAAGCTGGTCCTGCAGCTGGCCTGGGTGCCCAGCGGCTCCATGGAGACCACCCTGCCCACCCGGACCCTTATCGTGGGCTGGCGCCTGAGCTACCTGGTGGCCGACCCGGTGCCGGAGCGGGGTGAGATCGTCACCTTCTGGAGCGATGAGCTGGACGAGCTGCTGGTCAAGCGGGTCATCGGCCTGCCCGGCGACACCGTGACCTTTGCAGACGGCTATGTATATGTCAACGGAGAACGGCTCAACGAATGGTATCTCCAGGCCCCCGGCACCACGGAGTGCGATAAGACCTTCACCGTGCCGGAGGGCTGCTTCCTGCCCATGGGGGATAACCGCACCGGCTCCTTCGACGCCCGGGGCTGGGCGAACCCCTACATCCCGGTGGGAAAGCTCCAGGCCCGCACGCTGCTGGCGGTCTCCTTCGGGAAGGACCACGCCTGGCAGGGCGTCCACTGGATGATAGGGAGGTAACACATGCAGGAGAGACGCAAGCTCGGCTTCGGCGGCATCATGCTGATGCTGCTGGCGCTTATATTCGCCCTGAACCTTATCTCCTCCGTCCGGCGCAGCGGCGCCATCAGCTACGGCGAGATGCGCCGGCTCTTTGAGCAGGAGAAGGTCCGCTCCTTCACCGTGGAGGACACCACCCTCCGGGCCAAGCTCACCGACGGCAGCGAGATCACCTGCCTGCTGAACAGCTTCGATGTCTTTTATAATGACATGAACGACCTGGTGGTGGCCCAGCATGAAAAGGGCACCCTGGAGGACTACAATTACTATGCCGACCATTCGACCGGCTGGATCCGGATGCTTTTGCCCTATGTGCTGGCGGTGATGGCCTTCATCCTTCTGATGAACCTCATCACCCGGACGGCGGGAGGCGGCATGGGCGGCGTAAACGACAAGATGGCCCACTTCGGCGATGCCCGGGTCCACTCCATCCCCCAGGGGGACAAGAGGGTCACCTTCCGGGATGTGGCCGGCGCCGACGAGGAGAAAGAAGAGCTCCGGGAGATCGTGGACTTCCTCCGGGAGCCGGATAAATTCACCGCCCTGGGTGCGCATATCCCCAAGGGGGTGCTGCTGGTGGGCCCTCCGGGCACCGGAAAGACCCTCCTGGCCAAGGCCGTGGCCGGGGAGGCGGAGGTGAAGTTCCTGTCCATCTCCGGCTCCGACTTTGTGGAGATGTATGTGGGTGTGGGCGCCAGCCGCGTCCGGGATCTCTTCGCCCAGGCCAAGAAGGACGCCCCGGCCATTGTGTTCATCGATGAGATCGACGCTGTGGGCCGCCAGCGGGGCAGCGGCTTGGGCGGCGGCCACGACGAGCGGGAGCAAACGCTCAACCAGCTCCTGGTGGAGATGGATGGATTTGCCCACAACGAGGGCGTGGTGGTGCTGGCCGCCACCAACCGGGTGGACATCCTGGATCCGGCGCTCCTGCGGCCCGGCCGCTTTGACCGCCAGGTCTATGTGGGCCTTCCCGACATCCGGGGCCGGGAGGAGATCCTGAAGGTCCACGCCCGGGAAAAGCCCCTGGCGGAGGATGTGGACCTCCAGAAGGTGGCCCAGGGCACCCCGGGCTTTACCGGCGCGGATCTGGAGAACCTCCTCAACGAGGCGGCCCTCCTGGCCGGGCGGCACAACGAAAAGGCCATCACCAAGGCGGATATCGACCAGTCGGTCATCAAGGTCATCGCCGGCCCCGAAAAGCACAGCCGTGTCATTCCCGAGAAGGAGCGGCAGCTCACCGCCTATCACGAGGCGGGCCACGCCATCGTCATGCGGGCCCTGCCGGAGCATGACCCGGTGCATCAGATCACCATCGTTCCCCGGGGGCAGGCAGGCGGCATGACCATCTCCCTGCCGGAGGAGGACAGGAGCTACCTCAGCCGCCAGTACATGCTCCAGCAGATCGTGTCCCTGCTGGGCGGCCGGGCCGCCGAGGCCCTGATGCTGGGGGATATCTCCACCGGCGCCAGCAACGATATCCAGCGGGCCACCGCCATGGCCCGGAAGATGGTGGGCACCTACGGCATGTCCGAGAAGCTGGGCACCGTGGCCTTTGATGCCGGCCACAGCGAGGTCTTTGTGGGCAAATCCATGGCCCAGACCCGCCCCTATTCCGAGCAGACCGCCGCCGTCATGGACCAGGAGATCCGCTCCATCATCGACGGCGCCTACGCCCAGGCCCAGGACATCCTCCGGGAATACCGGCCCCAGCTCACCGCCGTGGCGGAGTACCTTCTCCAGCACGAGACCATGGAGAGCGATGTCTTCGAGCGCATTTTTGCGGAAAAGTCGCCGACATAAATACACGGAGGAACGCCTGCAGGGGACTGCAGGCGTTCTTTTTGTGCAAATCGGGCGAAAAAGGACGGGATTTCCCGGCGGTAAAATGGCGGCTTTGTGCAAAATCACGAAGGGGCTGTCCCCCAAAGAGGGACAGCCCCGACCTGCCGCCGCCGTGGCCGGAGGCGCCATGACCAGCATTACAGGCGAGTGTGAAAAAAGTTTATATACAGGGGAAAAATAGGAAAAAATTCCGTTTTCTGGAAAAGAATTTGCCGATTTTTTCAAAAATGTTATTTTTTTAACATCTTCCGCAAGAACCCTCCGCCCGGGGTGGCAGGAAAGGGCAGAGAAATGTGTTTTCAACACGAGGACATTTATGCGCCGTACAACGACTTTTGGGACTGCCGCTCCGGCGTTTTCCGAAAGAATTTCGGAGCAAGTCACAATTGTATTTTAAAGAGCGCTCCGCTAAAATGATAGTGTTCTATCGGGGGGGAAAGCCCCGATAAGAGAGAATTTTAGGAGGAAACAGCATGAAAAAGTTTATTGCATTGTTCCTGGCCCTGATCATGGCGCTGTCCCTGGTCGCCTGCGGCGGCGGCGGTGACAAGCCCCAGGGCGAAGACGGCCAGAAGATCGTTAAGATCGGTGTGTTCGAGCCCACTTCCGGCCAGAATGCCGGCGGCGGCAAGAAGGAGATCCTGGGTGTTGAGTACGCCAACTACATCAAGCCCACCGTCACCATCAACGGCGAGGAGTACACCGTGCAGCTGGTCTATGCCGATAACGCTTCCGACCAGGCCAAGGCCCCCTCTGCCGCTCAGACCCTGATCTCCCAGGGCGTGAGCATCGTCATCGGTACTTATGGCTCCGGCTGCGCCATTGCCGCCGGCCCCCTGTTCCGTGATGCCGGCATCCCCGCCATCGGCACCTCCTGCACCAACCCCCAGGTCACTGCCGGCAACGACTTCTACTTCCGCGTGGGCTACATCGATCCCTTCCAGGGCGCTGTGATGGCCAACTTTGCTTACAATGAGAAGGGCAGCCGCAACTGCGCCATGATCATTGAGTCCGGCGACGACTACTCCGCCGGCTTCGGCAACTACTTCAAGCAGGAAATGGAGCGTCTGGGCGGCAAGGCCAGCGTTCTGGAGTTCATGACCGGCGAGACCGACTTCTCCACCATCATGGCTTCCGTGAAGTCCGCCAACTATGACGGCATCTTCGCTCCCGTGTCCATCGAGACCGCTGCGATGATCATCTCCCAGGCCCGTGATGCCGGCATCACCTGCCCCATCATGGCCGGCGATACTTGGGATGATATCTCCATCGCCCAGCGCACCGGCGACAAGGCCACCGAGATCTTCTTCTCCGCCTTCTTCGATTCCGCCGACGCCACCAACGAGGCCGGTAAGACCTTCGCTGAGGGCTTCACCAAGTGGGTCGCCGAGGATTCCGTCCGCACCGAGAACAACGGCGGCGTGTCCGATGTGGTCTCCAGCGTGACTCCCTGCGGCTACGATGCTTACATGGCTGCCGTGGGCGCCATTGAGAAGGCCAACTCCACCGACGGCAAGACCATCCGTGACGCTCTGGCCGGCCTGGAGATCCAGGGCCTCATCACCGGCGACCTGAAGTTCGACGAGAACGGCGACGCCATCAAGAACTATGCCGTTATCAAGACCATCAAGGACGGCAACATCGTGTACTACAGCACCTTCAACGGTCTGAACTAAAAGAGAAAAGCTCAAAAAGAGACACAATTCGCAGAGCAACGCGCATCGTGAGGGGAGCGTCGGCTCCCCTCACGATGCGACTTTCATGGCTCTTGCGTTTTGGGATGCCGGAGATATGACCCCGGCTTCCGAAAGCGCAGGATCCAAATAAGGAGGAAGAAAACTTATGCATGACGCAGCGTATTATATCCAACTGCTGCTCTCCGGCATCACGGTAGGCAGTCTCTACGCGCTGATCGCCATCGGCTACACCATGGTGTACGGTATCCTGCGGCTCATCAACTTTGCCCACGGCGATATCTTCATGATGGCGGGCTTCTTCATGGTCTACATGTCCGCCTCCATGCCCATGACCGTGGCGCTGCCCCTGGTGCTGATCCTCACCACCATCCTGGGCGTTGTCATCGAAAAGGCGGCCTACAGCCCCCTGCGCAGCGCCCCGCGTATGTCGGTGATGATCTCCGCCATCGGCGTGAGCTACCTGCTGCAGAATCTGGCCACCTACATCACCGGCGGTATCGCCCGCCCCTATCCCGATATCCCCTTCCTGACCCAGGTGATGCAGGTGGGCGACCTGAGCATCAAGCGTATCACCGTCATCACCCCCATCCTCACCATTGTCCTGGTGGTGATCCTGGTGATCCTCATCCAGAAGACCAAGATCGGCATGGCCATGCGGGCCGTGTCCCGGGATTTTGAGACCTCCCAGCTCATGGGCATCAAGATCAACTCCGTCATCTCCATGACCTTTGCCATCGGCTCCTTCCTGGCGGGCGTTGCCTCCGTGCTGTACTTCGCCAACTACGGCCAGGTGAGCCCCATGATCGGCGCCATGCCGGGCCTGAAGGCCTTCGTGGCGGCGGTGTTCGGCGGCATCGGCTCCATCCCCGGCGCGGTGATCGGCGCCTTTATCATCGGCATCTGCGAGTCCTTCATCAAGTCCAGCGAGGCCATCGCCATTTTCAGCAACGCCTTCACCTTTGCCCTGCTGATCTTTATCCTGCTGTGCAAGCCCAACGGTTTGTTCGGTGAAAAACTGACGGAGAAGGTGTAAGCTATGAAGAAGAATAAAACAAGAAATCTGATCCTCTCTTTGATCCTTGCCGCCGTGTGCCTTGCGCTTTTGCTGTATGTGGATAAGTACCAGCACTACTCCATGCTGGCCACGGTGCTGAAAAAGGGCGCCATCTATTCCCTGGTGGCGGTGTCCCTGAACCTGCTCAACGGCTTTACGGGCCTGTTCTCCCTGGGCCAGGCGGGCTTTATGATGCTGGGCGCCTATACCTACGGCATCCTCACCATCCCCGTGGAGGCCCGGGCCTCCGTGTACCAGTACTTTGAAGGCGGCTGGATCCAGTTCTGCCTGCCCATGGTGGTGGGCCTCATCCTGGCGGGTCTCGTGCCCATGCTTTTTGCCTGGCTCATCGGCCTGCCGGTGCTGAAGCTCAAGAGCGACTACCTGGCCATCGCCACCCTCGGCTTTGCCGAGATCATGCGTGCCATCATCCAGTGGAACAAGCTGGGCCCCCTGACCAACTCCTCCAACCTGCTGCGGCAGTTCGCGGGCTTTGACAGCGTGGTATTCCCCTTCGTCGTGGCGGGCATCTGCATCGGCATCATCGTGCTGATCATCAACTCCACCTACGGCCGGGCCTTCATCGCCATCCGGGATGACGAGATCGCCGCCGAGGCCATGGGCATCAACTTGGCCAAGCACAAGATGCAGGCCTTCCTCATCAGCTCTTTCTTCGCCGGCGTAGGCGGCGCCCTGCTGGCCATGTTCCAGGCCAGCATCCAGGCCAAGGCCTTCACCTCCACCATGACCTATGAGATCCTCCTGATCGTGGTCATCGGCGGCATCGGCTCCGTCACCGGCTCGATCCTCGGCTCCTTCCTGTACATCGCCTCCTCCGAGTGGTGGCTGCGCTTCCTGGATGACCCCATGCCCTACATCGGCGTGAACATCTCCTTCATGCGCGGCGGCTTCCGGATGCTGGTGTTCTCCGTCATCATCATGATCGTGGTGCTCTTCTTCCGCAAGGGCATCATGGGTGACCGGGAATTCTCGTGGGACGGCATCATCAACTTCTTTGGAAAACTCTTCCGCAAAAAAGAGAAGCCCGCAAAGGAGGTGGCCTCCAAATGAGCGAGATGAAAAATGTGCTGTGCGTGGAAAACGCTACCATGCAGTTCGGCGGTGTGGTCGCCGTCGATAACCTGAATCTGGATGTCAACGAAGGCGAGATCGTGGCGCTCATCGGCCCCAACGGTGCCGGTAAGACCACCGCGTTCAATGTCATCACCGGTGTGTATGCCCCTACCAACGGGCGGGTGAGTTTCAACGGTGCGTGCATCGTCCGCAACCACCCCACCGGGAAAATGAAAAAGCAGTATAAGGGGCAGCATGCCGACATGTACACCGCGCAGTTTGCCCCGGAAGAAGCGCTCGAAGACGAAGCGCTCGAAGCGTGGAAGACCGCGCAGAAGGTGCGGGACGAATTCGCCTTCACCAACCGCATTCTGGATCCCACCCCGGACAAGATCACCAATCTCGGCATGGCGCGCACCTTCCAGAATATCCGCCTGTGGAAGACCCAGACGGTGTTCAACAATGTGCTCATCGCCATGCACATGCGCCGCACGAGCAACCTCTTCACCGCCGCGCTGCACCTGAACGGCAAGGAGGAGGCCGCCCAGCGTGAAAAGGCGCTGGAACTGCTGCGCGTGGTCGGTCTGGAGGATGTGAAGGACGAACTGGCGACGAGCCTGCCCTACGGCAAGCAGCGCCGCCTGGAGATCGCACGCGCGCTGGCCACCGAGCCGCAGCTGCTGCTGCTGGATGAGCCCGCCGCCGGCATGAACCCGCAGGAGACGCTGGAACTGGCGGAGTTCATCCGCGAGATCCGCGTCAAGTTCCGCAAGACGGTGCTGCTCATCGAGCACCACATGGATCTGGTCATGGGCATTGCCGACCGCATCTATGTGCTCGACTTCGGCAAACTCATCGCACAGGGCACGCCGGACGAAATTCAAAACAACGAGCGCGTCATCGACGCATACTTGGGGGTGGCAGACGATGCTGAAGATTGAGAACCTACATGTGTCCTACGGCGGCATCCGCGCCCTGCGCGGCATTTCCCTCGAAGTGCCCGACGGGAAGATCGTCACCCTCATCGGCGCCAACGGCGCCGGCAAGTCCACCACCCTGCGCACCATCTCCGGCCTGGTGAAGGCCGACAGCGGCTCGATCACCTACAACGGCGAAGAACTGCTCGGCAAGCCCATCAACAAGGTGCTCGAAGCCGGCATTGCCCAGTCGCCCGAAGGTCGGCGGGTGTTCCCTAACCTGACGGTTTTGGAGAACCTCAAGGTGGGCGCCTACCTGCGCAAGGACAAGGACGGCATCGAGAAGGACCTCAAGTGGGTCTATGAACTCTTCCCCCGTCTGGAAGAACGCCACTGGCAGTCGGCCGGTACGCTCTCCGGCGGCGAGCAGCAGATGCTGGCCGTGGGACGCGCGCTCATGAGCCGCCCGAAACTGCTGATGATGGATGAGCCTTCGCTGGGTCTGGCGCCGCTGGTGGTGCAGGGCATCTTCGACATCATCCGCACCATCAACAAGGAGGGCGTGACGGTGCTGCTCATCGAGCAGAACGCGAACATGGCGCTGAAGATCGCCGACTACGCCTATGTGCTGGAAACCGGCAACATCACCAAGTTCGGCACTGGTCAGGAACTCCTCAACGACGAGTCCATCAAGGAAGCGTATCTGGGCAAGAAAAAGAGCTGAGATAAAAAAGAAAGAGGTCGCTTGACCTCTTTCTTTTTTGCGCCCGCCGTGCTATACTGCCAGGAGAACTTCGAAAAAGCAAGGAGAAGAGCGTATGACCTGGGCGGTAATGGCCTTCGCGGCCCTCCTGGGCGGCATCATCCAGCCCCTGACGGGCTTCGGCTCGGCGGTGATCATGATGGTGGCGGCCCAATATTTTTATGACATGACCGTGGCCCCCAGCGTGGTGGCCTCCATCTGCCTGTTCCAGTCCACCGTCATGGCCTGGCAGCTGCGCAAGCATATCGATTTTAAGCAGAGCTTGCCCCCCATTGCCCTCTATACGGTGTGCAGTTTGGCGGTCATCAACCTCATCGGCGGCATGGACCTGCGGGTGCTGACGGCCATCTTCGGGGGCTTTTTGGTGCTCCTGGCGGCCTACTTCCTCTTTTTCGCCAAGCGGGTGACCGTGAAGCCCGGCCTGGGGGCGGGGCTGGTGTGCAGCGCCTTCTCCGGCTGCTGCGCCGGCGCCTTCACCGTCGGCGGCCCCATGATGGCCCTGTATTTCGTGGCCGTTGCCAAGGACAAGAACACCTTTGTGGCCAATATGCAGTTCCTCTTTGCCACCACCAACACCATCAATTTCCTCATGCGGGTGTGCCGGGGATATTACGGCCTGGCCCACCTGCCTATCACGGCGGTGGGCGCGGCGGCGGTGCTGATAGGGGTCTTTATCGGCAACGCCCTGAGCCGCCGCATGACCGGCGATGTGGCCCGGCAGGTGGTGTATATCGGCGTGGGGGTCAGCGGCCTCGCCACGCTTCTGCAGCAGATATTGTGATATTATTATGATGTGAATAGCCAATGTGAATAGCATAGAAAAAAGGGTCGGCGCACTGCGCCGGCCCTTCCGGTATCTCTTTTACTTTTCCAGCACCTTGTCCACGGCGTCCTTCAGCCAGTCGCCCTGGAAGGACTCGATGTCGCCGGCGTCCACCAGCTTGGCCAGCTCCGGGTCGATGGGCATCCGCCCCAGCAGGGGAACGCCGTAGCGGGCGGCGGCCTCCTGGGTTTTGCCCTCGCCGAAGGGATAGAGCTTCTTGCCGCAGTCGGGGCAGAGCATGTAGCTCATGTTCTCCACCAGGCCCAGGATGGGAATGTGCATCATCTGGGCCATCTTCACGGCCTTTTCCACCACCATGCCCACCAGCTCCTGGGGGGAGGCCACAATGATGATGCCGTCTACCGGCAGGGTCTGGAACACATTGAGGGCCACATCGCCGGTGCCGGGAGGCATGTCCACAAACATATAGTCTACATCGTTCCACAGCACATCGCCCCAGAACTGCTGCACCACGCCGCCGATGACCGGGCCCCGCCAGATCACGGGATCGGTATCGTGCTCCAAAAGCAGGTTCACGCTCATCAGCTGGATGCCCGTCCGGGTGGAGACGGGGACGATGGCGTCCGCCGTGCCCACGGCCTTTTCCCTCACGCCGAAGGCCTTTGGGATGCTGGGGCCGGTGATGTCGGCATCCAGAATGCCCACCCGGTAGCCCTCCCGGCTGACGCTCACGGCCAGCTGGCTGGTCACCATGGACTTGCCAACACCGCCCTTGCCGGACACCACGCCGATGACCTTGCCCACCCGGCAGCCCTCGTGCAGGGGCTTGATCTCAAAGGGGTTCTTTCCCTCACGCTCGCCGCAGTTCTCGCTGCAGCTGCTGCAATCATGGTTGCAATCGCTCATAATATACTCTCCGTTCTGTATTATAATATTTGGAAATTACAATTTGTAATCACAAGCTGCTGATGTGTACGCCTTGGCGGCCCCGCAAATAGTCTGCCTCCCGGTGCTGGCAGGTGAACAGCAGGATCTGCCGGCTTCGGCTCTCCTCCAGCAGGTAATCCAGGGCGGCGTGGAGCCGCCGGTCATCAAAGCTCACCAGGGCGTCATCCAGGATCAGGGGCACCGAGGGGCTTTGGGGCAGCACCATCTGGCAGATGGCCAGGCGCACCGCCAGGTAGAGCTGGTCTGCCGCGCCCTGGCTCAGGAGCTCCGCCGCCCGGGCGGTGGCATCCTCAGCGGGCTGGGCCTGCATGTGCAGCTCCCGGGATAAGAGAACCTTCTGATACCGCCCGCCGGTGAGCCGGGCGAAGATCTCCCCGGCCCTGCGGCCCAGCTCCGGAGAGAAGCGGTTCTGCAGGGCGGTGTGGGCGCTGTCCAGCACCTCCATGGCCGTCTCCACGGCGGCAAATTCCCGGTGGAGCTGAGAAAGGCGTTCCTGCTTTTGGGCCAGGGCGGCGCGCAGATCCTCGCCGCTGCCCAGGGAGCGGAGCTGCCCGGTGAGCATGTCGTACCGCGAGCGAAGCCGGCCCTGCCGCTCCAGGGCCTGGGGCAGCTGGGCCGCCACCGCCTCTCGGGAGAGGGTGGGCTCCGGCAAGTCCTCCTCCGGCTCCGGCAGGGGGCCCTCCGGCAAATTCCCGGCCAGCAGATCCCGGCGCAGGGCGGCCTCCCGGGCCGCCTGCTGGGCGTCCGCCAGGCCGAGGCGCTGCTGCCGCAGCTGGGCCAGAGCCACCTGGGCGCCGCTCAGATCCCCGGCGGCGGGAGCGTAGACCTGCAGGCCGGAGAGCAGCGCCAGAAGCTGCTGCTGATAGGCGTCCTGCAGCCCCCGGGCGGCGGCAGCGGCCTGCCGGGCCGCCAGCTCCGCCTCCTCCTTACGCTGCATAAGGGGCAGGTAGGCAGCGATCTGCGCCTCCAGCGCGGTACGCTGTGCGGCTGCCTCCGCCTGCGCGATGCGCGCATTCTTGCGCCGCATGAGCCCTATGGCGATGCAGGCCAGGCCGCTTACGGCAAAGAGAACAAGGGGCAGCCGCCAAAAGGCCCCGGCCGCGCCGCCCAAGGTCAAAAGGATGCCCACTGCCGTCAGCAGCGGGGAGGGGGCGGCAGGGGCGGCGATGGTCTCCAGCTTTGCCCGGCAGGCGGTCTCGTCCTCGGGATAGAGGGGGTGGGCGGACCACTGGGCGGCGGCGGTATCCGCCTGAGCTCTTGCGGCGTCCGCGCTCTCCCGGGCACGGCGCAGGGCCTCCTGTTGGCTCTGCAGGGCGGCGCATTGGCCCTCCATACGGCGGAGGGCGTCCTCCTCCGGCAGGGTGGCTCCGGCCTGGGCCAGCAGCCACGCGGCCTTTTGCTCCGCCTCACCGGCTGCCGTCTGCGCCAGGCGATAGGCCTGCACAGCTTCTTGCCGCTGCCGCCGCTGCCACAGATCCTGCTGGAGCTCCAGCAGCTTCACCTGCCGCTGGGCCAGCTCCAGCTCCTCCTGGGCGGCCCGGGTCTGCCGCAGCAGCTCCTCCCGGAGGTCCTGCTGCTGCCGAAGCTCGCCGATCTCCCGCTCCAGGGCGGGAATGGCGCCGGTGCGGTTGTACTGGCGGCTGCTGCGCTCCTTCTTCAGGCGCTCATAGCTCTCGGTGAAGGACACATCCTCCTCCCCGGTGGTGATGAGGGCGGTGATGCGCTTTTCCAGCTCCGGACTCTGGGACACGGCCAGGCCGCATTGGCGGATGTAGGCGCTGCGCTCATAGACGCTCAGGGGCACTCCCGGCAGTACTTCGCCGGGCTCCCGGCCCGCGAAGAGGGGGCAGGGGGTGGCCGTGGCGGCATAGGTGCAGGAAAGCTCGCCCATGGGGGCGCTGGACCGGCGGGTGGTGCGGCTGAGGGTGTAGGTCTCCTCTCCCTCCCGCAGCTCCACCGTCCCGGCCATGGCGGCCCCGGACCAGGGGGCGAAGCGCACCTTGTCGGCGTCGCCGCCCCGGCCCCGGAGGCCGTAGAGCATCACCCGCAGGAACTGGCACCAGGTGGACTTGCCGGACTCGTTGGGGGCATAGAGGATGTTCAGCCCCGGCGCCAGATCCAGACGGGCGCCCTGGAGCTTGCCGAAGGTGGCCTGCAGCTGCGTGAATTCCATTTTTCGCCTCACCTCCGCGGCGTATTTTAATAGGTATTATAGCACACATTGCCCAAAATGCAAACGCGGGGAAGAAAAAAGAAAAAAACCAAAAAAAGTGCAAAATAACCCTTGACAATCGGCGGGTCAGGTGGTATTCTATCCAAGCTGTCGCCGAGAGGCCGGCCGCCGGAAAAAGTCAAAAAGAAATGAAAAGAAATTAAATTTTCTATTGACAAACATAAGCGGCTATGATAAGATAGCAATGTTCCGCAGTTCAGAACGAACGAAAGAGCGTGTACCTTGTAAATTAAACAATGAACGAAACGAAAAGCACCAGACGGAGCGC
>CAKTPM010000011.1 GCA_934591705.1 uncultured Oscillospiraceae bacterium
CAAAGACCTACTTGGGCGGCGTGAAGCCCAGAACGGCACACATCTATAAATCCGATATCAGGCTGCACATTCTGCCAGCGTTGGGTGCGGTGCGGTTGGAGGCATTGAACGCACCGATGATACAGGCCTTTTACAACGCGATGGGAGAGCCGTCCGAGCAGAATCCGGAGGGCCTTTCCGCGAAAACGGTGAAGAATGTCCACGGTGTTCTCCACAAGGCACTTCAACAAGCGGTGCTGATCGGCTATCTGCGATACAACCCTGCCGATGCCTGTATCCTGCCGCGGATAGAGCGTAAGAAAATCAAACCCTTTGATGACGCGCAGATCACCGCGTTTCTGACCGCTATACAGGGAAACCGATTTGAAACGCTGTTCATCCTGACACTGTTCACCGGTATGCGTGAGGGCGAGGTATTGGGATTGACGTGGGACTGCATTGACTTTCATACAGGTATCATCTCTGTGGAAAAGCAAATGCAGCTGCATCAGGACAAGGGGAGCAAGGGCTATGAGCTTGTTTCTCCAAAGAATGGTCGAAGCCGTACCATCGCCGCAGCACAGACTGTCCTTGCCCGGTTGCAGCAGCAGCGCCGATGGCAAATGCAGCAGAAGCTTCTGCTGGGCAGCGACTGGCAAAATCCGGAGGGTCTGGTCTTTACCAACGAGTTCGGGACGCACCTGACAAAACCGACGGTCTACCGCGAGTACAAGCGTATCGTCGCGGCCATCGGCTGTCCCAATGCCCGTTTCCACGACCTGCGTCACTCCTACGCAGTCGCCGCGATCCGCGCCGGGGACGACATCAAGACCGTGCAGGACAATCTGGGCCACGCCACTGCCGCCTTTACGCTGGACGTATACGGCCATGTGACTGACCAGATGAAGCGCGAAAGTGCCGACCGCATGGAGCGTTTTATCCGTACAGTTTCCGCCGGTTGACCCAATAAGGCTAAAAATAAGGCTAAAACCTGTTTTTGGGCATAAAAAAGCTCCCGAAACACAGGCGTTTCGGGAGTTTTGGTTGGAGGTGACACCCGGATTTGAACCGGGGAATGAGGGTTTTGCAGACCCTTGCCTTACCACTTGGCTATGTCACCGTGCGCTCATCAGCAGGGTGTATTATACATGATATAAGCGCTCATTGTCAAGGGGTATTTCCAAGTTTGCAAAAGTTTCTCCGGCAGCTCACGGCCCCTCGTTCAGGACGGCAAAGCGGGTCCAGGGATCCTCCCGGGGAGGCGGGCAGGTGACATCCACCGGCGCGCCGGTGACGGGATGGGTGAAGGCCAGGCGGCAGCTCCACAGAGCCGGGGAGCAGGCATCCTTGCTGCCATAGCGGATGTCCCCTAAAAGCGGCAGGCCCCGGTGGGAAAACTGCACCCGGATCTGGTGGGTCCGGCCGGTATGGAGCCGCACCTGCACCAAGGAGAGCTCCCCCTGGCGCTCCAGCTCCCGATAGTCCAGCACCGCTTCCCGGACGCCCTTGCGCATCCGCTGCACCACATAGCTTTTATTCACCCGGCTGTCCCGGAACAGCAGATCCCGGAGGGTATCCTCCGGCTTTTCGGGATGGCCCCGGAGCACCGCTAAATACTCCTTGGTGACACGGTGCTCCGCCACGGCGGCGATGAGCTTGCCGGTGGCCGCCTTGCTGCGGGAAAAGACCATGCATCCGCCCACTGGCTTGTCCAGGCGGTGCACGGTGGCGATGTCGCCCCCCAGCTCCCGGCGCAGCAGCGCCGGCATGCAGGCCTGCCCGGGCACATCCTCCGACAGCACGCCCACGGGCTTTACGGCCACCACGATGAACTTGTCCTGATAGAGAATCTCCATGGCTTGCCCCGCTGTGAACGCTTAGAATCTCCGGCCCCGATACGCCTTGCGGCCGCCTCGGCGGTCATTGCGGCCGTAGCGCCGCCGGCGCAGGTAGCTCCGCACCAGCTGCACCGCCGCCACGATGAACACGATGGCCAGCACCGTCAGGATCTTGACGATGGCCGGGGCGAAGAACTCCTCCACCGCCCGCTTGGCCACCAGGAACTTGCTCACCGACACATCGTTGAGGGCCAGCAGCGGCACCGTGGCATAGACGATGTCTCCGTGGGAGAGGGTGATGGTGCCCAGCTCCTGGCCGGCGGTAATGGGGGCGTCGGCGGTCTCGGCGTCCAGCGCCACATCCCGCTGCAGCTCCTCCGGCGCAAGATAGTTGGGCAGCATGGACTGCACGGAATAGGCCGGGTGGACGGTGACATAGTTGGTCTCCTTGCTGAGGGCCACGGGCACCTCAGCGATGAGCTCCTCCTCCTCCAAAATGGTCTTGGTGGAGAAGTTCTCAAAGCCCCACTTGAAAAGCCGCACCGTCTCGGTGAAGCTCATGATGTTGGTACCGCCCTTGCCGTCCGGCGCGATGCCGGCTCCCAGCACCACGCTGATGAGGGTGCGGCTGCCCTTGACGGCGTAGGACACCAGGCAGTGGCCCGCCGCCTCGGTGGAGCCGGTCTTGATGCCCTTGGCCGGGCCGTACTGATAACCGCTGTAGCGCCAGCCGTCCAAAAGGGAGTTGGTGGTGTGGAGCTGGCGCTGCTTTTCACACTTGTTGGTGGGGGCGATGTTCTTCCAGGTGGCGCTGCACAGATCCAGGAAGGTCTCGTTCTTCATGGCCTCCCGGGCGATGAGATACACATCCCAGGCGCAGGAGTAGTGCCCGGCGGCGGTGAGCCCGTTGGTATTGACGAAGTGGGTGTCCTTGCAGCCCAGCTCCTGGGCCCGGGTGTTCATGCGCTCCACAAAGGCGGCCACGGTGCCGCTGACGGCCTCCGCCAGCACATTGCAGGCCTCGTTGGCGCTGACCACCATCATGCAGTACAGAAGGTCGTGGACCGTCATGATCTCCCCCTCCACGATGGCGGGGTCGGCGTTGCTGCCGTCCGCCGGCAGGCCGTTGACGGCGCTGGCGGCGGCGGTAACGGACTGCTCCAGCTCCAGCTCACCCCGCTCGATGGCCTCCAGCACCACCAGGCAGGTCATCACCTTGGTGACGCTGGCGATGCTCACCTGCTCGTGGGCGTTCTGCTGGTAGAGGATGGCGCCGCTGTCGGCGTCCATGAGGAGGGCCTCGCCGGCATCGATATGTATCTGCTCAAAGTCCTCCTCCCCCTCGGCATAGGCAAGGCAGAGGCACTGGCTGGCCAGCAGGGCCAGCAGCAGGAAAAGGGCTAAAAATCGACGGAATTTCATAATGACTTTTTCTCCGTTTATATGTTATAATGTGTTTACATATGGGGATGGCCTCCGGGCCTTCCGCTGTGAACACTCCCTATTATAAGCAAAAGCTGGGAGGTAGTCAACTGTGAGAAAATGGTTTAGCCGGATAAATATGGCCCTGGCGCTGGCGGCGGTGACGGCGGTATTCTTGACCTCGGTGCTCCTCACCTGCCTGCACACCGGCCCCGTCCCGGCCCAGGGGATCCGGGTCACCACCCAATACCCCGCCGCCCCGGTGGCGGCGGACAAGGTCAATGTGAACACGGCGGCGGCAGAGGAGCTGGCGCTCCTGCCGGGCATCGGCCCGGCCCTTGCCGGGCGCATCATCGACTACCGCCGGGACAACGGCGCCTTTACCGGGCCGGAGGATCTGCTGGCGGTGCGGGGCATCGGGCAGCAGACCCTCAGCGGCCTGCGGGACTATATCGCATTTTAAGGAGGCGAGCGCATGAGGATACTGGTGGTAGATGACGAGATGCTGCTGGTGAAGGGCATCCGCTACAATCTGGAAAAGGAGGGCTACGAGGTGGCCGCGGCCTATGACGGCAAGACCGCCGTGGACATGGCCCGGCGGGAGAGCTTTGATCTCATCATCCTGGATCTGATGATGCCCGGCATGCCCGGCACCGATGCCTGCATGGAGATACGCAGCTTTTCCGATGTGCCCATCATCATGCTCACCGCCCGCAGTGAAAGCGCTGACAAGCTCATGGGCTTTGCCTGCGGCGCCGACGACTATGTCACCAAGCCCTTCAATATTTTAGAGCTGCTGGCCCGCATCCGGGTGCTGCTGCGCCGCACGGCGGCCCCCGCCGCCCAGGAGAAGGCCCAAGGCGAGCTTCTGACCGCCGGGGGCCTCACCCTGGACACGCGGCAGCGTGTGGCCATCCGGGAAGGCAAGAGCATCGACCTTACCGCCAAGGAATACGACCTCATGGAGTTCCTGATGAAAAATCCCCGGCGGGTCTTCTCCCGGGAGACCCTGATGGATCTGGTGTGGGGCTATTCCTTCGCCGGGGACTACCGCACCGTGGATGTCCACATCCGGCGGCTGCGGGAAAAGTTAGAGCGCAAGCCCGCCGAGCCGGAGCTTATCATGACCAAATGGGGAGTGGGGTACTACTTCAATGGGGAAAGTCAGTCTGCAGTCTAAATTCGGCATCACCTACATCCTGGTGATCATCGCGGTGCTGGTGCTGCTCAACACCTACCCGATCCTGGCCTCCCAGGATATGATGTTCCGCTCCAAGCAGACCTCCATGACCAATTCCGTGAAGGTGGTGGAGGCGGCCCTGGGGGGCCTGAGCCGCTTAGGAGAGGAGAATGTGGCCCAGGCCATGGGCACCCTGCGGGATGTGGGCGTCAGCCGCATCCTCATCACCGACCCCGCCGGGCGCATCCTCTATGATAGCCGGGAGAGCCAGGGGGCCGTGGGGCTCTATGCCCTCTACACGGAGATCGCCCAGGCCCTCAGCGGCAACGACGCCTTTTCCTGCAGCTATGACCAGGAGGCGTTTTTGAGCCGCATCGCCTCCCCGGTGGTCTATCACAACCAGATCGTGGGCTGCGTGTATGCCTATGAGTACGACACCCAGCAGGCCACCTTTCTCAAGAGCTTCCAGTCGAACCTGATGAAGATCTCCGCCCTGGTGGCGGTGGTGGTCGTGGTGGTGAGTCTGCTGCTCAGCCGGATGCTGACGGTGCAGATCACGGAGCTGCTGCAGGCCATCCGCAGCGTCCGGGAGGGCGCCTACAGCCGCCGGGCCGCCGTAAAGGGCAGCGACGAGCTCAGCCAGATCGCCGCGGAGTTCAACAGCCTGACAGACCGCCTGCAGACCACCGAGGACGCCCGGCGCCGCTTTGTATCCGACGCCAGCCATGAGCTGAAGACCCCCCTGGCGGGCATCCGGCTTTTGACGGACTCCATCCTCCACACCGACAATATGGACGACGCCACCACCCGGGAATTTGTATCCGACATCGGCCGGGAGGCGGAGCGCCTTACCCGCATCAGCGAAAACCTCCTGCGGCTCACCCGGCTGGACAGCCAGGCCCTGCAGCCCTCCTATCCGGTGGCCATCGAGCCGGTGGCCCAGCGGGTGCTGCGGATGCTGAAGGTCATCGCCCGGGAGAAGGATGTCACGCTCTCCTGCGACATCCCGCCGGAGGCGGTGGTGCTGGCCACTGACGACGACCTCCACCAGGTCCTCCACAATCTGGTGGAGAATGGCATCAAATACTCCTCCGCCGAGGGCTTCGTGCACATCAACGCCCATGTGGAGGGGCAAACGGTGGTCATCACCGTGGAGGACAACGGCATCGGCATCCCCGACGAGGACAAAAAGCACATCTTCGAGCGCTTCTACCGGGTGGACAAGATGCGCTCCCGGGCCATCGGCGGCACGGGTCTGGGGCTTTCCATCGTAAAGGACACCGTACTCTGCCGGGGCGGCAGCATCACGGTATCGGACCGCCAGAGCGGCAGCGGCACGGTGTTCACCGTGACCCTGCCCCTGGCCCGGCGGGAAGGCGGTGAGACGGCGTGAAAAGAGCTATGGCCCTGCTTCTGATCCTGGGCGTGCTTCTCTGCTGCGGCTGCGCCGCCAAGACCGCCGGCCAGGACGAGAACCGATTTTTCCACATCTACTACGCCCGGGATCTGGCCGGCGCCGCCGGCGGCGACGCCATCGGCACCGTGGACCGGCGCTGGGAGGACCTGCCCCAGGACGACAAGCAGCTGCTGGCCCAGGCGGCTCTGGAGCTGCTGCTGGCCCCCTGTGAGGAAAAGGGCTTCCGCAGTCCTGTTCCCGGGAACACCAAGCTTCTGAGCTGCGAGCTCCGGGGCGGCGTGGCGTGGGTGGACTTCTCTGCGCCCTATGGCCAGCTTACCGGCATCGCCCTGACCATCGCCGACTACTGCGTGGCCCTGACGCTGACGCAGATCAGCGGCATCCACTCCGTACACATCACCGTCAACGGCACGGAGCTGACCTATCGGGACAACCACCAGTTCTTCGCCGGGGATGTGCTTTTGACCTCCACCGACGATGTGCTGCGGACCCTGCGCACGCCCCTCTATTTCCCGGATGAGGCGGGGGTCCTGACGGCGGAGGAGCGGCTCTTGACGGTCTACGAGGGAGAAAACCGCCTGAGCGTGGTGCTCGATGCCCTGGCGGCGGGCCCCGAGGATACCGACCGCCTGCGGCCCCTTCTGCCGGAGGGCTTCTCGGTGCTCTCCGTATGGGTGGATGGCGGCCTGTGCTGGCTGAACCTCCCGGCGGAGGATCTGGCCCTCCTGCCGGAGACCTATCCGGCCCAGAGGTTACTGGTGCAGGGGCTGGTGAACTCCCTGTGCGGCGCGGCGGACATCGACGCCGTGCAGATCCTGGTGGACGGCGAGAACACCCTCCAGCTGGGCGAGGTGGATATCTCCCAGCCCCTGGCGGCCAAATAGTGACAAAAACTCCGCTCCCGTGCAGGAGCGGAGTTTTTATACTCTCTCAGCCCAGGTGCTGGGCCAGGGCGATGACGGCGGGCATGGTGGCGATGGAGCAGAGGGTCTGCACCGACACCGTGCCGGAGGCCAGCTCCGTATCGCCGCCGAACTTGGCGGCGAACATGGAGGTCAGCGCCGCGGCGGGGGCGCTGGCCGCGGCGACCAGCACCACGGCGGCGATGCTCTCCACGCCCAGCAGGCAGCAAAGGCCCAGGGTCAGCAGGGGTGCGGCCAGGAGCCGCAGCAGCATGCACAGCCAGGCATCGGCTCTCCGGAGGGCATTGCGCAGGTTGGCGTGGCTCAGCTGATAGCCCACCACCAGCATGGGCAGGGGCGTATTGAGATTGCCCAGGTGCTCCAGAGGCGCCAGCACCACGGCGGGGAGCCGTATCTGCAGAAGGTACAGCGCCAGCGCCACAGCCACGCCCATGACACCGGGGTTGGTGAGCAGGGGGCGGAGCTTGAGGCGCCCGGCATCGCCGGTCATGTTCCACACGCCCCAGGTCCAGCCGGTAAGCTGGAACACCGCCACATAGGCAGAGCAGTAGAAGATGCCGATGGGCCCCAGGATGGCGCTCAGCAGCGGATAGCCCATAAAGGCGCAGTTGGACATCACCGAGGCAAACCGGAGCACCCGCCGCCGGGGGTCGGCCCCGGGCAGAGCCAGGGATGCGATAACGATCATCAGGGCGGTGCTCACCGCCGCCAGCAGGGCGATGGTCCCGAAATTCCGCAGGTCGGCGGCCACCAGCTCCCGCTGGAAGGACACCACCAGGATGGCGGGGGTGACGGCATACATCACAACGCTGCTCATCACCACGCTGCCGTTTTGGTCGATCAGTCCGGTCTTGCCCAGAATAAAGCCCACGGCCACCAGCAGAAAGAGAATGAAGATCTGCTGGGCCACCGTGAGGAAGGATGCGAATATTTCTGTCATCAGGTCTCCTCCTTATCCCCCGCAGGGGAACAGGCCGGGCGGCAGGGCTAAGCTCCCGGACGCCTCGGCGCACAAAGTACAGCGCCCCGCCGGGGCGCATGGGGAAAGCATGGTGTGCAGGCGGGCCGGCGGGCGCTGCGATTCCCGGGGACTCTCCTGCGATCCAGAGCAGTTTAGCATATTCTTCAGGACTTCGCAAGCTTAACCGTTGTACTGCCGGGAAAAATGTACTATAATACAAAGGAATATGGGAGCAAAGGAGCTTACCTCCATGAAACTGATGGTTTTAGACGGCAACAGCATCATCAACCGCGCCTTTTACGGCATCCGGGATCTCACCACCCGGGAGGGTCTGCACACCAACGCGGTGTATGGCTTTGTCACCACCCTCCAGCGGCTTACGGCGGAGGAGACCCCGGACGCCCTGTGCGTGGCCTTTGACCGGCGGGAACCCACCTTCCGCCACCGGGCGGACGCGGACTATAAGGCCACCCGCCGGGGCATGCCCGAGGAGCTGGCCCAGCAGCTGCCGGTGCTCAAGCAGGTGCTGGACGCCATGAATATCCCCCGCTACGAGCTGGCCGGCTACGAGGCCGACGACCTCATCGGCACCATCTCCCGGCGGTGCGAGGCCGCCGGCTGGGAGTGCGTGATCGTCACCGGCGACAAGGACAGTCTGCAGCTCATCACCGACCGCACCCGGGTGAAGCTGGTGGCCACCCGCATGGGCCAGACCACCACCACCGACATGACCCCCGAGACCTTCCGGGCGCAATACGGCTTCGAGCCCATCCACATGATCGACCTCAAGGCCCTGATGGGGGACAGCTCCGACAACATCCCCGGGGTGCCGGGCATCGGCGAGAAGACCGCCACGGACATCATCGCCCGGCTGGGCAGCATCGACGCCCTCTACGCCGACCCCGAGGGCGCGGGCCTGAAGCCCGCCGCCCTGCGCAAGCTCATAGCCGGTGAGGAAAGTGCCCGCCGCAGCTACTGGCTGGCCACCATCGTCACCGACGCACCCCTGGACTTTGACCCGGCGGAGAACCTGCGAAAGCCCCCCTCCGACGCCCTCTATGACCTTTTTTTGCGGCTGGAGTTCCAAAAGCTCATCGATAAATTCCGCCTCCGCCCCGGAGCCGAGGCCCCGCAGCGGCCGGTGCGCACCGCCCCGGCGGAGGAGGTCTGCACCGCCCAGCGGGCCCGGGCGCTGCTGGCCCTGTGGCGCAGTGTTCCCCAGGTGGCGCTCTACGCCGCCGGAGAGCTCAACGCCGTGGCCGTGGCCTGGGAGGAGGGCGGTGAAACACACCTGGCCAACCTCCTTTCCCACAGCTATACCGGTGACTGGCGGGCCCTTTTATGCGCTCTCTTCGCCGCCGACATCCCCAAGACGGCCCACGGCGTAAAGGACCTGATCGGTGCCCTCCGGGCCAATGACCTGCCTGCTGAGGGCTTCACCTTCGACACCGCCTTAGCGGGGTATCTGCTGGATGCCACCGCCGGCAGCTATGACCTGGAGCGGCTGTTCGTCAGCTACTGCGGCGCAGAGCTGCCTCCGGACGCCCACAGCGCCCCGGACGCCTTCTCCCTCCTGGGAGATGCCGCCGCGGCCGCCGCCTCCCTGGCCAGCCGCTGCAGCGCCGTTTTCACCCTGCGGCAGCGGATGGAGCCCCTTCTGGAGGAGAAAAACCTCCGCTGGCTGCTGGACACGGTGGAGATGCCCCTGTGCCCGGTGCTGGCGGATATGGAGCGCACCGGCATGCGCTGCGACGGCGCCGCCCTGGAGGACTTCAGCGCCTGGCTCCAGGAGGAGCTCACGGCCCTGGAGCAGCGGATCTATGCCCAGGCCGGCACCGCCTTCAACATCAACTCCCCCCGGCAGCTGGGAACGGTGCTCTTTGAAGGCATGGGCCTGCCCCACGGCAAGAAGACCAAGACCGGCTGGTCCACCGGCGCCGAGGTGCTGGAGAAGCTCCGCTGCGAGGCCCCCATTGTGGAAGACATCCTCACCTACCGGCAATACAGCAAGCTCAAGAGCACCTATGCCGACGGGCTTCTGAAGGCCATGGGCCCCGATGGCCGGATCCACACCCACTTCCGCATGACCTCCACGGACTCGGGGCGGCTTTCCTCCACGGAGCCAAACCTGCAGAACATCCCCACCCGCACGGAGCTGGGCAGCCAGATCCGGCGGCTTTTCACCGCCGGGCCCGGCCATGTGCTGGTGGATGCCGACTATTCCCAGGTGGAGCTGCGGATCCTGGCCCACATGGCCCACGACGAGGCCATGATCGCCGCCTTCCGCAGCGGCAAGGACTTCCATGCCGCCACCGCCGCCAAGGTCTACGGCGTGGCGGAGGCCGATGTCACCCCCGCCATGCGCCGCAGCGCCAAGGCGGTGAACTTCGGCATTGTCTACGGCATCTCCGCCTTCTCCCTGGCCCAGGACATCGGGGTATCTGTGGCGGAGGCCCGGGAGTTCATGGAGCGCTACTTCGCCGCCTATCCCGGCGTGAAGCAGTACATGCACGATGTGGTGGAGCAGGCCCGGGAGAACGGCTTCGTGGAGACCCTCTGGCACCGCCGCCGCCCCCTGCCGGAGATCACCTCCTCCAACTTCAACCTCCGGGCCTTCGGCGAACGGGTGGCCCTGAATATGCCCATCCAGGGCACCGCCGCCGATGTGATGAAGCTGGCCATGGTGCGGGTATGGCAGCGGCTGTCCCGGGAGCTGCCGGAGGCAAAGCTCATCATGCAGGTCCACGACGAGCTCTTGGCCGAGTGCCCCACAGAGCTGGCGCCGGCGGTGCAAGGGCTCCTGACGGAGGAGATGGAGCAGGTCATCGATCTCTCCGTGCCTCTGGTGGCCCAGGCCAGCTCCGGCAAAAACTGGGTGGACGCCAAGTGACCGCCCAGCCGACGGAACGCCGGGGCCGCGCCCCGCAAAAAAATAAAACGCCGGGATGCCCCCATCCTGGCCGGAGAAATAAGGAAAAACAGTATGGATAAAGCAACCGTCAAGATCGTACCCATGAACGCCGACCACCTGGAGGACCTGGAGAAGCTGGAGCGCATCTGCTTCTCCCGGCCCTGGTCCAAGAAGATGCTGGCCGAGGAGCTGGAGAACCAGTGCGCCGCCTTTTTGGTGGCGGAGGACGCCCTGACCCGCCGGGTGGTGGGCTATGCCGGGCTTATGGTGATGGCCGATGAGGGCTACATCACCAATGTGGCGGTGTTCCCCGAGCAGCGCCGCCGGGGCATCGCCGGGCAGCTCATCGAGGTGTTCTGCGACTTCGCCCGGGGCAATCACCTGGCCTTTTTGACCTTAGAGGTGCGCCCCAGCAACGCCGCCGCCATCTCCCTCTATGAGGGCTTCGGCTTTCAGGAGGCCGGCCGCCGGAAGAATTACTACGACCTGCCCAAGGAGGATGCTCTGATCCTCACCCGGCACTTCGTCTATGAGGAGGACCTGAAATGAACATCCTGGCCTTTGAATCCTCCTGCGATGAGACCGCCGTGGCGGTGGTGCGCAATGGCCGGACGGTGCTCTCCGACGCCATCTTGTCCCAGGCGGACATGCACGCCCTCTATGGCGGCGTGGTGCCGGAGATCGCCTCCCGGAAGCATGTGGAGGCCATCGCCGGCCTGGCGGACCGGGCCCTGGCGGACGCCGGCCTCACCAAGAAGGACATCGATGCCGTGGCCGTGACCTACGCCCCGGGCCTCATCGGCGCGGTGCTGGTGGCGGTGAGCTTCGCCAAGAGCGTGGCCTATGCCCTGGGGGTGCCCCTGATCCCGGTGCACCACATCCGGGGCCACATCGCCGCCAACTACCTGGCCTTTCCGGACTTGGAGCCCCCCTTTGTGGCCCTGGCTGTGTCCGGGGGCAACACCCTTTTGGTGGATGTCCGGGATTATACGGATATGGAGATCCTGGGCGCCACCCGGGACGATGCCGCCGGCGAGTGCTTCGACAAGGCCGCCCGGGTCTTCGGCCTGCCCTACCCCGGCGGCAAGCCCATGGACGAGCTGGCCCGCAGGTCCCCCGGCGGCAAGTACGACCTGCCCCGGGCCCATGTGGAGGGCGCGCCCCTGGACATGAGCTTCTCCGGTCTCAAGACCGCCATTGTGAACCTGGCCCACAACGCCCAGCAGAAGGGGGAGCCCCTGGACAAGGCCGCCCTGGCCCGGGATTTCACCCGGGCCGTCAGCGAGGAGCTGGTGCCCCGGGCCATGGAGGCCCTTCGGCTTACCGGCCACCGCACCCTGGTGGCCGCCGGCGGCGTGGCCGCCAACTCCTTCCTCCGGGCGGATCTGGAGGCCGCCTGCCAAGGGGCCGGGGTGAAGCTCTACCTGCCGCCCCTCAAGTGGTGCGGTGATAACGGCGCCATGATCGGTGCCCAGGGGTATTATGAGTACCTGGCCGGCCGCCGGGGGGATATGACCCTCAACGCCTACGCCACCATGGACCTCAGCGAAAAGTGAAAGCGGCCCAGCAAAGCCATCCGCTCCCGGGGGAAGCGGATGGCTTTTTTCGCCGGCGGCGCCGGCGGTTTACATTTTTCCGTTATGGCCGCCGGGGGATGGCGTTTCGGAACTCTCGGCATCCACCCCGGGACAAAATGACGGTCTTTTGCGTTATGTAAATGCTTTCGCCTTTTTATTTTGCAGCTTTTCCTGCGAACGCGCTTGCGCTTTATTCGTGTAAAGCGCAAATGAAGCCATTATTTTACGGGCTTTTTTGGCTGTGGAAAACCCGGTGGAAACTGTGGATAACTTTTTGTAAACGATTATTCGGCAAAAAATTATGTTAATCTATCTGCTTTTTCGGAAATCCCGGCGTTCCCGGAAAAAACGGGAAAATACGGCGGTTCTCCCCTCTTTTCGTCTGCCGTCGGGGTTAGGGGTTTTCGGCTCCGGCGGGGAGAACGCCCCCCGATTTTAGCGAAAAGACGCAACAATTCAGGCAAAATGGGCAGGGCGATTACATTATGTATTATTTCCCTCCCGGCCGCCGCCCATGGGCCCCGGAGGGCAAAATAAGGCGGCATCGCTGCCGCCTTATCTCCGTATATCCGTATTTTCCCGCCGCGCCGCGCTCAGGGCTTCACCCCATAGCCGCAGAAGCGGATGGCCGCCTTTGCCAGCTCCGCCGTGGGGTCGATAAAGGGCCCCGGGGCCGGGAGGGTATCGGCGATAATGGGCAGCTCCGTGCAGCCCAGGATGAAGTAGTCCGCACCGGCCCGGCGGAGCTGCTCCAGCAGCTGCGCCCAGAGGTCTGCCTCCGGCGCCAGCGGCCTTGCGGCCTTTACCACCTCGTAGATGAGGTGCATCAGCACATCCCGCTGCGGCTCCTCCGGCAGGAGGAAGTCCACGCCCTCCTTCTCCAGGGCCCGCTCATAGAGCCCGGTGGCCAGGGTGCCCCGGGTGGCCAGGATCGCCGCCCTCTTCCCCGGATACGCCGCCGCGCAGGCCCTGGCCGTGGCCTCCAGCATGCTGATGAAGGGGATGGCGGTCTGCGCCTGCAGGGCGGGGAGGAAATAGTGGGCGGTGTTGCAGGGCATGATGATGCACTCCGCCCCGCACTTCTCCAGATTCCGCAGGGCCGAGGTCATCTCCGGCAGGGGGTCTGCGCCCCCGGAGAGGATGGCCGCCGTTCTGTCGGGAATGCGGCAGTTGGAGTCGATGAACACCCGGATGTGGTCATTGTCGCAGCCGGCGTCCGTCAGCAGGACGATCTTGCGGTAAAGATCCGCCGTGGCAAGGGGACCCATCCCCCCCAGGATACCGATGGTTTTTTTCATTTTCTCCGCCTCCTGTCAGGCAAAAATTTCCGAAACGACCTTGATGGCCAGCAGAACGATGGCCGCCACCACCATGGGCCTTACGATCTTAGAGCCGTCCTTGATGGCAAGGCCCGCTCCCAGGTAGTGCCCCGTGACGGAGGAGACCGTGCCGATGAGGCCCAGCAGGAAAAACACCTTTCCGTTCATGATGCTGGTGGTCAGCGCCCCCACATTGGAGGCCAGATTCACCAGCTTCATGTTCCCGCAGGCGGTGCGCACATCCAGCTTCGCCAGGCTGCAGAAGATCAGGATCAAAAAGGTGCCGGTGCCCGGGCCGTAAAAGCCGTCATAGGCGCCGATGACCAGGGAGGCGGCCCAGACGATGGCCATCTGCTTCCCCCGGGGGATGTCCCCCCGCTCCTCCGGCAGCTGGCGCTGGCGGAGGGCAACGATGGCCACCAACGGCAAAACCAGCAGAAGCAGCCACCGGAGGTATTTTTCATCCACCAGCAGCTGCAGGCGGGTGCCGAAGTAGGCCCCCACCAGGGCCAGGACCACGCTGGGCCCCGCCAGGGTCCAGTCCACGCATTTGTTCTTGATGAACCGGCCCGTGGAGAAGGCCGTTCCGATGCACGAGGAGAGCTTGTTTGTCCCCAGGGCCAGGTGGGTGGGAAGGCCCGCCAAAAGATAAGTGGGCAGCGTGATGATCCCGCCGCCGCCTGCTATAGCATCAATAAAAGAGCCGATGAAAACGCCGATGATCACGATCACGGCCATTTTCAGCGTCAGATCTGCTGCGCCCATCTCCATGCACTCCTTTTCCTTCTCCGGCGGCCGCGCCGCCGGAGAATGTCACTTTCTCCGTTTCTCCGCCGCCCCTCTCCCCCCGGGCAAGCGGCCGGGGCTTCTCCCGCGCATACCCCGGCGCGCAGGCCAGGGGCCGCGCGCCGGGGTATACGGTAGGAGGATGGAAGAGGAATAGCAATTTTATGTGCTCAATGCAGAGCGCTCAGGGCCTCCTCGATGCGGTCAAAGCCGCGCCGGATCTCCCCGAGGGAATTAGTATATGCAATGCGGATGGCCTCCGGCGCCAAAAAGGCGCCGCCGGGCACCACCGCCACATGGTAATCCTGCAGCAGGTACTCGCTCATAGCAAAGGAGTCCGTGATGCGCCTGTCCCCGGCCGCCTTACCGTAATACCAGCTCACATCCGGCATCAGGTAAAAGGCGCCGTCCGGCCGGGTGCACTTCACATGGGGCAGCGCCAGCGCCCGCTGATAGGCATAGTCCCGGCGCTTGACAAACTCCTCCACCATGGCCTCCACATCCGCCTCGCCGCGCTCCAGCGCTTCGATGGCGCTCCACTGCACGAAGGTGGTGGAGTTGGAGGTGACATGGCCCTGGAGGGCGCTGATGCCCTTGGCGATATCCGCCGGGGCGGCGGAATAGCCGATGCGCCAGCCGGTCATGCGGTATGCCTTGGACATGCCGTTGATGACGATGGTGCGGCGGTAAAACTCCTCGGACAGCGCCGCCAGAGAGATGTGGCGGCTCTCGCCGTAGAGCAGCTTCTCATAGATCTCATCGGCGATCACATAGAGGTCCTTCTCCACCGCCAGCTCGCCGATGGCCTGCAGGGCCTCCCGGCCATACACGGCGCCGGTGGGGTTGTTGGGGGTGTTGATGATGATGGCCGCGGTCTTTTCGGTGACGGCGGCCCGGATGGCGGCCGTATCCAGCTGATAGTCCTCCTTGCAGGGGACACACACCGGCACGCCGCCCACCAGCTTCACCATCTCCACATAGCTGACCCAGCCGGGGGTGGGGATGATGACCTCGTCGCCGGGGTTGGTGACGGCCATGACGGCGTTGAACAGCGCCTGCTTGGCGCCGGTGGACACGCAGATCTGCTC
This sequence comes from uncultured Oscillospiraceae bacterium, assembly GCA_934591705.1. Taxonomy (GTDB): domain Bacteria; phylum Bacillota; class Clostridia; order Oscillospirales; family Oscillospiraceae; genus Vescimonas. The sequence continues at coordinate 15,402 of CAKTPM010000011.1, forward strand.
CGGGGCGTAGTGCAGGCCGTTGTCCCGCTGCAGCTTGCGGCAGATGGCCTGGCGCAGCTCCGGGATACCGGCGGTGGCCACATAGGTGGTTTTGCGCTCATCCAGCGCGGTCTTGCACGCCTGGCAGATGTTCTCCGGGGTCTTGAAGTCCGGCTCACCGATATTCAAAGCGACCACATCCACACCGCTTTTCTTCATGCTGCCGATCAGACCCTCCAGCTCACAGGTGGCCGAGGGCGTGATGGCACCGACAATTTTGCTGACCATAAGCAGCTACTCCTTTTCTATCGCCGGGGCGATCATTCCACATAAATGGCAAAATCGGGGCACATCTTTTCGCATTTCCGGCAGCCCACACAGTCCTCCTGACGGACGGCGGCCGCGTAGTTGTAGCCCTTCTTATTCACAAGATGTGTGATCTCAAAAACCTTCTTGGGGCACAAGCTCACGCACATGGCGCAGCTCTTGCACAGTTCCTTATCAATATATACCGCCATGATCCTTACCCTTCTTTCTTCAACAGTGCGCTGACGCGCTCCACCAGCTGGCCGGGGCTTTTTACCACATATACGCCGGCATCCTGCAGGGCGGCGATCTTCGTGGCCGCCGTGCCCACATTGCCGCTGACAATGGCGCCGGCATGGCCCAAGCTCTTGCCGGCAGGGGCGTTGCGCCCCACGATCAGGGAGACCACGGGCTTGGTGACATTTGCCTTGATATAGGCCGCCGCCGCCTCCTCGGAGCCGCCGCCGATCTCGCCTAAGAGCACGATCACATCGGTGTCAGGGTCCTTTTCATAGAGGGCGATGGCATCCCGCTGGGTAAAGCCCCAGATCGGGCCGCCGCCGATGGCCGCCACGCCGGACTGGCCGATGCCATTGTCCGTGAGGGTCTTGCCGATCTCATAGGACAGCGCACCGCTCTTGGACACGATGCCCACCCGGCCCTTGGTAAAGAACCGAACGGGGTGGGCGCCCACCTTGCAGACTCCGGGGATGATCACACCCGCGCAGCCCGGGCCGATGAGGGTGGTGCCGTGGGCCCTGGCGTAGGCGATGATCTCCACCACATCGTGCAGGGGGATCTCCTCCGTGGTCAGCACCAGCAGCTCTATGCCCGCGTCGATGGCCTCCAGGCAGGAATCCTTGGCCACCGCCGGGGGAACGAAGCAGATCACCGCCTCGAAGTCGTGGTGGGCCTTCGCCTCGGCCACATAGTTATAGACCGGTACGCCCCAGACCTCCTGGCCGCCCTTGCCGGGCGTGACGCCGGCGACGATCCGGGTCCCGGCATCCAGCATGGCCTTGGCCTGCAGGGAGCCGGACTTGCCGGTGATGCCCTGCACCAGGACCCGGGTATTTTCATTGATCAGAATCGACATCGCTCAGCCCTCCTTTACGGCCTTGGCAATGGCCTGCACCGTCTGCGTAAGGTCGCGGTAGGTCTCAAAGCCGTGCTCGTGCATGATCCGGATGCCCTCCTCCTCCATGGTGCCGCACATGCGGCAGAAGATGGGGATGGTAACATGGTGCTCCTCGCAGTAGCGGGTCAGGCCCAGGGCCATGTTGTCCATGCGGTTGAACCCGCCGATGAGCACAACGATCACGGCCTTGATGCCGGGGTGATCCTTGAGGGTCAGCTCCAGGGCCCGGTACATGACCTCCGGAGTGGTCATGCCGCCCAGCTCGCCGAAGCTGGCCACCTGCAGCCCCGCATCGTGCAGAAGATCCAGGGTGAGCATGCCCGTACCGGCGCCGTCGGAGATCATGGCCACATCCCCCTCCAGGGGCACATAGGTCACGGTGGTCAGCTCCTTCTCCGGGGCGGTGTAGCGATAGAGCCGGCTGCGGCCCTGCTCCAGCCGGGCGCGCAGCTCCGCCGCGGCAGCGTCGTGGTCGTCCAGCACATACTTCGAGTCCATGGCCACCAGGCGCCCGTCCACCAGGCCCAGGGGATTGATCTCCACCAGCAGCGCGCCGCCGGAGAAGAAGGCCTCCTGGAGCTTGTCCAGCAGCCCGTAGAGGTCCGCCTTGTCCGTGCCGGGCAGCAGCTCGGCGATTTTTCTCTTCTGGTAGCCCTTCAGGCGGGTAAAGGGGTCGATCTCCAGCTTCAGGATCTCCTCCGGGTGCTCCCGGGAGACCTGCTCGATGTCCATGCCGCCCATGCGGCTGACGATCAGCGTGGGCACGGCCACCCCCTGGAGGGTGATGGAGAGGTAAAACTCCTGCTGGGCCTGCACCATCTGCTCCGCCAAAAGGCCGTGTACCGGGTGGCCCTTGATCTCCATGTCCAGGATCTGCCGGGCATACTGCCGGTACTCCGCCTCATGGCGGCATACCTTGACGCCGCCGGCCTTGCCCCGGCCGCCGGTCATGACCTGGGCCTTCAGCACGAAGGGGAAGTCCATGGGGGCCGGCTCGTCGGCGGAGGTCAAAAGATGGCTCTCGGGGACGGGGATCCCCCAGCGGCGCATCAGCTGCTTGCCTTCATATTCAAATAAGTTCATATTCTTACCGCCTTATCGAATTATCCGTGATAATAGAGGTCGTGCTCCTTGGCGTAGGCGATGCCGGCCTTGGCCGCCTGGAGGTTCAGCTCCACAAAGCGGGGATTGACCTGCTCCCGGATGACCTCCAGCAGCGCCTTTTCCTCCAGCAGGCCCAGGCACTCGGAGAGGAAGCCCAGCACCACCATGTTGGCAGCCATGCGGTTGCCCAGGTCCACGGCGATCTGGGTGGCGGGAACGGCGAAGGTGTGGGCGATGGGCTTTTTCAGGTCCGTCACCAGCTGGGGGTCGATGACCAGCACGCCGTCCTCGCTGAGGGTGGGAAGGTACTTTTCATAGGCGCTCTGGAAAAGGGCCACCAGCAGGTTTTTCTTTTCCGCCACCGGGGAATTGATGGGCGTCTTGTCGATGATGAGCTCCGCCTGGCACTGGCCGCCTCGGGCCTCAGAGCCGTAGGACTGGGTCTGTACGGCGTAGAGGCCGCTCTTGGTGACGGCGGCGGTCCCCAGCATAACGGCCGTCAGGATGATGCCCTGGCCGCCGAAGCCGCAGAGCGTAATCTTCTGAGGATATTGCAGCATAGTTAACTCCTCCTTAAAGCGGCATGTTGGTGCCTTCGTAGATGGGCTTATCCTCGCAGATAAACTGGCCCAGGGCCAGCTTGCCCTCCTTCTCCTCGGCGCTCATGGCGGCGCCGCGCTCCTTCATGTAGGTGTTCTCCTGGATGTACTCCATCACCTTGACGGGGTCGCCGGTCTTAAGGGCGTAGCGGCCGTAGTGGGTGGGGCACTGGGAGATGATCTCGATGAGGGAAAAGCCCTTGTGCCGCAGGGCCCGCTCCATGGCCATCTTGCACTGCTGTGGCTGGGCGGTGGTCCAGCGCTCCACATGGCTGGCGCCGGCGGCCAGGGCCAGGGCGCAGACATCGAAGCGGGGCTCGCCGCTGCCGTAGGGGGTGGTCATGGTCTTGGACTCCTCGGGAGTGGTGGGGGCCACCTGGCCGCCGGTCATGGCAAAGTTCATGTTGTTGACCATCACCACGGTCACATCCACATTGCGGCGGCAGGCCTGGATCATGTGGTTGCCGCCGATGGACACCAGATCGCCGTCACCGGCGAAGATCACAACGGGCAGCTGGGGCTGGACCATCTTCACACCGGTGGCCCAGGCCAGGGTGCGGCCGTGGACGCCGTGGAACATGTCGGTCTTCAGGTAGATGGGGATGCGGGCGGTGCAGCCCACGCCGCCGATGTGCAGCATCTGCTGGGGGTCCAGGGCCAGCTCGTCCAGGGCCTGGGTATAGTAGTTGAGCACCTGGCCGCAGCCGCAGCCCGCGCAGAAGAAGTGGGGGAGCTTTTCCGGACGCAGGAACCGGCGCAGCGGATTGATCTTCAGTTCGTCTGCCATCTTACTTGACCTCCTTGTTGATCTCCCGCAGGATCTCTGCGGAAGTGTGGATCTGGCCGCGGTTCTTGGTAATGGGGATCACCGGGCACTTGCCGTTCACCACCCGGGTGATCTCGTTGACATAGCGGCCCATGTTCATCTCCAGGGCAAAGACCTTGGACACATTCGCCGCCGTCTCCCGGATGGCCTTCTCGGGAACGGGCCAGATGTTGCAGAGCTTCAGCACGCCCACCTTGACGCCGGACTCCCGGGCCATCTGCATGGCCTCGATGGCGGGGCGCACCTCGCTGCCGTAGGTAATGATGGCGTAGTCGGCGTCGTCGAGCATGTAGCGCTCGGTGCGGCAGATATCGTCGGCGTTCTCCCGGATCTTGCCGCAGACCCGGCGGTAAAGCCGCTCAAAGTCGTCGGGATCCCAGTCGATGCCGCCCTGCTCATTGTGGGGGTTGAGGGAATAGATGGTGTGATAGCCCTTGCCCAGGGGGGCGAAGTCGGGGCAGCCGTTCTCCGGCGCGCCGAAGGGCAGGTATTCCTCCGGGGAGGCCGTGGTATACACCCGGTTGAAGAGCTCGATCTTGTCCGCCGAGGGGATCTCCAGGCGCTCGCGCATCAGGGAGATGGTGGCCTCGGACATGACGATGACGGGGTTTCTGTACTTTTCCGCCAGGTTGAAGGCCCAGATGGTGTAGTCATAGAGCTCCTGCACGGAGGAGGGGCACACCACGATGGCCTCATAGTCGCCGCTGCAGCCGTAGCGCAGCTGGTAGACATCGGAATAAGTGGCAAAGTTATCGCCCCGGGTGCGCATCACATCCGCCACCACGATGGGCGCCTCGATGGTATAGCAATACCCCAGGCCCTCCTGCATGTAGTTATAGCCCGCGCTGGCCGTGGCGGTCATCACCTTGGCGCCGGCCAGGGAGGCGCCGGCCAGGGCGAAAATGGAGAACAGCTCGTCCTCGCCCTGCACGAACTTGCCACCCACCAGGGGCAGACGCTGGGACATACGCTCGGAGATCTCGTTGGCCGGCGTGATGGGATAGCCGGCAAAGAAATCGCAGCCGGCGCTGATGGCTCCCTCCACCAGCGCATAGTTGCCCAGCATGAAGTGCACGCCGGTATCCACGCGCTTTTCCCAGGCCGGAAGCTGATTTGCCCGAATAATTGACATGTCTTTGTTCCTTTCCTGTTCCGAAATATGTGGTCTCGGGGCGAAAAGAGAAACCGCCGTCGCCCTGTCGACAGTATACAATCCACAAGAAGTATATACCCCATCGCGAGAAAAATGTCAATAGGGCAATGGCGATCTCTTGGGATTTCTTTGCACTTTTTTTGTGCCGGAGGGGGCTGAGGGCCTGTCAGTTGCAGACCTTCAGCTCACCCAGCACCCAAACCCGATGGATGCCCACTGGGGGAATGGTGGGCTCCAGGTAGGAGTTGGCATTGTTGATGGTGGCCGGGTCGAACAGCACCAGGTCGGCGTCAAGGCCCTCCCGGATCAGGCCCCGGTCCCAAAGGCGCAGACGGCGGGCCGGCTCAGAGGTGATGTGGCGGATGGCCTCCTGCAGAGGCATGACCTGCTCATCCCGGACATAGTGGCCCAGGAACCGGGGGAAGGAGGCGTAGGCCCGGGGATGGGGATGGGCGCCCACGATGCCGTCGGTGCAGACGCAGTGGATATCCGTCTTCATGACATAGATGACATCCTCCTCGGAAATGGAGAAGTAGATGGCGATGACCTCCGGGCCCTCGTGCTGCAGGATGTGCAGCACCGCCTCGCCGACCTCCATGCCCAGGCGGCTGCTGATCTCGTCCATCTTCAGGCCGGCCATCCAGCCGTATTCCTCCGTGGCCACGGAGGCAAGCATGATGCACGCCGCGCCGCCCCGGGCCTGGATCTCCGCGCGGGTCTCCCGGAGGATCTGCTCATACGCGGCCGGGTCCTTCAGGCGGCTCTGGAAGCCCTGCTCGCCGCCGTCATAGGCCCACTGGGGCACGCACACCTTCAGGCCCGTGCAGGCCGCCGTCCAGGGGTACTGGTCGATGGTGACATCGTAGCCCTTGCTGCGCATCTCGTAGATGGCGGCCACGGACTGCTTCACCTTGCCCCAGTTGCCGGGGCCCAGGGCCTTGTGGTGGGAGATCTGCAGGCGCACGCCGCTGCCCTCCACCACCTGGCGCATCTCGTCCACCGCCTCCAGCAGCTTGTCCTTCTCGCTGCGCATATGCACCATGATCAGGCCGTCATAGGCGGCCACCACCTTGGCCAGCTCGGTGATCTCGTCGGTCTTGGCAAAGCTGCCGGGGGGATAGATCAGACCCAGGGACATGCCCTTGGCCCCCTCCTCCATGCACTTGGCCAGCAGGTCCTTCATGGCCTGCAGCTCCGCCGGCGTGGGCTCCCGATTGTCGTTGCCCATGACATTCATGCGGATGGTGCCGTGGCCCACCAGACTGACAAAGCGGCTGGCGGGCTTGATATTTTCAATGGTATCCATGTAATCGGAGAAGCTGCGCCAGGTATAGGGCCCGGGGATGGTGCCGGCCAGCGGGGCCATGTTGTCCGCCAGCTCCTGAACCAGCTCATCGGTCAGCGGCGCCACCGAGGAGCCGTCCTGTCCCAGCACCTCCGTGGTGATGCCCTGCTCCACCACCTGGCGCAGGCGGGGATCGCGGATGATCTCAAGCTCCATATGGCTGTGGGTATTGATAAAGCCGGGGGCCAGGGCCAGGCCGGCGGCGTCTACCACCTCACAGTCCTTTTCCTCCCGAATATGGCCGATCCTGGCGATCTTCGTTCCGCTGAGCAGCACATCCGAGCAGAAGGGCGCAGCCCCTGTCCCGTCATATACCAGTGCATTTTTGATCAAAACATCTTTCACCGGGAAATTCTCCTTTACATTTATAGTATAGTGTGCTATAGTAGCAGTCGATAGAATACAGTCGACAATTGATACTCTTAGATTATCACTGTATCTCTCTAAAGTCAAGTAAATCCTTCCTGCAAATATAACACTTTATCCGCGGCTATTTCCCTGCTCCCGGCGTATCAGCGGCCGCCTCCGGGCGGGGCATCTTTGAAAGGAGCGTTTTTCCATGATCGATCAAAATTCCCAGCTTTTCCTGCTGCTCAAGAAGATGGTCTCCTTCCCCTCCACCGACGGGAACGAGGCCGGCATCAGCGACTTTCTGGCTGAAAACATGCGCGCCCTCGGTATGGACCGTGTGGAGCAGCAGGAGGCCCTTCCCGGCCTTAAGAATGTCATCGCCGTCAAGACCTTCGGCAAGGGGGGCAAGACGGTGATCCTCAACTCCCACATGGATGTGGTGCCCCCGGCGGACGGCTGGGAGACCGACCCCTATGACCTGGTCATCCGGGGCACCCGGGCCTATGGCCGCGGCTCCACGGACGCCAAGGGTCCCCTGGCCTGCCTGACCATGGCCGTGCAGCGGATCGTGGAGGACCCCCGGGGGGTCAACGGCACCATCGTATATACCGCGGTGGTGGATGAGGAGAGCCACTCCACCGGCGCCCGGGAGCTGGTGAAGCACCCCCTGGTGCGGGGCGACTACTGCATCGTGGGCGAGCCCACCCTCTCCCGGGTGGCGGTGGCCCACAACGGCAGTCTGCGGCCGGTGATCGTCATCGAGGGCCTCTCCGCCCATGCCTCCAACCCCCAGCTGGGCATCAGCGCCATCCGCATCGCCGCCTATGTGTCCCAGCTGGTGGACGAGATCGCCCAGGAGCTCCAGTCCATCGAGAATCCCTCCACCGGCCACCCCTCCATTGCCATCACCATGATCTCCGGCGGCGTACAGGAGAATGTGCTGCCCGACCGCTGCCAGCTGACCATCGACCGGCGGATGGTGCCCGGGGAGGACGAGGCCGCCCTGCGGCAGCGCTTTGAGCGCCTGTGTCAGGACGCCCAGGAGAAATTCCCCGGCAGCCGGGTCTATGTGGACCACTACCTGGTGACCACCGGCCCCGCCGCGGAGACCGCCGCCGACACGGAGCTGGTCCGCCGGGCCTTTGCCGCCGCGGAGAAGGTCACCGGCGAGCCCCAGGTCCCCTTCGGCCTGACCTGCAACACGGATATGAACCACTTTACCCGGGCGGGGATCCCCACAGTCATCATCGGGCCGGGCACCATCACCGTGGCCCACAAGCCCAACGAATATGTGGAGCTCTCCCAGCTGGAAAACACCGCCCTCGTGGACGAGGCGGTCATCCGCGCCCTGCTGCAGTGAGCACGGCGCTTGAAAAGGAGGCGCGTTATGTCCTATTCCCTGGAAGTGGCCAACACGGTCCTGACCGTGGATCTTGGCAAGGTAAAACGAAATATTGAACGCATCCGCGCCCACATCGGCCCCGGTGTGGACATCATGTACACCGCGAAGTCCAACGGCTACGGCCACGGCCTCATCGAGCCCACCCTCTACATGCGGGATCACTGCGGCATCCGCTGCTTTGCCACCGGCCAGCTCTGCGAGGCCATGGAGCTGCGCCAGGCGGGGCTGGAGGACTTCATCCTGGTCATGGGCGGCATCCCCTATGCCGGCGTGCCCGCCCTGGTGGCCAACGACCTGGTGGCCACGGTCTATGAGGACACCCTGCCACGGGCCCTCAACGAGGAGGCCGCCCGGCAGGGCAAAAAGGTACGGGTCCACATCAAGATCGACACGGGCCTGCGGCGCTTCGGCGTGCAGCAGGGCCCCCAGCTGGCCCACCTGCTGGAGACCCTCCGGGGCCTGCCCTATCTGGAGATCGACGGCGTCTATACCCACCTGGCCAACGGCTACTCCCTGGACAAGTCCTTTACCCACCAGCAGATGGGGGAGTTTGAGGCCGCCCTGGCCCAGCTGAAGGCCGCAGGCATCCGGCCCCGGCTGGTACACGCCGCCAACACCGCCGCCTGCGTGGCCTCCCCGGAGTGCTACTACGATGTGGTGCGGGTGGCTGCGCTGATCTTCGGCTACGACATCTCCCCCGGCATCCAGAACCGCCTGGGCCTGGAGCCCTCCATGCGCTGGACCAGCAAGATCCTCAATGTCCTGTGGGCCGAGGAGGGGGAGAATGTCAGCTACTACCGCTTCTTCGTGCCCCGGCGCCGCACCAAGGTGGCCATCATCGGCTTCGGCATGGGCGACGGCTATGCCCGGAACCTGGTGACCCGGGACACGGAGCACAATGCCGATGTGCTGATCCACGGCAAGCGGGCCCGGCTTCTGGACCTGAATGTGGATGTGGCCTTTGCCGATGTGACGGATATCCCGGATGTACAGATCGGCGACACCGCGGTGCTGGTGGGCCGGGACGGCGACGAGGAGATCACCACCATGGAGCTGGGGGAACGGGGCGGCACCTCCAACGGCCACATCTGCTGCGCCATCACCTCCCGGCCTCTGCGCCGCTACATCAACGGCTGAGCCCCGCCGGGTGGGAGGATGAAGATGATAAAACGCTATCTGCCCAAGACCCTTCGGATGCTCCTCGGCTTCGCCCTCATCGCCCTGGGCATCGTGATCGCCAAGCAGTCCTTCTGCCTGGCCCCGTGGCATGTTTTCAACGACGGCCTTTCCTGTACCCTCCACATCACCATGGGTACCGCCAACATTTTAGTGGGCGCCTGCATTCTGCTGCTGGATCTGCTCCTGCGGGAGACCTTCGGCATCGGCATGGTGCTGAACATCCTGCTGGTGAGCGTATTCACGGACCTGTTTTTGGCTCTCAACACGCGGCTTGCTCTCCTGCCGCGGGTGGAGCAGATCCCTCAGCAGATCCTCTTTTGCCTGCTGGCGCTGCTGGTAAACGCCTTCGGCATCTACTTCTACATGTCCGCCCGGATGGGGGCGGGCCCCCGGGACACCCTCATCGTTTTCGCCGCCAAGCACCTGCCCCTTTCCGTGGGCACCTGCAAGCTGCTCATCGAGGCCGCCGTGTGTCTCACGGGCTGGCTCTTGGGCGGCGAGGTGGGCCTGGGCACCTTCATCTTCGTGCTTTGCGGCGGGCCCATTCTCCAAGGAGTGTTTCGGCTGCTGCACTTCGATGTGAAGGCCGTGAAGAATGAGTCCGTGCTGGATACCTGGCGGATACTCACCCATCGCCAGGCCGGCTGATTTTCCCGGCAATTTATGTCAAACAGTTGACAAGCATCCGGTTTTATATTATATTTTAGATAAGTTTCCGCGCAAAATCCGCGCATTTCATGGCAATATTGATAAACAGACAACAACGATAGAAGGCAGGATTACGGATATGTTTCAAGCACAAGACCTGGGTATTCAGCCCTCTCTGAAGCAGCTGGTTTACGAAAACCTCCAGGGCAAGATCATTCAGGGTGATCTGGCCCCCGGCACCCGCCTGACGGAGGACGATCTGGCCCAGTCCATGAACATCAGCCGCGCCCCGGTGCGCGAGGCGCTGAACATGCTGGAGCGGGACGGCTTTGTCAAGATCATCACCCGCAAGGGCGCCGTCGTCTCCAAGATGACCCTGAAGGACGCCACCGATATATGGACCTGCCGCGCGGCCCTGGAGCCCGTGGCCGCCCGGGAAGCCCTGCCCGACATTCCCCGGAAGGACATGGAGACCGCCATGAGCCACATTGAGGCCCTGGAGCGCAACGACTTCCGCTTCGATGACTATGTGGCCTCGGACCTGGAGATCCACGGTCTTTACTACAACAACCTGAAGAATGAGTACATGAAGTCCATTCTCAACAATCTCAAGGCCCACTCCATCCGGGTCCGCTGGCTCAAGGAGCTCAAGCAGAGCAACTCCGACCAGTCCCGAATCTCCATCCGGGAGCACCGGGACATTCTGGAGGCCATGCTGGCCAACGATCCCCAGGCCGTCTATGACACCGTGCACGCACACATCGAAAAAAGTGCTCGCCGCCTCTTTGAGGTGTTGGAGTAAGTACCCCTCTCCTGCAGCAAATGAAAGAGCATTGCCCGCCTTCCGGCGGGCAATGCTCTTTCATTACTTATTTGCTTGTCTGCTCGTGCGGCCAAGAGCTCCCAGAGGAATTACTGCTTGCGGGTGAACACGGTCTCGCCGCCGATGACGGTCATATCCACCACGGCGTTGGCCACGCTCTCCACCACACCGTCAGGGGCGCAGTCCGCGCCGGAGATGATGGCAAAGTCCGCCAGCTTACCCGCCTGGATGGAGCCCACCTCGTTCTCCCGGAAGTCGCCGTAGGCGTTGTTGAGGGTATAGCACCGCAGTGCCTGGGCGAAGGTGATGGCCTCCTTGCGGTTCAGGGTCCGGCCGTCGGTGCCCTTGATGGCCCGGGTCATGGCCGTCTGGATGCCCAGCAGGGGGTTGGCATCGTCCACGGGGTAGTCCGTGCCGAAGCCCACGGGGATGCCCTGGGCCAGCAGCGTACGCAGGGGCTGGATCCACATGGCCCGCTCGGTGCCCAGGTTGTTGAAGTAGGTGTTTCCGAACTCCCGGATGAAGATGGGCTGGGTCATGATGAGCAGCTGGTTCTTCTTGATGTAGGCGATGAGCTCATCGCACATCATCTCCGCGTGCTCGATGCGCTGGCGGGAGCCCTTGCAGTTCTCCGCCGCGGCGTAGTGCTCGGCCACATAGCGCACCGCCCGGTCGCCGATGGCGTGGACGGCTACCTGATGGCCCGCGCGCACCGCCTGGGTGATATAGCGCTCGTTGCGCTCATCCAGCAGCAGGCCGTAGTTCTCCGGCTCGCCCTCGTAGGGCTCCATGACCGCGGCGGTCCGGCCGCCCAGACTGCCGTCGGCAAAGAGCTTGATGGCGCCAATGTGGAGCCGGCCGGTACGCTTTGCGTCCTTGGCCTTCAGATCCTTCAGATAGGCGTCGAACTCCTCGAAGGGCTCCTTGTCGCCGGGGCGCACCATCAGACTGGTGCGGATCTTCATCTTCCCCAGGTCGTCCATCTTCTGATAGACGGGAATATAGTCCCGGGGGAGCATCATGTCCGTGCCGGCGTCGTGAACGGAGGTGATGCCGTAGGCCATGAGCTTCTCCTGCTCGTTGACCATGCACTCAATGGCGATCTGCTCCGGCACATTGGGCATGGTGTCCAGCACATACTGCTGGGCACCCTCTGTGGCGATGCCGTTGTATTCGCCGTTTTCGTCCTTGAGGAACTGGCCGCCGGTGATGGTGGCCATGCGGTCCTTATCCAGTCTTTCGACGGCCTTGGAGTTGATGATGCTCTTGTGGCCGCAGACCCGGATGATGGTGACAGGGACCTCGGGGAAGTAGCGGTCGATATCCCAGCGGGTGACCATCTGCCCGGAGGCAATGTTCTCCTCGCAGAAGCCGGAGACACTGATCCACTCATCCTCGGCGCCTGCCTTCTGGCTGCGGATATAGGTGAGCAGGCTGTCCACCGATTCAAAGAGCATGTCGGTGATGTCCAGCTTCAGGTGATTGAGAGCGGCAGTCAGCACATGCAGATGGGAGTCAATGAAGCCGGGGACCATCAGGCGGCCCTGAAGGTCCACCCGCTCCGCCTTGCTGTACTGGCGCAGTGCCGCCTGGCTGTCGCTGCCCACCTCCGCGATCCGCTCATCCTCGGTGAGGACATAGCCGGCCAGAGGCATGTTTTCATCCACTGTCAGGATGGTTCCGTTGTAGTAAAGTTTCTGTCCCATGATGGTCATCTCCTAACCCTTAAAGTTGTTTGAGAATATTGCGCAGGAAGTTCCACAGCACGCCTACCGACTCGATGCCCAGGTATTCGCCGGGGGTGTGCTCCTCGTAGATGATGGGCCCCATGGAGATGATGTCCATCTGGGGGTCGTTCTCCTTAAAGAGGGAGCACTCCGTGCTGGCGTGGGTCACCTTGAAGCGGGGCTGGGCGCCGAATTCCTTGACATACTCCGCCTCCACCACCCGGCGCAGCCGGGAGTTTTTGTCATAGTCCCAGGTGGGCAGCCGCTGGCCCAGGGTCAGCTCGCTGCCGGTGAGCTCCGCCAGGGCCCGATACTGCTGGCAGATGGCGTCGATGAGGGAGGACTTGCAGCTGCGCACGGAGAGGTAGTACTCCGCGGCCCCCTGGTGGATCTCCACATTGCCGATGTTGGCGGAGCACTCGGGGGTGTCGGCAAAGACCCGCTGCATGGAGCGCACGCCATTGGGCAGCAGGGTCAGGATCCGGGCAGCGGTAAGGACGCTCTCCCGGGAGAGGACCTGCGCCGGCGCCGGGGCCGGCTGGACATCGAAGGTGAAGTGATCGTCCACATCGCTGAGCTCATCCCGCAGGGTGTCGCTGAACCGGCGCACCTTCTCCTCCAGGGCCGGGACATCCCGGGTGTTCACCGTCAGGGTGAACTCGGTGGGGATGCCGTTTTTGTTCTCCTGGGTCACATCACCGCTGGAGAGACCGGCGATCTCCACGCCCTCGTCCTCCAGCAGCAGGGCCAGCAGGCGGCCCAGGATCTGGCTGCTGTTGCCGCGGCCCTTGTCGATATCGCCGCCGGAGTGGCCGCCCTGGAGACCCAGGAGGGTGATCTGCCGGGGAGTGCCGCCGCCGGCGGGCACATAGGTGAGCGCCTGGCGCAGCCGGGCATGGAGGTTGCCGGCGCAGCCCACATAGATGCGGCCCTCGGTGAAGCCGCCGGCATCGAAGTTGATCATGCGCTTGCCGGTGAGCTTGCTCATATCAAAGTGCTTTGCGCCCACCATGCCGATCTCCTCGGCGGTGGTGAACACCGCCTCGATGGGGGGATGGACCAGGTCGGCATCATCCAGCACCGCCAGCATAAAGGCCGCGCCGATGCCGTCATCGGCGCCCAGGGTGGTGCCCCGGGCCCGGACCTTGTCGCCGTCCACATACAGCTTCAGGCCCTGGGTCTCAAAATCGTGCGCAACGCCCTTCTCCTTGGCCCAGATCATGTCGATGTGGGCCTGCAGGATCAGCGGGGGCGCATTCTCCAGGCCGGCGGAGGCCGGCTTGCGCACCAGCACATTATGGGAGGCATCCTCCTCACAGAAAAGACCCCGCTCCTTTGCAAAATCCACGATGCGGGCCGCCAGCTTCTCCTCCTTCATGGAGCCATGGGGGATGGAGCAGATCTCCTCGAACCAGTAGAATACGGATCTCGGCTCCAGATTCTCTAAAACGCGCATAGCTACCTCCTGTTAGCGTTTTTATTGCAAAAAGGAGATCCAGCCCGTCATGTTACTGATGATCTGAATCTCTTTTTTGGCGTATTGGTTGTTTGGCTGTGTTTGGCTTACTTGTGCAGGCAGCAGGCCACGAAATGGCCGGGGGTGACCTCCACCAGCGGCATATCCGTGTGCTCGCACTCGGGTCTCGCGCACTCGCAGCGCTTGAAGAAGCGGCAGCCCGGCTTTACATTGATGGGGCTGCTGACCTCGCCCTTGATGGTCTTGAAGGGGATGTCGCGCTTGGAGAGGTCCGGCTCGGGGATAGCGGCCAGAAGCGCCTGGGTGTAGGGGTGCAGGGGGTTGTTGAACAGCTCCTCGGAGGGGGCGATCTCAACGGCCTTGCCCAGGTACATGACCATGATCCGGTCGGAGATGTGCTTGACCACGCTCAGGTCGTGGGTGATGAAGAGATAGGTAAGACCCAGCTCGTCGCCCAGATCCATCAGCAGGTTGAGTATCTGGGCCTGGATGGACACATCCAGGGCCGACACCGGCTCATCGCAGACGATGAACTTGGGGTTCAGGGACAGGGCTCTTGCGATACCGATGCGCTGGCGGCGGCCGCCGTCCAGCTCGTGGGGATACATGTTGGCATAGCGCCGGGCCAGGCCCACCAGGTCCATCAGCTCCGCGGCGCGGTTATAGATGTCCGCGCGGTGCTTGTAGGTCTTGTGGATGAGCATGTACTCCGCGATCACCTCGATGACCGACTTTCGGGGGTCGATGCTGGCATAGGGGTCCTGGAAGATGATCTGCAGGTCCCGGCGCAGGGGCTGGAACTTCCGCTGGGAGATCCTCGTGACATCCTCGCCCTTATAGAGGATCTGGCCGGAGGTGGGCTCGATGAGCCGCAGGATGCTGCGGCCCAGGGTGGACTTGCCGCAGCCGGACTCACCCACGACGCCGATGGTCTCGCCCTGGTAGATATCCAGGTTGATGCCGTCAACGGCGTGGAGCATGGCGCCGCCGTTGAGCTTAAAGTGCGTCTTCAGCTCCTTGAGTTGAAGCAATGGCGCGGTATCATAATTGACCATTGTTCTCCTCCCTCCCGCCGCTTACCTCGTCGAAGAGATGGCAGCAAATCTTGTGTGTACCGTTTTTGTAAACGCCGGGCTTCTCCTTAAAGCAGATCTCCTTGGCATACTTGCAGCGCTCTGCAAAGGCGCAGCCCTGGGGCAGGTTGGTGGGGTCGGGCATCAGGCCGGGGATGGCGTTGAGCCGCTTGGACTTGGACTTCAGGTCGGGGATGGAGCCGAAGAGGCCCTCGGTATAGGGATGGTGCTCCTTGCCCTCGAAGATATCCTGCACGGTGCCGGACTCAACGATCCTGCCGGCGTACATAACGCCCACATCGTCGCAGGTCTTGGCCACGATGCCCAGGTCGTGGGTGATCATCAGCATGGAGGTGCCCAGACGCTCCCGGAGATCCTTGATCATCATCAGCACCTGGGCCTGGATGGTCACATCCAGCGCGGTGGTGGGCTCATCGGCGATGAGCAGATCCGGCTCGCAGGCCAGCGCGATGGCAATGATCACGCGCTGCTTCATGCCGCCGGAGAACTGGTGGGGATAGTCTACCTTTCTCACAGGAAGGATGCCCACCATGGCCAGCGTGGATTCCACGCGGCTGTCCACCTCTTCCTTGCTCAGCTCCGGGTTATGGATCTTGATGGTCTCGGCGATCTGGTCGCCCACGGACATCACCGGGTTCAGACTGGTCATGGGATCCTGGAACACCATGGCGATCTTGTCGCCGCGGTAGTGGCGCATCTCCTCCTCGGAGATCTCCAGGATGTTCTTTCCCTCGAACTCGATGCTGCCGGAGGTCACATGGCCCACCGCCGGGAGAAGGCGGATGATGGAGCGGGCCGTCGTGGTTTTGCCGGCGCCCGTCTCACCCACCAGGCCGTAGGTGCTCTGCCGCTTGATCTCGATATCGATCCCGTTGACAGCTTCCACCGTTTCAAGATCCGTCTTGTAGATGATAGAAAGGTCTTCGATCTTCAGAATCGTATTCTCACTCATACTTTTCCTTTCTGCAGTACAAAAACATCCGTTAAGATTTCAAATGCGGATCCAGCGCGTCGCGCAGGCCGTCGCCCACCAGGTTCACGGAGCAGGCGGTGAGCACGATGGCCAGGGCGGGGAACAGAAGCATGTGCGGTGCCACGCGCATATACTCGCGGGCATCGGAGATGATCTGGCCCCATTCCGGTGCGGGGGGCGGCATGCCCAGGCCCAGGAAGCCCAGCGTGGATTCGTAGAGGATGATCTTCGCCACATTCAGCGTGGTGTTGACGATGATGACGCCGATGGCGTTGGGGAAGATGTGGGAGAGGATGATCCGGGCGCTGCTGGCGCCGCCGGCCCGGGCCGCCTCCACATACTCCAGCTCCGAGAGACTGAGTATCTGCGAGCGTACCAGCCGGACATAGTTTGTAAAGTAGGCCAGTGTCAGGGCGATGAGCAGGTTCACGAAGTTTGCGCCCAGGGCGAAGACCACTGCCATGGTGAAGAGGATATCGGGCACGGACATGAAGATGTCCAGGCCGCGCATGATGATGCTGTCCACCTTGCCGCCGAAATAGCCGGCGATGGCGCCCAGGGTGCTGCCCACGATGCAGGAGGAGATGGTGGCCAGCACGGCGATGCCGATGGAGGTCCGGCCGCCATAGAGAACACGGGCCAGCAGGTCGCGGCCGTAGTTATCCAAGCCGAACAGATGCTCCGCAGAGGGCTTTGCCAGCTTCTGGATCATGTTCATGGTGGTGGCGGATTCATAGTCCACCAGCACCGGGGCCAGAAGCAGCAGCGCAAAGATGATCAGCAGCATGATCAGGCCCACCAGGGAGCCCTTATTCTTCCGGAAGCGTCTCCAGATCTCCTTGGCTTGGCTCTGACGCTTGAAGGCGACATGCTCTGCAGAGGAGGAGGTTACGGATGCTACATTATCAGACATACAGGCCTCCTTATCCCTTGATGCGTGTATACTTTGCCTTGATGCGGGGGTCGATAAAGGCATATACAACATCAACGATCAGCATGATAATGGTAAAGGTGATGGCGATGATGATGGTACCGGCAATAATGACGGGCTCGTCCTTATAGTTGATCCGGTCCACGATCAGCGCGCCGATACCGGGCACGGAGAACAGACGCTCCGCCACAACGGCGCCCATGATCAGGCCGCCCATGTTCAGGCCGATATTGGTCACCACCGGGAGCAGCGCATTCTTCAGGGCGTGCTTCCAGATAACGGTCTTTTCCTTTGCGCCCTTGGCACGGGCGGTGTCGATATAGTCCGCGCGGATGGACTCGAGCATAGAGGACTTGGTAAAGCGCACATTGAAGGCGGTGATGGGGATCGCCATACAGAGCGAGGGCATAATATAGCACTTCCAGGTGCTCAAGCCGTAAGACGGCAGCCAATTCAATTTCACAGAGAAGATCAGCAGCAGGGTCATGCCCAGCACGAAGGCGGGAACCGCTGCCAGCAGGAATGCGATCATAGAGGGGATATAGTCCCAAATGGAGTACTGCTTTACCGCTGTCAACATACCCAGCGGCACACCGACCAGAGTAGAAATAATAATGCCGATAATGGAGAGCTTCAGGGTGACCCAGAAGCGGCCCAGCACTTCATCCATCACCAGCTGCTTGGTAAAATAAGAGACGCCGAAGCTGTGGTCCACCACAAGCCGCTTGATATACTTGACATATTTGACCAAAAGCGGGTCATTATAGCCCAGCTCCTCGTTGAGCTGGTCAACGGCCTCCTGGGGTGCAGAGGGTCCGAGGATCGATCTGCCGGGATCGCCGGGGGTCAGGTTCAGAACGAAGAGGATGATGAAAATAACACCCAGAATGGTGGGGATCAGAAATAAAATTCGTTTGAGTACATACCTATACACAGCATATCCTCCTTTCCTTTAATTGCAGCGGCGGCAGGGCAGTAGTTGCCCTGCCGCCTAAATTCATTGCATTAGATGGTACTAAAAGAGGCGGGATCAGACAGTCCAGGTGAAATTCCGGATCTTGTAATAGGTAGGAACATTGTCACCGACATTGATCCGATCGGACCACACGATGGCCACGGGTCTGTTGATCAGGGGCAGCATGGTGGCGGTGTCCATGATGATGGACCACAGCTCCTTGTAGTAGGTCATGCGCTCCTCGGTGTTGGCGGTGCCGGCACCCAGGGCGATCAGCTCCTCCATGCGCTTCCAGTCAAACTTGTCGCCCACGGTGTAGTTGATGACATACATACCGTTGGACTCACTGTGGACCTGCTGGCGGATGTTGTTGAAGTCGTAGTTGCCGTTGTCGCCGTAGATGCAGATGTCGTAGTTCTGGGAGGTCCATCTGTCAACGGCAGCGGAGACATCCAGGATCTCGACCTCGGCCTTGATGCCGACGGCAGCCAGGTTGGCCTGCACCACCTGGGCGGTCTTGGCGCTGTGGGTGGCGGTGGTGGTCAGAATGGTGCCGACGCTCACGCCGTCAGGATAGCCGGCCTGGGCCAGCAGGTCCTTTGCCTTCTCCACATTGTAGGCGTAGTTCTCGAAGCCGCTGGAGGGCTGGGTGGGGCAGTACTCGGGAACCATGTAGGTGTCCATGGCGCTGCCGTAGCCCTCGGTCACGGCGATGTTGATGTCTTCCTTGTTGATGGCATAGAACATGGCCTGGCGGATGAGATCATTCTCCAGGATGGGAGCGGTCTTGCTGGCATAGTTGATGCCCATCCAGATGACATTGTTGCCCTTGACCATGGCGCTGTGCTCGTCGCCGGCCTTGGCATACAGGGAGGCCCAATCGGACAGAGCCGCATCCTCATAGTAATCCAGCTCGTTGTTCTCATAGGCGATGACAGCAGCGGCGGAGTCGCCGAAGACTCTGTACTCCACCTTCTTGATGTCGGGAGCGCCCTGCCAGTAGCCCTCGTAGGCGGTGAGCTTGGCGCCGGTGGCCACATCGTACTCAGAGACATAGTAGGCGCCGGTGCCGGCGGTGTTGGGGATGGTGCCGAACTTATCGCCCTGCTCGGTGACCTCGTTCTGCTCCAGGATCTTCACGCGGAAGAGGGTGTGAGCCACGGGGGCATAGGCGTACTTCATGTTGATCACGAAGGTCTTCTCGTCAGGCGCAGAAACGCTCTCGATCATGGTGGTCAGGTAGTTCATCTGAGGATTCTGGAAGGCCCTCTCATAGGTGAACACGCAGTCCTGAGAGGTCAGGGGCTTGCCGTTCTGGAAGGTCACGCCGTCCTTCAGGGTGATGGTATAGACCTTGGAGTCCTCGCTGACCTGGACATCCTGGGCCAGCTCATTGTAGTAGCCGCCGTGGGCCTCGTCCATGCCGTAGAGACCCTCATAGATCTGGTCGTGGAGCTTCATGTCGTGGGTGTTGTTGGTGTTTGCGGGATCCAGGGTGGTGAACGCCGTCTCGGTACGCATGATGAGGGTCTTCTCGCCACCCTCGTCACCGCCGGGGTTCTTGTTGCCGCCGCAGCCGGTGAGGATACCGAAGGCCATGGCCAACGCAAGGATCAATGCCAGAAACTTTTTCATGCTGTTGTCTCCTTTTTTGTGAGATTTTGTGGACTGGGAATGCTGTTTATGACAAGCCGCTCATTTCTCGCCACACCGCGCAGCACTGTGCCGCGGAAAATGCCGCCATGTCTCAGGGGATCAATACTTCTTGCCTTCCTTGTAGCTCTTCAGGTCCTTTTTCTTCTGATAATTGGGCATCTTGCACAGAAAGGTGCACCGGTCATCACCGCGGGTGAGGATCTTCTCCTGCACCACTACGGTATCCTCGTGAAAGGCCGTCCACATAGCGTGGTGGATCTCCTCGCAGTAGACCACGCCGGCGTCCATCAGGTCGTACTTCTTCCACAGGTCGAACATGCCGCACTCGTTGAGGTCGGAGTAGAAGCAGTCCGGCTCGAAGATCTGGCGGTTGGTTTCCTGATCGTCATCGCCCGGCAGATCGGAATATACATGCAGGTTGCGCATGTTCAGCTCCAGGCCGTAGTGAAGCATCCGCTCACGATGGGCGGTGCCGCGAATCTTGCCGAAGTCACGCAGCGCTCTTCTGACCACCTGCTCGCCCTCGGCGCCGAAGGAGTCGATGACGCGCTGGGCAATGAAGCCGTAGATCAGCGTGTAGAAATCCTTCATGATGGCGGTCTCGCTCTTGTTGTCGTCCATCTTGAAGTCGGGAACTTCCTTCACATAAGAGTCCTTCTGGAAGCCCTTATTTTCGGGAGCTACCTGCAGCTTTTCTTTCTTTTCCATGTCTTAAAACCCATCCTTTCGTTGCTATATACCTCCGCCCTTCGCGGCATGGTAACGGTTGTGTTTGCCCGCCCGGCTGCCTCTCCCGTAAGGAGCTTCCCTTCGCCCCGGGCCGGGCACTGTTGATAATCTTTAATATACTGTCGACAATTTTTCTGTAGTTTATCTTTTTTTTGCAGAGAAGTCAATATTCTATCCTCTAAACATTTCCATGAATATTTGTACATTTTGCCCATTTTCCTCCGGCATACTCCCAGGTACAGATACCGAGGCGGCCTTTTGTCCCCGGCGGGCGGACAGTCGGGAAAATACTTTGCTCCCGGCGCCGGGCGCTCCCCTGCCGGCGCCGCCGAAAAAGGCCTCCGGCGGCATAGGAGCCGCCGGAGGCGCATATGCTCTACCGGTGATGCGATTGAACATGAAACGGCTTGCCCCCCTGTGGGCCGCCCTTTTCCTGCTGAGCGCCTGCGCCCCCCGGGCGGATCCGGTCAGCGCCCCTCAGGAGGACATATGCGTGGCGCTGACCTTCGACGACGGCCCCCACGGGGTCTGCACGCCCCGGCTGCTGGAGGGCCTGGCGGAGCGGGGCGTCCGGGCCACCTTCTTCCTCATCGGCTCCCAGGCGGCGGAGCACCGGGAGCTGGTGGAGGAGATGGCCGCCGCCGGCCACCAGATCGGCAACCACTCCTACGACCACGGCCAGCTGGACCGGATGGGCTGCGAGGCGGCTCTGGGAGACATTCAGCGCTGCGACCGGCTCCTTCAGGAGATTCTGGGAGCGGGCATCTACTGGGTGCGCCCGCCCTACGGCATCATCAGCCGGGGAGAGTGCGCGGCGGTGGCCGCCCCCCTGGTGACCTGGTCCGTAGACCCGGAGGACTGGCGGGTGCAGGATGAGGACGCAGTGGTTCGGGCGGTGGAGGAAAACATCAGCGACGGGGCCATCGTGCTGCTCCACGACCCCTACCCCACCACCGTGGCCGCCGCCCTGCGGATCGTCGATGATCTGCTGGCCCAGGGAGTGCGCTTTTGTACCCTGGAGGAGCTTTTCGCCTGCCGGGGCGTGGTGCCGGAGCTGGGGCGCATTTACCGCCGGGCATAAAAAAACCGGGAGAGCAAAAGCTCTCCCGATCTATTCTGTGCATGCATTACATGCCGGCGGCGATCATGCAGTTGAGCACCAGCGTCAGCACCACGAAGGCGGCGCCCACCCACTTGGTGGCCCGGGCCAGCTTGGCGTCCATGCTCTTGGCCTTGCTCTTGGACATATAGGAGTCGGCAATGCCGCCGATGGTGCCGCTGAGGCCCTGGCTCTTGCCGGACTGGAACAGGATCACGCCGATAAGAATCAAAGCAACCAGAAGCTGCAGAACAACAACAAAAGTCAACATGGGGATACCTCCAAATAATATTCTCACAGTACACCAAAGCATAGCACACACCGGCGAGAAATGCAAGAAAAAATTTTAAAAAAATCATAGAACAAATGTTGCAAGCTGTCAAGGGATGTGGTATACTGTTTCTGTACTACTAGAGTAAGGAGGCAGAATCATGGCGAGAACGACCCAAGTAAAGGGAAAAATTTACGACTACCTCTGCGAGTATATCGGCGAGAATGGGTATGCGCCCTCTGTGCGGGAGATCTGCCGCGCCGTGGGTCTCAAGTCGCCGTCCACCGTCCACTTCCATCTGCAGCACATGGCCGAAGCGGGCCTCATCAACCGATATGCCGGCAAGGGCCGGGCCATTACCCTCCCCGGGCCCAAGGCCGCCCCTCAGCCGGAGGCGGATCGGGCGCCCCAGAGCCCTCCGGGCCGGGTGCCCATCGTGGGCAATGTGGCGGCAGGCACACCCATTCTGGCCCAGGAGTGCATCGAGGACTACCTGCCCTTTGACACCGCCGGCCGGGACGGGGAGTATTTTGCCCTGCGGGTCCGGGGCGAGTCCATGCGGGACGCCGGCATCCTGCCCGGGGACCTGGTGGTGGTGCACCAGCAGCGGGAGGCCCACAACGGCGAGATCGTGGTGGCCCTGCTGGAGGACGAGGCCACGGTCAAGCGCCTGTCCCGCAAGGGCGGCGAGGTGTGGCTTCTGCCGGAGAACCCGGACTATCAGCCCATCGACGGCCGGGAGGCCAGCATCCTGGGGAAGGTGGCGGCGGTGGTGCGCACCTATTCCTGAAAAGTTTTCCCTGCAAGGGCACTGCACGGCGGGTGCGGTGCCCTTTTTTTCTCTCCGCTCTTGGCATAGCCGGGCGGGCGTGGTACAATAGCCGGGAGGTGATCGCATGGAACTGAAGGAAGAACGCAAAAGCAGCCAGCTCATCTACCGGGGGCGGATCCTCACCCTGCGCCGGGACACGGTGACCCTCCCCAACGGCCGGGAGGCCGTCCGGGAGGTGGCGGAGCACCCCGGCGGCGTGGGTATCCTGGCCCTGGACGGGGAAAACCGCGCCGCCCTGGTACGGCAGTACCGCTACGCCTTCGGCCGGGCCATGTGGGAGATACCCGCAGGTAAGCGAGAGCCGGGGGAGGAGCCCCTGACCACCGCCCGGCGGGAGCTGCAGGAGGAGGTGGGCGCCTCGGCGGCGCACTGGCAAGCCCTGGGAGAGATCATCCCCTCGCCGGGCTGCTACGGTGAGCGGCTGTGGCTCTACCTGGCCCGGGAGCTGACCCTGGGCCGGACCCACCCCGACGAGGACGAATTTCTGGAGCTGCAGTGGATGCCCCTGGAGGAGCTGACGGAAAAGTGCCTGGCCGGGGAGATCCAGGACGCCAAGACCATCATCGCGGCGCTGAAGGTGAGGGATGCTCTATGACCCTCTTGCCATTTTTCCCCAAGGCCGGTATGATAGAACAACAAGAGCAAGGAGGACCTTCCCATGAAAGTTGAAGTGAAAAAGCTGATCGTCGTGATCCTGGTGGTGGTGGCCATGGCGGCCTATTTCCTGCGGCTGCAGGGCATCACAGACATTCCCGGCCTCACCTCCGGCGCACTGGCCGTGGGGCTTGGCCTCCTGACCGGGGACATGCTCTCCCACCGGGAGAACAAGAAGAACAAGCTCATCGGCGTGCTGATGGCGGCCATGAGCATCCTGATGGTGCTGACCTGCGCCCTGGAGCTTCTCAACTACTTCGGCAAATAAACGGCGGGACGGGGCGGAAACGCCCCGCCCCTTCTTAATTATAAGATATATGCTGATTTCCGAAAACTCCCGGCAGGGAGTTTTTTTGTTGCCCTCCGGAGGGAAACTTTCCCTCCCTCCCCGCCGGAGGATGAGGTGATGAAAATGGATGCGGAAATGATCTGTGACCGCTGCGGTGAGGAGATCTACTCCGGCGAGAGCCA
Organism: uncultured Oscillospiraceae bacterium; assembly: GCA_934591705.1. Classification (GTDB taxonomy): domain Bacteria; phylum Bacillota; class Clostridia; order Oscillospirales; family Oscillospiraceae; genus Vescimonas. The sequence goes on from CAKTPM010000011.1 coordinate 39,124, forward strand.
CTACTTTCTCAACGGCCAGGCGGTGTGCATCGACTGCGCGGGGGACTTTGCCCTGGAGCTGCTGGCTCCCTATCGGGTGGGAGGTGCGGCATGGCCGAGGATGTGATGACCTATCTCCGGGGCGCCTCGGAGCAGCTCTACCGGGCCGCCCTGGAGCTGATGAGCCGGGCGGGAAGCGGCCAGGAGGCCTCCCCCAAGGAGGTGCGGGAGCTGGCCGCCGCCCTGCGGGAGATATTGGCCCTGCGGGAGCTGACCGCCCCCGGGGACGCCCGGCGGCTGCAGGTGGTGTTTGAAGGAGGGGATGCGGCATGGAGCCGATGACCCTGCGCCTGGAGCGGCCCAACGAAAAGCAGGCGCAGTTTTTGGCCTGCCGGGCCAAGTACATCGCCTTCGGCGGGGCCCGTGGCGGCGGCAAGAGCTGGGCCGTGCGCACCAAGGCCAAGCTGCTGGCCCTGCAGTATCCGGGCATCCGGCTGCTCATCGTCCGGCGGACCTACCAGGAGCTGGAGAGCAACCACATCCGCTTTCTGCGGGCGGAGCTGTGGGGCATCGCGGACTATAAGGCCACCAGCCGGCTTTTTACCTTCCCCAACGGCAGCACCATTGAGTTCGGCTACTGCGCCGCCGACAGCGATGCCGACCGCTACCAGGGAGCGGAGTACGATGTGATCTTCTTGGACGAGGCCACGCAACTCTCCGAGCAGCAGATGCGGCGCATCACCGCCTGCCTCCGGGGCGTCAACGACTTCCCCAAGCGGGTGTACTTCACCTGCAACCCCGGCGGACAGGGCCACGGCTATATCAAGCGGCTTTTCATCGACCGGCGCTATCTCCCCGGTGAGGATCCGGCGGACTATGTGTTCATCCCCGCCCGGGTGCAGGACAACCACGCCCTGCTGCGGGCCCAGCCGGACTATGTCAAGCAGCTGGAGGCCCTGCCCCGGCAGCTGCGCCAGGCCTGGCTGGAGGGCCACTGGGATGTGTTCGCCGGGCAGGTGTTCCAGGAGTTCACCGACGACCCCGCCCACTACCGGGACCGCCGCTATACCCATGTCATCGAGCCCTTTGACATCCCCCGGGAATGGCGGGTGTACCGCTCCTATGACTTCGGCTACGCCAGGCCCTTTTCCTGCGGCTGGTGGGCGGTGGACTACGATGGGTGCATCTACCGCGTCGCGGAGCTCTACGGCTGCACCGCCTCCCCCAACGAGGGGGTGCTGTGGACGCCGGACAAGCAGTTTGCGGAGATCCGGCGTATTGAGCAGGAACACTCCTATCTCCGTGGCCGGGACATCCGGGGGGTGGCCGACCCGGCCATCTGGGACAAGAGCCGGGGCGAGAGCATCTATGAAACGGCTCTGCGCCACCGGGTGTATTTCACCCCCGGGGATAACCGCCGCATCCCCGGCTGGATGCAGCTGCACTACCGCCTGGCCTTCGACGACGAGGGCTATCCCCAGATGTATGTGTTCCGCACCTGCCGGGGCTTTCTGCGGACGGTGCCGGCCCTCACCTACTCCGCCACGGAGCCCGAGGATGTGGACAGCGCCCAGGAGGACCACATTGCCGATGAGACCCGGTATTTCTGCATGTCCCGGCCCATCGCGCCCCGGCGGCTGGAGGCGGCGCTGCCCCTGGAGGATCCCCTGGACCTGCACAGGCCATCCCCATACGCCAATCAACACGGAAAAATATGATCAGGAGGGTAACCATGGAACAACTGCCCACAAGGCCGAAAATCGGCCAAGAGGAGCTGCAGAAGGCAGCCGAAACGCTCAAGCGCTATCGCCGGGGAAAGACCAACCTGGAAAAGCGCATCATCGACAACGAGCAGTTCTGGAAGCTGCGCCACTGGGAGCAGATGAGCAAAAGCGGCCAGGGCGGCAACCCCCGGGATCCCCGCCCCGCCAGCGGCTGGCTGGTGAACTGCATCCTGGGCAAGCACGCCGACGCCATGGACAGCTATCCCGCCCCCACGGTGCTGCCCCGGGAGCCCGGGGACGCCACCGAGGCGGAGAAGCTCACCGCCATCCTGCCCATGGTGCTGAAGAACAACCGCTTCAAGCGCACCTATTCCCGCGGCTGGTGGCAGAAGCTCAAGTCCGGCTGCTGCGTATACGGCGTGTTCTGGGAGCCCGCCGCCCTGGGCGGCCTGGGGGACATCGCCGTCCGGTGCATCGACCTTTTGAACATCTTCTGGGAGCCGGGCATCACCGACATCCAGGAGAGTGAAAATGTGTTCACCACGGAGCTGGTGAGCAATGCCGCCCTCCTGCAGCGCTATCCGCAGTTAGAGGGCAAGCTGGGCCGAGGCAGCTTCACCATAAGCCGCTGGCTCTATGACGACACCGTGGACACCTCCGACAAGTCGGTGGTGGTGGACTGGTACTACCACACGGAGGCGGAGGGCCGCCGGGTGCTGCAATACTGCAAGTTCGTGGGGGATACGGTGCTCTACGCCACGGAGAACGACACCGCCGTGCCCTGCCGCACGGAGGTGGTGGGCCTGGACGACACCGGCGAGCCCCTGACCCGGGAGGTGCCCGCGGGGCCCAGCATGGCCCAGCGGGGCTGGTATGACCACGGCCGCTACCCCTTTGTGTTCGACACCCTCTTCCCGGAGGAGGGCACCCCCTGCGGCTACGGCTACATCGACCTGTGCAAGAGCCCCCAGAAGCAGATCGACCTCATGAACCAGGCCTTTTTGAAAAACACCCTGGCCGCCGCCACGCCCCGGTTTTTCATCCGCTCCGACGGCGCGGTGAACGAGGAGGAGTATGCCGACTGGACCCGCCCCTTCGTGCACACCAACGGCAACCTGGGGGCCGACTCCATCGCCCCCATCCACACCCCGGGGCTGGGGGCGGTGTATGTGGCCATGCTCAACCACAAGATCGCCGAGATGAAGGAGACCACCGGCAACCGGGATGTGATGAGCGGCGGCACCGCCGCCGGCGTCACGGCGGCCACGGCCATCGCCGCCCTGCAGGAGGCCGGCGGCAAGCTCTCCCGGAATATGATCGACGACAGCTACGATGCCTACAGCGATGTGCTGACCCTGTGCATCGAGCTGATCCGGCAGTTCTATGACCTGCCCCGGCAGTTCCGCCTGCTGGGCGAGGACGGGATGCGCTTTGTGAGTTATTCCGCCCGGGGCCTGCAGCCGGTGGCCTTAGGAGAGGGCCGCTGCCGGGTGCCGGCCTTCGATCTGGAGATCGGCGCCCAGCAGGAGAGCCCCTACCGCTCCATGGAGTATAATCAGCTGGCCCTGCAGCTCTATCAGCTGGGCTTCTTCCGGGCGGACATGGCGGGGCAAGCCCTGCGGTGCCTGGAGATGATGGATTTCAAGAACAAGGACCGGGTGGTGGCCCTCATCGACCGGGGCCGCGCCCGGGAGGAGGAAAACGCCCGTCTCCGGCAGCAGCTGATGGAGCTGGCCCAGCTGGTGGATCAGCTCCAGGGCAGCGACCTGGCCGGTGCCCTGGCCCGGGAGCTGCCGCCGGAGGAGGGCGGCCCCCGGCCCGCCGCCCCGTCGGCCCCCGGGGCCACCGCCGTGGACAATGCCCGGGCCAGGGCCCGGGAGGCGGTGCGGCCCGGATGATACGCATCTGCCGGGAGCCCCGGCGGCTCACGCTCCGGGGCCATGCCGGCTGCGGCCCCCGGGGCCGGGACATCGTATGCGCCGGGGTCAGCGCCCTGGTCTGCGCCCTGGCGGAGTATCTCACCCGGCGGGGAGAGGCCGCGGAGCTGGTGATGGAGCCGGGGCATGTGGCCGTGGCTGTCCGGGAGCACAGCCCCGCCCTCGAGGTGGTGTGCACCGGCCTGCGGCAGCTGGCGGCGGCCTATCCGCAGTGTGTAAGCTTTTGTGAGCAGAACTTTGAGAAAGGGGAACGAGCATGAACGAAGAAGAAAAGCAGCTGCCTTGCGAGGACGCCGGGGAGGGCTTTGAGGAGCTCATCCGCGGCCGCTACAAAGAGCAGTTCGACGCCCGGGTGCAGAAGATCCTGGACGGGCGGCTGAAAAACCTCCGCCGGGAAAATGAGCGCCTTCGGGAGAGCGGCCAGGCGGAGCGCCGGCTGGCCATAGAGCGCATCGGCGCCCTGGAGAGCGCGGCGGAGGACATCCGCCGGGACTACCCCGGCTTCGACTGGCAGCAGGAGATGCGCGACACCACCTTCGGAGCCCTGATCCTGGCGGGCATCGATGGCCGCAGCGCCTATGAGATGGTACACCGGGACGCCCTGCGGGAGGCCGCCGCCCAGGAGGCCCGCCTCCGCACGGAGGAGGACATCGCCCGGTCCATGGCCGGGGGCCGGGTGGCGGAAAACGGCGGCCAAGGCGCCGCCGTGCTCCGGGGCGATCCCCGGACTCTGACCTCCCGGGAGCTGTCCGATATCCGCCGGCGGGTGCAGCGAGGGGAGAAGATACGGTTTTAAGGAGCGTCGCGGGCGCAACCCGCTGTATATAGGCCGGGACAGCCCGTCACGGGCATCCCGGCCAAGCCACTCGGGCGCGCATCCCCCTCCCCGTCGCCGGGGGAGGACACATCACAACGGAAAAGGAGAAAAACCACATGAATGACTATCTCGATCTGCAGCTTTTTGCCCAGCCCAACACCCAGACCACCGGCGGGCTCTCCGGGGAGATGAAGACCTACTACGGCATGGAGCTGCTGGAAAACGCCAAGCCCAACCTGGTGCACAACCAGCTGGGCGCCGCCCATCCCCTGCCCGCCGGCGGCGGCAAGAGCGTGGAGTGGCGCAAGTTCGGCAGCTTTGAAAAGGCCCTGACGCCTCTCACCGAGGGGGTGACCCCCGACGGCAGCGGCATCTCCGTGAGCTACATCACCAAGGAGCTGAGCCAGTATGGCGACTACACCACCGTCAGCGACATGCTGGATCTCACCGCCATCGACGATGTGGTGCTGGAGGTCACCGACCGCCACGGCGCCAACATGGGCCTGACCCTGGACACCGTGACCCGCAATGAGATCCAGCAGGGCAAGCAGGTCCTCTACGCCCCCAACGGCGGCAATGAGATCACCTCCCGCTATGCCCTGACCCCCGCCTGCAAGCTCACCGCCGCCCTGGTGGCCAAGGCGGCCACCCAGCTCAAGAAGATGAACGCCCCCACCTTTGACGGCAAGTATGTGTGCATCATCCACCCCAGCGTGGCCTATGACCTGCGCCAGGACAAGGATTGGATCGCCGCCCACCAGTACGCCGCCGCCCAGGAGCTCTTCTCCGGGGAGATCGGCGAGCTCCACGGGGTGCGCTTCCTGGAGTCCACCGAGGCCAAGATCTACCGGGGCGCGGATCTGGCTGCCGACAGCCGCAATCTGAAGGTCGCCGGCGCCGTCAACAACGCCGCCCAGGTGCCCTTTACCGGCGGCACCGTGGCCCAGGACGCCCTCTGCGGCCGCTATGTGCTCCTGGGCGGTGAGCGCTGCCGGGTGCTCTCCAATACCGCCCAGCAGCTGACGCTGGACAAGCCCGTCACCTGCGCCGACAAGGCCGAGATCTATCCCGGTGAGGGCGGCGCCGGCGGCTGCGCCGTGTACGGCACCCTCTTCGTGGGCAAGGACGCCTTCGGCGTGGTGGACCTCTCTGAGGGCACCGAGGTCATCGTGAAGCCCCGGGGCTCCTCCGGCACCGCCGACCCCCTGGACCAGCGCTCCAGCGTGGGCTGGAAGGGCGTGCACGCCGCCGCCATCCTGTACGATGAGTACATGGTCCGGGTGGAGAGCGGCAGCTCCTACTCCAACGAGGACAAGGCCAACTGACGGCCTATGGGGCGGGATGGCAACATCCCGCCCCGCCAAGCACGAAAGGAGGAACCCCTATGACGAAGGTAAAAAAAGAGCCCGAGATGGTGTCCGTCACCATCCCCAGAGGCCGCAAGAACGAGGAGAACTTCCTCATCGTATCCGTCAACGGCCGCAGCTACAAGATCATGAAGGGCGTGGAGGTCCGGGTGCCCGCCTTTGTGGCAGAGGTGCTGGACAACGCCGCCATGATGGCCCGCACGGCCCGGGCCTATCTGGACCGCATGGCGGAGTGAGGAGGTCGGCTCATGGCGAATATCACCGCGGCCCAGGTGCTCCAGCAGGTAGACACCCTGCTGCCCAATCCCTATACCGGGGCGGAAAAGCTCCGCTGGCTGGCCCAGGCGGAGGGCTTCGTGCGCCGGGAGATCCTGGCGGAGGACGGGCCCCTGCCCCCGCTGGAGGAGAGTGCCGTCCTCTGCGCGCCGGCTCCCTATGACGAGCTCTACCGCCACTATGTGGAGGCGCAGATCCACTATGCCAACGGCGAGATGACCCGGTACAACAACGCCGCTGCCGCCTGGAACAACGCCCTTTTGACCTACCGGGACTACTACACCCGCACCCACCTGCCCGCCCGAGGGGCGGCGGCGCTGCGGCTGTGCTGAGGAGGCGAGGCAATGTATCTGGGAAAACTGACTCCCCCGCCCCAGACCCGGGCCACCCTCCGGCGCTTCCTGGGCTATGACGCCCGGGTGCGGACGGCGGAGGGTGCCTTCCGGGACATGGAGAACCTCTGCTCCGACGGCTATCCCGCCCTGACGGTGCGGCCGCCCCGGGGCACGGTGGCCGCGGTGGCGGAGCCCCACGGCCTGCTGGGCAAGGACTGCCTGCTGTGGGTGGACGGCACCACCCTCTACATGAACGGCGCCGCGGCGGATATGGTCCTCTCCCCCGGGGACAAGCAGCTCATCTCCATGGGGGCGTATGTGCTCATCTGGCCGGACAAGCTCTATCTCAACACCCGGGACATCACCGACTGCGGCTCCCTGGAGAACACCGCCGCCCCCACCGGGGAGGTGTGCTTCTCCCTGTGCGACGCCCGGGGCACGGCGCTGGGGGCCTTCACCGTGTCCGAGGAGCCACCTGCCGATCCCGTGGAGGGGGCCCTGTGGCGGGGCGACAAGCTCTATCGCTGCACCGCCGGAGGATGGCAGGAGGTCCAGGGGGTGTGCACCCGGGTGGCCGCCGCGGGCATCGGCCGGGGCTTTTCCCCCGGGGACGGCGTGGTGCTCTCAGGCTGCACCGCCTGCGAGGTAAACGGCACCCATGTGCTGGTGGAATGCACCGACGATGCGCTGATCATCGCCGCCGATCCCGCCGCCGTGGGCACCCAGACAGGCGGCGTCACCGTGCGGCGCTATGTGCCGGAGATGGACTTTGTCATCGAGTGCGGCAACCGGCTCTGGGGCTGCAAGTACGGCATGGTCAACGGCCGGGCCGTCAACGAGATCTATGCCTCCGCCCTGGGGGACTTCCGCAACTGGAACACCTTCGCCGGCCTCTCCACGGACAGCTATGCCGCCCAGCGGGGCTCCGACGGGGCCTTTACCGGGGCGGCGGCCTATCTGGGCACCCCCATCTTCTTCAAGGAGGGCTGCATGGAGCGGGTGTTCGTCAGCGCCGGGGGCGGCCACCAGATCACCACCCTGGAGTGCCCGGGGGTGAAGTCCGGCAGCAGCCGCTCCCTGTGCGTGGTGGAGGGGGCGCTCTACTACCACGGCGTGGACGGGGTGTATGCCTTCGAGGGCAGCATGCCCCGGCGCATCTCCCAATGCCTGGGCCCGGCGGTCTATCACGGCGGCGCGGCGGGCACCCGGGCGGGAAAATACTACCTCTCCCTGCGGGATGCCGAGGGCCGGCCCCGGCTTTTCGTGTGGGATCCCCTGCGGCAGCTGTGGCACCGGGAGGACGATCCGGGCGTAAAGTGGTTTGCCGCCTGCGGCCACGATCTCTACGCCATGACCGCCGGGCACATCCTGGCCATGGGCGGCACGGCGGGCCAATGCCGGGAGGACATCCGCTGGTTTGCCGAGACCGGCGAGCTGGGTCTGGACACCCCGGAGGGCAAGTACCTCCAGCGGCTGGAGGTGTGCCTGCAGCCGGCAGACGGCGCAGGGGCGGAGCTGAGCGTCAGCTATGACGGCGGCCGCAGCTGGCTGTCCCAGGGCAGCGTGACCGCCGGAGGGCGCAGGAGCGTTCTCCATGTGCGGCCCCGGCGGCAGCGCACCCTGCGGCTTCGCCTCAGCGGAAAGGGGGCCTGCCGGGTGTACAGCGCCACGGCGGTGTATGAAAAGGGCGGTGACGGCCCGTGAGTGTGCTCTCCATGCCCCCCTACCCCACCGGCACCGCCCAGCAGCAGTGCTTCCAGACCTACTCCTATCTCTTCCAGATGGCCCAGCAGCTGAATCTGGCCCTGGATCAGCTGGAGAGCGGCACGGCGCAGGACGCTCCCACGCAGGCCCCCACGCCTCTGCAGGGCGCCGCCGCCAGAGCCGCCTCCGCCCAGTATGAGACCCTCAAATCCCTGATCCTCAAGACGGCGGACAGCGTGCAGCGCACCATGGAGCAGCTCTCCACCACCCTGACGGAGGAGTATGTGGCGGCCTCGGACTTCGGCAGCTATGTGCAGCGGCTCTCGGCCTACCTGGAGGCAAACCCCGCCGCCGTGACCCAGTACTACAGCTTCACCTCGGATCTCAAGTCCGCGGTGGACACGGTGGACGCCGCCTTCTCCGCCTACCGGGCCGACACCGAGGGCTACATCCGCACCGGCGTGGTGTACCACGAAAACGGCCTGCCGGTATACGGCGTGGCGGTGGGGCAGAATCTCACCGCCACGGAGGTGGACGGGCGGCGGGAGGTGGCCCCCAACAACTTCCGGGCCATCTTCACCGCCACCCGGCTCTCCTTCTGGCAGGATGCCACGGAGGTGGCCTACATCAGCAACAACCGGCTCTATATCACGGACATCACCGTGCTGGGCAGCTTACGCATCGGACACTGGACCGTGGCGGACAAGGGCGGCCTGGCCATTCGCTGGATAGGGGGATAAGAACATGAGCTATACGGAACTGGACAGCGTGACCTGGGGCAGCGCCCCGGCCATCGGCGTGGGCTTTGGATACGACCAGCAGCGCAGCGGCGCCAACATGCTCTACCGCGTGCGCATCACCGTGGCCCCGGTGGGCGGGGGCAGCTACTTCGGCTACCCCATCTACGCCGACCTATCCCTGGACGGCGACCGCCTTTTCAGCGGCGTCTCCCTCAAGGCCGCAAGCCCCAGCACCTGGGCCGGGGCCATCACCTGGGAAAGCGGCTGGATGAGCATCTGCAAGACCGCCGGCACCACCGCCCTGACGGTTCACCTCTACTCCGGCAGCGGCTCCGGCCGCAGCGAGGAGTACCGCTATACCCTGCCGGTGAGCAGCTACGGAGGCGGCGGCTCCTCCGGCGGCTCCTCCCCCACCCTGGCGGACTTCTCCCTGAGCTTCGGGGACCTGGCCATCGGCGAGAGCAGCGTTCTGACCTTTATACGGCCCTCCGCCCGCTATACCGCCCGGGTGTACTATGCCTTCGGCGGCCTGGAGGGGGAGGCGGAGCTGACGGCGGCCGCCACCGCCGCCGGGCGGGTGAGCTATGCCTGGACGGTGCCGGAGGCCCTGGCGGCCCGGATCCCGGGCAGCGCCTCCGGCCAGGGCACCCTGACCCTGGAGATCTATCGCGGCAGCGGCCTTTTGGGCCGCAAGACCTATCCCTTTACCGCCCTTGCCGGCGAGCGCTTCCGCCCGGAGGCATCCCTTGCCGCCCAGGTGGTCAATGACAATGCCCAGCTGGCCGCCTGGGGCCTGTGCGTCCAGGGGCTGAGCCGGCTTTCCTACACCGTCACCGCCCGGGGACGGGGAGGCGCCGCCATCACCCGGTACGGCTTTCGCTTCTGCGGCCAGGCCCTCACCGATGCCGCCGGCACCACGGCGGCTCTGTCCCTGGCCGGGGAGCACACCCCCTCCGCCGTGGTGACGGACACCCGGGGCAAAAGCATCACCGTCACCGCCGAGAAGGTGACGGTATATCCCTACCATCCCCCGGTGCTGCGCAGCGGCTTTGCCTGGCGGTGCGATGCAGAGGGCAACGAGTGCGAAGACGGCGCCTACCTGCGCGTGCAGGCCGCGGCGGAGTGCTCGCCGCTGGACGGGCGCAACCGCGTGTCCCTGCGGGCCCGCTGCCGCCCCGCCGGGGGCAGCTTCGGCAGCTACAGCACCCTCAGCTCCGGCACGGCCGCCGTGCTGGCAGGCGGTCTGGACCCCCAGACGGCCTATGAGGTGGAGCTCTCCGCCCTGGACGCCGTGGGTCAGGAGCGCACGGTGCTCTATACCGCCTCGGGCCGGCAGGTGACGCTGCACCTGCGGGAGGGCGGCAGCGGCGCCGCCTTCGGCAAGTACGCCCAAGGGGACGGCCTCAGCTGCGCCTGGGATGCCGCCTTCGACGGCGATGTGGCCGTGGCGGGGGATCTGACTCTCGGCGGACAACTCCGCTATCCGGGCCTCAGCCAAGCCCTGGCGGAGGCCGTCTACCCCGTGGGCGCCATCTATCTGTCGGCGGTGAGCACCCACCCTGCCGCCCTCTTCGGCGGCACCTGGGAGGCCATCGAGGACCGGTTTCTTCTGTGCGCCGGCAGCGGCTATGCCGGGGGCGCCACCGGCGGCAGCGCCGCCCACACCCTCTCCGAGGCGGAGCTGCCCGCCCATACCCACGGCTTCTCCGGGGAGACCGACAGCCGGGATCTGAGCCACAGCCACAGCGTGGGCGCGGACTTCGACGGGGCGGCGGGCAAGGGCAACTACACCGTCCACAGCGGCGGCTATCCCGGCAGCAGCATCAACCCCGCCACCGACACGGCGGACTTGAACCACGCCCACAGCTTCTCCGGCACCACCGCCCCCTGCGGCAGCGGCAGCGCCTTTTCGCTGCTGCCGCCCTACCTGGCGGTGTATGCCTGGAGGCGCATCGCGTAGAAAGGACAAATACATGGCTTCTACTTATCAGCAGGTGGCCTACGGCTCCTCCGGCGAGGCCGTAAGGCAGTTGCAGCGGGCTCTGAACCAGCAGGGCTATTCCCTGGATGAGGATGGCGTTTTCGGCGTCAAGACCCGCTCCGCCGTAAAGAGCTATCAGAAGAAAAACACCCTGCGCATCGACGGCATCGCCGGCCCCGAGACCTGGGGCGCGCTGCTGGCGGTGCCGGAGACCCCGGCGGTCCCCGCGGCGCCCCGGGCCAGCGTTTCCCCCGGCACCGCCCGGGCTCTGGCAGAGCTGGAGGGCGGCGTCACGCCCTCGGTGGAGACGGAGCTGGCCCTGCGGGAGCTGCAGGATCTCCAGGAGCAGCAGCCCGGGGCCTACCGCTCGGATTTCCGCAGCCAGCTCAACGAGCTCTATGCGCGCATCACCGGGCGCCGGGAGTTCTCCTATGACCCCGACAGTGACGAGACCTATCAGCAGTACGCCCGGCAGTATGCCCGGCAGGGCCGCCGGGCCATGACGGACACCCTGGGCCGGGCCGCCGCCCTCACCGGCGGCTACGGCTCCAGCTATGCCCAGAGCGCCGCCCAGCAGGCCTATGACCAGTACCTGACCAAGCTCTCCGATGTGCTGCCCCAGCTGCAGCAGAACGCCTACAGCATCTACCGCCAGCAGGGCGACGCCCTGCTGCGGCAGTATGAGCTGCTGCGGGGTCAGGAGGAGGGCGCCTATGCCCGCTGGCGGGACGCTGTGGGTGACTGGCAAAAGCAGGTATCCCAGGCGTCCGACGCCTATGAGACCGCCACGGCGGCGGATCTGAAGAACTACCAGATGCTGCTCAATTACTACGCCGACAAGGCGGCCGCCGAGCGGAAGCTCACGGCCTCCGGCGTGGAGCTGCAGAGCGGCCCGGCGGCAGAAAAGCCCGCCGCCCTCAGCGGCACAGCCGCCGAGAGCATCCGCCGCACCCTGCACAATTACCTCAAGAGTGGGCAGGCGGAGAGGGCCAAGGAGCTGCTGCGGCAGTACGAGGGGCGCATGAGCGCCGCCCAGCGCCAGCGGATGGCCGAGCTCTTCTCCCGGTATTCGGCCTAATCGGGGGGAGCCGCCCGGGTGCCGGACACCCGGGCGGCTCCCGAGTCAAAAGGGATTGCCGGAAAAATCAGTTGACGAGCATTTAAAAATATGGTATAGTATCAGCCGTGGTTTTCCACTGTCTTGCTTGTGTGGCTCAGTTGGTAGAGCAGCTCACTCGTAATGAGCAGGTCGCCGGTTCGAGTCCGGCCACAAGCTCCAAGCGCCCCGACCGTTCGGCGGGGCGCTTTTCTTTTCCTTTCTGTGCATAAGCAGAGGGGCATCCCGGCGGGATGCCCCTCTGTTCTTTTTCTTTTTTACGGCAGCTCCCCGGCGGCCCGGGCCGCCTCCTCCTGCTCCCGCTGCATGAGCGTGTAGCAGATCTGGAGCTGCTGTGCCTTGTGGATGTCCGTTTTCTTATAGATGTTCTTGCGGTGGGTCTCGATGGTGCCCAGGGCGCGGCCGGTCTGCTCGGCATATTGCCGGACCGTCATGCCCCCGGCCAGAGCCCGGCACACCTCCCGCTCGGCGTCGGAGAGCTCGGCATAGCCCCGCAGAAACAGCTCGTAGGCCATGGGGTCCATCTCCCTGCGGCGGAGGTAGGCCAGGCGGTTGACCTCCGCCTGGGAGGCGGCCAGATGCCCCTGCTTCTCCGCCACCTGGCCCCGGAGATCGCGCTTCTCCGTCTCCAGGTCGGTGATGGCCTTTTCGTGGGAGCGCAGCTTATCGGAGATGGGCAGCAGCTCCTCAAAGATGGGCTTGTCCCGGCCGGTGCCCTCCGCTGCCACCCGGTCGATGCTCTCCAGGATGGGGCGGAAGTAGCGGTTGGTATAGAATACGCAGCAGGCCACGCCCACGCCGCCCAGCAGGCCCAGCAGCAGAACGAAGTGCAATACGCCCTCGATCTGGGCGGTACGGTAGTCCCGCTGGGGCAGCAGCACCGTCAGGGTTTGGGGGATCCTGTCGCCGGCGGCGGCCAGAAGGGTCTCCGTGAGGCCCACAAAGCGATATCCATCGCCGGAGAAGGCGGTGAGGCCGCCGCCGTCCTTCTCGGCCAACACGGTCTCGGGCACGGCGCAGAAGCCGCCGGCGGGATAGGTCACCAGCCCCGGGGACACCTCCCCGCTGCGGCCGATCCCCGGTGAGAGCACGCAGGCCAGCTGCTCCCGGCCGGAGGGCTGGGCATGGTGGGCCGCAAAGTAGGCCTGGTTCACCGCAAAGCCGCACAGGCCGTAGACTGTGCCGTTCTCTCCCAGCATGGGCACCGTCAGCAGGATGGCCCGCCCCGAGGTGCCGGGAAGGGAGATCAGCGGCGTGGTGCGGCAGGCGGCGGCAATGGGGGCCCTGGCCAGGGCCAGGTGATCCCCCAGGCCGGGGAAGTCCCGGAGGCGGAATTCCTGGGCCCACTTCCGGTGGGGCATCACCTCATGGCGCCGGCCCACATCCGCCATGCCCCGATAGAGCAAAAGGTCGCTGACGGTATGCTCGGCGTTGCTGCGCTGGACATAGAGCCCGCTGTAGGAGTCCGCCCCGGCCTCGGTATGGAGGGAGGCCCGGAGCACCACGAAGGCGCCGGAGCAGTCCGCCTGCCGGGCATATTGGCACAGGGGCTCCAGCATGGCCTCCTGAAGGGCCTCGATGGCGTCCGCATCCCCGTCAAGGGCGGAGAGGTCAGCCGCCTGCTCCTCCAGCAGGGCCGTCATATCCTCGGAGAGATGGATGCCCATGGCGGACACATTCCGCCACAGGGAGGCCATGTCCGTGCGGAAGGCCTCCATCTGGAAGGTCAGGTCCTTCTGCAGCTCCTTCCGGGGACTTTTGACCTGCCCCAGGAGGAACAGACCCGCCAGCAGCGCCGCCAGCAGCAGGGCCGCCAGGGCGCCCATGTACCCCAGCAGGCGCTTGCGCATGGAGGGGTTGGCTCTTTTTAATTTGGCAAGCAGGAATTCGGGCACAGATCTCGCCTCCCTTGCACAAGGTACTTGCCGGGGCCCTGCCCGGGCCCCCGGCGCTCAGCGGATGGAGCAGAACAGCTCCCAGGTCTCCTCTGCCAGGGCGTCCACATCCTCCCCGGCGGCGGCCCGGGCGGGCAGCTCCTCCTGCAGCTGCCGCAGGCCGTCATAGAGGGTGCCTATCCGGCCGTAATAGCCGTCAAACCGGGGCTCGGACACCGGGGTAAAGTCCTCCCGCATGGCCCCCAGGGCGGCATAGAGATTCTGATAGCTCTCCCGGGGCGCAGGGAACTCGGCATAGTCGGCGATGGCATCAAAGGCGCCGCTGCGCACGGGCATATAGCCGGTCTGGGCCGCGAAGCTGAGGTTGCGCTCCGGCTCCGTGAGCCAGCGGGCAAAGAGGGCGGCGGCCTCGGCCTTCTGATCGGTGGTGCGATAGGCGCAAAGGCCCACCCCGGCCTGGGTCATCAGGGGCTGGGCCCCCGCCGTGCAGGGCATGGGCAGCACCTGCAGATCCATGGGCTCCTGGGTGCCGTCGCGGTAGGTGACGGTGTCGTTATAATAGAGGAGCGCCGCCGAGGAGCCCAGGCCGCAGAGCACCTCCCCGGTCATCACCTGGGTGTTGGAGTAGAGGTCGGAGACCACCACATGGCCCCGGGCCAGGGCGCGGGCAAACTGCAGCCAGCTCTCCTTAAAGACGGCGTTGTCCGTGTTGTACCAGCCCAGGGGGGTATAGAAATCGCCGCTGCCGTTTTCCAGGGCCCGGAGCTCCACGGCCCGGATGGGGTAATCCAGGGCGCAGAAGGGCTTGCCGGTGAGGTCATAATAGCGGCCGGCGGCTTCATAAAATCCCTCCCAGGTGGCCAGGTCGGCATACCGGACCTGGGTCTGGTCGGCGAAGCGGGCAAAGCCGCTGCCGTTGCACATCAAAAGCTGGGTGGACTTGGTCACCGGGAACACGATGAGCCGGCCGTCCTCCGCCGTGCCGTCCTCCAAGAAGCCGGGCACGAACTCGGAGAGCTCGCTCTGGGTGAACTGGCGGGTCCAGTCTATCAAATTCTCCTCCCCCAGCTCCAGGGCGTCGGAGATGTGGCAGGTGAAGAGGTCGGGCATCTCCTGCACATCCGTGCCGCCCCGGAGGGCCTCCTTCAGGTAGCTGCCGATGCGCGAGGCGCTGGACATGTCGGTGACCTGCACCTGCACGCCCCGCTGGGCGCCCACCGTGCGGTTGAACTCCTCCACCAGCCGGTTCATAGGGGAGTCGGCCTGCTCGCCGTAGACATGCCAGAAGGACAGGGACACCGGCTCATTTTTATCCAGCAGAGATTTTTTGCCGCAGCCGGCGAGGGTGAGGATCAGGGCGAAAAGCAGCAGCAGGGAAAGGGTACGCTTTTTCATGGATGAGACCTCCTGTTTCCTGTGCCCGGCCGAGGACGGGCGGCGATTCGACGGTTTTGCAAAATTTTTACCCCTTCTCTACCCTTTTTGGGGCTTTCAGGGTATGACAAAACCGGAGAAATGTGGTACAAATAGGGTAGAGGCATATGCCCCTGCCAGGGAGACGATTTTTTCGTTCTCTTCATTCTATCATAAATGCCGCGGCAAGGGCAAGTGCAAAAGAAAGGGAGGAAGAAAAAATGAGACAGGATCGACAGAGCGCCCCGTAGGCGCCGCCCCCGGGACCTTGTCCGCTGACCGCAGAGGCGGCCGCGGCAAGAGCGACGGCGAGCACGGACACAGCCAAAGGATGAAAACAGAAAGTAAGAGGAAAAGGAGAACGGACAATGGGACTGATCAAAGCAATCGCAGGCGCGGCGGGCGGCGTGATGGCCGACCAGTGGAAG
>CAKTPM010000012.1 GCA_934591705.1 uncultured Oscillospiraceae bacterium
AACGACATCATCCTGGAGATCGACAACAAGTCCATGACCAACCGCCCCGACCTGTGGGGCCATTACGGCATCGCCCGGGAGATCGCGGCCCTCTACGACCTGCCCCTGCGGGAGCTTGCCCCCTTCACCTGCGATAAGAGCGACGCTGACCTGCAGCTGACCATTGAAGCCCCCCAGCGCTGCCCGCGCTTCACCGCCTCCTATCTCGAAGGGCTGGAGGTAAAGCCCTCCCCCTTTAAGATGCAAAGCCGCATCTGGCGCACGGGGATGCGCCCCATCAACGCCCTGGTGGACATCACCAACTATGTGATGCTGGCCACCGGCCAGCCCACCCACGCCTATGACGCCGACTGCATCCACGGCCACCACCTCATCGCCCGCCGGGCCCAGGAGGGTGAAAAGCTCTCCCTGCTCAACGGCAAGGAGCTGACCCTGGACCGGGAGGATCTGGTCATCGCCGATGAGGCGGGCACCGTGGGCCTGGCAGGGGTCATGGGCGGCAGCCGCGACAGCATTCTGCCCACCACCCACAGGGTGATCCTGGAGGTGGCCAGCTTCGCCGCCCCCGGCATCCGCCGCACGGCCCTGAAATACGACAACCGCACCGAGGCCTCCACCCGGTATGAAAAGGGCATCGACCCCCAGCGGGTGGATCAGGCGGTGTCCCTGGCCATGGAGCTTTTCCGGGAGGTCTACCCGGAGATGGAGGTCAAGTCCTTCCTTGACCGCTACCCCACCCCCCTGCCCCGCAAGGAGATCGATGTTTCCCTCACCTGGCTGGAGCGCCGCCTGGGCAAGCGCCTGAGCAACGAGGAGATCGCCAGGAAAATGGGCGAGCTGGGCTTTGAGCTCGCCTTTGACGGCGACAATATGCATGTGACCGTTCCCTCTTGGCGCTCCACCGGCGATGTGGGCATCCGGGCCGACATCATGGAGGAGGTGGCCCGGATGTACGGCTATGAGAACTTCCAGGCCGCCCCCATCACCACCACCTTCGACGGGGCCATCAACCAGCTGGACAAGACCCTCCACCGCAGCATCAAGGAATATCTCGCCTTCCGCTGCGGCATGCAGGAGATCTTCACCTACCCCTGGATGGAGGAGCAGTTCGTCAACGCCGTTCTGCAGGACACCGCCGGTATCCTGGCCCTGTCCACGCCTCCCTCCCCCGCCGAAAGGTGGGTGCGCTCCTCCCTGCTGCCCAACCTGTGCCTGGCGGTGACCAAGAACGAGCGCTATTTCAGCGAGTTCTCCCTCTTTGAGACCGCCCAGATCTTCCGGGACGCCGACTATACCGCCCCCTACGATCCCCGGGAAAAGCTGCCCTCCCAGCGCCGGAGCATCGCCGGTGCCTTTGCCGACAGCGCCAAGGATGTCACCGCCCTCTTCCGCCGGGCCAAGGGCGTCATCGAGATGATGCCCCGCTACACCCATATGGAGGCCTTTACCCTGGAGCAGCGGGAAAAGCCCCTGTGGGCGGACAATGTGGTGTGGCTGAACATTGTGCTGGATGACAAGGTCATCGGCAGCCTGGCCCTGCTGAACAAAAAGGCCTCCATGGCCTGCGGCATCAAGAACCTCAATGTGATGCTCTTTGAGCTGGACGCCGACGCCCTGGTGCCCTTCAAGTCCCGGACCAACACCTTCTCCCACACCGCCGAGTATCCCATGACGGAATACGATGTGTCCCTGCTCTTTGACAGCGAGATCAAGTGGGCGGATATGCTCCAGACCCTCCGGGGCTTCAAGAGCGAGCTGTTCCACGGGGCAGAGTTTGTGGATGAGTACAAGGGCAAGCAGATCCCCGCCGGGAAGAAGTCCGTGACCATCCGGCTGACCATCGGCTCCAAGGAAAAGACCCTCACCTCCGCCGAGATCGAGGAGGTGGCCTCCGCCGCCATGAAGAAGCTCACCAAGCGCTTCAGCGCCGAGCTGCGCAAGTGACCCCTCCCCCCGGCGAGCGCCAGCGGAAAACACCTGAAGGGCGCTGAACGGCATCAAAAAGCGCTTGCAATTGCGCCAAAAAGCGATCCCGCGTCCCAAGCGGCCTGCCCCGGCAGGCCGCTTTTCTTTTGGGAAGCATCGATTGACAAGGGCAAGCTCGCCCTTGTCAACCGACGGTACGATCACAAATTAAAAAAACCTTAACTTGTGTTTTCGCCGAAAAAATAATACCATAGGATGGGTGGGGGCGCGGTTTTTCTCTTGACTTCCGCCCGGCGAAATGCTATAAGTGTACTAACGCACTTAGTACAATTTTTCTTACCGTTCCCTGCAACATTTTTCCAGTTTTCATCGTCTATACTGTATAAGCTAATTCAGGAGGGTCACTATGAAAAGAATCGTCTGCTTTTTGCTGTGCGCCGTGATGGCGCTGTCCCTGTGCGCCTGCGGCGCGGATAAGGGCGAGGCCTCGGTGCAGAGTGTATCCATGATCTGCGGCCTGGGCTCCGTGGGCCTGGCGGACCGCTTTGCCGGCATCGTCAGCCCGATGGGAGAGACAACTATCAAGAAGAACGAGTCCATGACCATCGCCGATATGAAGGTGAAGGTGGGCGACAGCGTGAAGAAGGATGATGTGCTCTTCACCTACGACCTCTCCCAGGCCCGGACGGATCTGGAGATGGCCCAGCTGGAGCTGGAGCAGCTCAACGCCAAGCTGGAGGACCAGCAGGCGGACTTAGAGAGCGCCCAGAAGCTCTTGGACAGCACCTATGATGAGGCCGCCAAGCGCCAATACGCCCTGGATGTCCGGGAGCGCAAGGCCGATGTGCTCACCACCAAGGGCAACATCGCCTCCAAAAAGAAGGACATTGAAAAGCTGACCTTGAACACCAAAAACGGCTCGGTGCTCTCCCCTGTGGACGGCGAGATCAAGGCCCTGAACCCCGACGGCGGCACCGACAACTACGGCAATGCCCTGCCCTTTATGACTATTGTGGAGACCGACGGCTTCCGGATCAAGGGCTATGTCAATGAGAACAATGCCTCCGTCCTCACCCAGGGCACCCCGGTGGTGATCCGCTCCCGGGTCAGCGACCGGACCTGGAAGGGCAGCATCGACTCCATCGACTGGAACAACGCCCAGCAGAGCCGCAGCGACTCCGGCGACAGCGACACCGCCATGTCCAGCAAGTACCCCTTCTATGTGACTCTGGAGGGCGGCGGCGAAGGGCTTTTGATGGGCCAGCATGTGTACATCGAGCCGGATTACGGCCAGGAGGACACCCAGGCCGAAAACCAGATCAACCTGCCCAGCTACTTCCTCAACGATCCCGACGGCAGCCCCTGGGTATGGGCCCAGAGCAAG
Source organism: uncultured Oscillospiraceae bacterium (assembly GCA_934591705.1). Taxonomy (GTDB): domain Bacteria; phylum Bacillota; class Clostridia; order Oscillospirales; family Oscillospiraceae; genus Vescimonas. The sequence goes on from CAKTPM010000012.1 coordinate 3,311, forward strand.
TCCGGCAAGCTGGAGAAGCGCACCGTGAAGCTGGGGGACTATAACGCCGAAGCCGACACCTATCCCGTTTTGAGCGGTCTCACGGCGGAGGACTACATCGCCTTCCCGGACGATACCCTCCAGGCGGGCATGAAGTGCGTGACCTATGACGAGAGCACCTTTGACCCGGATGTCAGCGGCGGCGGTGAGATCATGCCCGACGGCGAGACCGGCGGCGAGGGCCTTGAGGACAATGTGCCCCAGGAGGGGCTTGACGGCGGCATGGACGCCGAGGGCGGCAGCGCGGCCATGCTGCCCGAGCCCATGGCCCAGGGAACTGTGGAGGGCTGAAGATGATTTTGGAAATGCGTGATATCTGCAAGGACTACCCCATGGGGAAGGGCGTTGCACATATCCTGAAACATGTGAATTTAGATGTGGAGGAGGGGGAGTATCTGGCCATCATGGGCCCCTCCGGCAGCGGCAAGACCACCCTCATGAACCTCATCGGCTGCCTGGATGTGCCCACCAGCGGCAGCTACCTTTTGGGCGGCCGGGACATCACTCAATGCACCGGCAAGCAGCTGGCGGAGGTCCGCAACAAGGAGATCGGCTTTGTGTTCCAGAGCTTCAACCTCCTGCCCAAGCTCACGGCCCTGGAGAATGTGGCCCTGCCCCTGCTCTACGGCGGCGTGAAGAAGCCCGAGCGCCTGGAGCGGGCCCGGGCCGCGCTGGAGACCGTGGGCCTCGCCGAGCGCATCGACCACCGGCCCGACCAGCTCTCCGGCGGCCAGTGCCAGCGGGTGGCCATCGCCCGGGCCATCGTGGGCAAGCCCAAGCTCCTTTTGGCCGACGAGCCCACCGGCGCCCTGGACAGCGCCAGCGGCGCGGCGGTGATGGAGCTGTTCCGGCAGCTTCACGGAGACGGCTCCACCATCATCATGATCACCCATGACCGCTCCATTGCCGGCCATGCCGCCAAGATGATGACCATTCGCGACGGGATCCTGTCGGGAGGTGACGGGAATGAGTAAAAAACTGATTTTGAAAAAGCCGCTTTTCGCCAAAAAGCCCGCCCCGGAGGGGTCTGGCGCCCCGGCGGAAAAGCCGCGCCTGAGCAAGAAGCTGAAAAAGGGCCTCATCGCGGCCGCCTGCACCCTGGGTGCCTGCGCCGCGGTGTGGGGCATTTTGACCCTGGCCCGGAACGCCCAGCGGGGCGATGTGGATGTCTACTCCGTCAACGAGTGCGCCATGACCGACTACTGGGGGGACACCTCCAACACCAGCGGTATGGTGACCACGGATAAGCTGCAAAAGGAGTTCATCTCCCAGAGCCAAACGGTGAAGAAGGTCTTCGTCAAGGAGGGCGACACCGTTAAAAAGGGCGCGCTGCTCTTGAGCTACGACTCCACCCTGACCCAGGCCGCCGTGGAGCGGGCCAAGATCGACTATGAGCGCCAGGAGGAGAATCTCAGCGTGGCCAAAAATGAGCTGGAGCTGCTGAAGAAGGCCAAGAACAAGGAGACCCTCCGGGCGGAATATGAAAAGCTGCAAAAGCAGCTGGACGCCCTCATCGAATCTGCCACCAAAAAGGACACGGACGATAATCCCGTCGTAGATTTTGAGCGCATCACCATTACCGAAGCCATGGGCTTGGGCAATGGCATAGGCGGCGACAAGGACAACGCCATCTACTACTATCGCGCTCCGGGGGCGGATGGCAGCATCACCCTGCCCCAGCAGGGTCTCATGGGCATCTTTGAGGGGCAGGGCAAGACCGAGGGCACTCTCTACACCGTGTTTGTGACCCGCCTGGGGAATAAGCTGGGCGGCGCCGTCAGCGACAATGTGGGCTACATCCTCACCGCCGTAGCGGAGGAGGTTCCCGGCGCGGACCCGGAGACCCCCCCTACGAAAAAGCTGGTCTCCGTTACAGTGACCCCCTGGGAGGGCTTTAAGCCCTTCACCGACGGTGAGCCGGACTACGGCGCCAAGAAGGATGAGATCAAAAAGCTCCAGCGGAAGGTATCCATTGCCCAGGAGCTGATGGAGAGCTCCATGGAGCAAAAGGAGCTGACCAAGGCCATCCTGGAAAAGACCCAGGCCGTCAAGGAGCAGGAGGTCAACCAGAAGCTGGCCAAGCTGAGCTTGAGCAAGAAGCTCCGGGAGCTGGGGGACGGCAATGTCTACGCCGAATTTGACGGCACGGTGAAGACCGTCCGGGATCCGAACGAGGCCTACAACAACAGCGAGGCCGTGGTGGAGATCTCCGGAGGCGGCGGCTACTATGTCACCGGCACCCTCAGCGAGATGGACCTGGGCAGCGTGAAGGTGGGCGACACGGTGCAGATCAGCAGCTGGCGCAGCGGCGTGAGCTGCGAGGGCACCATCGAGTCCATTGACGAGTATCCCACCCAGAACGGCAACAATTGGGGCGACGGCAACAGCAATGTATCCTACTACCCCTTCAAGATCTTCGTCACCGAGGATGCCAACCTGGAGCCCAACGACTGGGTGGAGATCCAGTATCAGAAGAACACCCAGCAGCAGGAGACCGGCAGCACCCTCTACCTCCAGAGCATGTTCCTGCGCACGGACAACGGCAAGAGCTATGTGATGGCCCGGGGCGAGGACGGCAAGCTGGAAAAGCGCTGGGTGCAGACCGGCCGGGACCTCTGGGGCAGCTATACCCAGATCCGCGGCGGCCTGAGCGTGGAGGACTATGTGGCCTTCCCCTACGGCCGTGATGTGGTGGAGGGAGCCCGCACCCGGGAATCCACCATTGACCAGCTCTACAGCTACGCAATGTAAGGAGGCGGGATCGGAAATGTTAGAAAATGTCAATCTCGCCCTCCAGGGCGTATGGAGCCATAAGCTGCGGTCCTTTTTGACCATGCTGGGCATCATCATCGGCATCGCCGCCATCATCACCATCGTGTCCACCATTCAGGGCACCAATGAGCAGATCAAGCAGAATCTCATCGGCGCCGGCAACAATGTGGTGCGGGTGACCATCAGCGGCACCGACAGCCAGAGCTATTTCGACCTGAACTACTCCTCCCTCCCCGAGGGCATCGACCCCATCACCCGGGAGATGCGCGACGAGATGGAGAAGCTGGGCAGTGTGGCCCAGGTGGCCCTCTACTACCAGCGGGAGTGGTGCGACAATGTGTTCGTGGGCAACAATGCCTTCAGCGGCTCTCTCTACGGCATCGACGACCACTACTTAGAGGCGGTGGACTATGCCGTGAACTACGGCCGGGCCTTCACGGCGGCGGACTTTGAAAACCGCCGGAATGTGGCCCTCATCGACACCAAGTCCGCCCGGTCCCTGTTCCAGGGCAATAACCCCATCGGCGGCACCATCGAGATCAAGGGCGAGCCCTTCACGGTGGTGGGCGTGGTGTCCTCCCGATCCAGCAGCGGTCCGGTCATCAACAGCTTCAAGGATTACAACATGTACGCCGGCAGCACGGCGGGCACGGTGTTCATCCCGGATGTGTGCTGGTCGGTGCCCTATCGCTATGACGAGCCCAACTACGCCGCCGTGCGGGCCACCAGCACCAACGACATGACTGCCGCCGGCGACAATGTGGCCAAGTATCTCAACGAGAACGCTATCCACAGCAAGAAGTACAAGTACGCCTCCAAGGATCTGCTGCAGCAGGCCAGCGACCTGCAGAGCATCTCCGAGAGCACCAACAAGCAGCTCATCTGGATCGCCGCCATCTCCCTGGTGGTGGGCGGCATCGGCGTGATGAACATCATGCTGGTGTCCGTCACCGAGCGCACCCGGGAGATCGGCCTGAAGATCGCCATCGGCGCCCAGCAGAGCCGCATCCGCCTGCAGTTTCTGACCGAGGCGGCGGTGCTCACCAGCATGGGCGGCATCTTGGGCGTGGCAACAGGTATCGGCCTGGCGGAGATGATGTCCCACATCATGGGCACGCCGGTGGCCATCAGCATACCGGCCTGTATCATCGCCGTGGTGTTCTCCATGGCCATCGGCATCGTCTTCGGCCTGGTGCCGGCGGTGAAGGCCTCCCAGCTGAACCCCATCGAGGCCCTGCGCCGAGAATGATTTTCGGCACACCGGCGGATTTTCCTCTTTACACCCGGAGGCTTTTGGCGTATACTATGGGTAAATGAGAATGAGGTGGTGTTGGTATGTCTGATTTCACAAGAGAATTCAATGTTGCCGAGGAGCGGGATTACCAGGTGCATCATGTTCTGACGCAGGTATACGAGGCCCTCAAGGAAAAGGGCTATGACCCCATCAATCAGATCGTGGGCTACATTCTCTCGGAGGATCCCACCTATATCACCAACCACAACGGCGCCCGCACGCTCATCTGCAAGATCGACCGCGATGAGCTCCTGCAGGCGCTGGTGAAGAACTATCTGGATATCTGAAGAAAAACTCCGCTCTTAAGAGCGGAGTTTTTTTGCTTATTTTGTTCCGTAGAGGTAGCTGCCTCCCCTTCTCCGGGGGCGGCCCAGAGAGCCCCAGAACCGGAAGGTCAGGGGCCACACGGCGCCGGCAAAGAGGATCACCAAAAAGTAGCGGACCCCATCGGCCGCGGCCGGGAGCAGGGACGCCAGGGGCTGCTTGAGTCCGGCCTTCAGAGCCACCAGCAGCCCCAGGCCCATCGCCAGCTTCAAGACCTGGGCCCACCACACGGCGTCGGTCTCGAAGCGGATATAGCGCTCGTCCAGCCAGGCCGCCAGCAGGATGCCCACCGTGGCGCCCAGGAGCTTCCGGGCGTTTTCCAGGGCGGCGGTGTAGTTTGCATAGTTCACATCTGTTGGGGCGCAGGGGGCCCCGGCGATGCGCAGATAGAGGAGATAGGCCGCCGAGAGCACCACCATGCCGCCGATGACGGCGCACAGCAGCTCAGGGCTCCGGCGGGTCTTTTCCATCACCGGGTAGAGGGCAAAGACCAAAATCACCGCCGTCACCAGCCCCACGCCCACATCCCAGGGGGTATGGACCCCCAGGTAGAGCCGGGAAAAGCTCACCAGCACCGCCAGCAGGATCATTACCCACCGCAGCCATTTCCGGCGGGTAAACCGGGCGATACCGCCGAAGGTGCCCACGGCGTTTTGGGTGTGGCCGCTGGGGAAGGAATACCCGGTGGCCTGGGCCCGGGCGCTCTCTACGATGGTGAAATCCGGATCCAGCAGCCAGGGTCGGGGCACCCGGCAGAGGATCTTCAGGAACTGATTGCAAAGTGTGCCGGCAAAGCCCACCGCCATCAGATAGTAGCCCCTATACTTATCCACGCACCAGAATACCAAGAGGGCGGCCACAATGAACACCAGCTCCTCCCCCAGATGGGTCACGGCGCTCATCACCGTGTCCCAGAAGGGGGTGCGCAGCGATTCCAGAAAATAAAGTACCTGCATAGCTTCTCTCCCGTTCTTTTCCTATTTTGCGGTTTTTCTCATTTTACTATACAAACCGCCCCGCCGCAAGGGGAAGAATGACTAAGAAGGGGCTCCGATTCGCCGGAGAACGCGCCGGGAGCATAAAAAAACTGCGGACTGTGCGTCCGCAGTTTTTTATACGCTGTAGAAATTACTTCAGCTCGACCTTGCCGCCGGCCTCCTCGACCTGCTTCTTCAGGGCCTCGGCGTCCTCCTTGCCCAGGGCCTCCTTCATGGTGGTGGGAGCACCCTCGACAGCGGCCTTGGCCTCGGCCAGACCCAGACCCATGACCTCGCGGACCACCTTGATGACGGCGATCTTCTTGGCAGCGTCGAAGCCGGTCAGAATGACATCGAAGTCGGTCTTCTCCTCAGCAGCGGCAGCACCGCCGGCGGCGGGAGCAGCGGCCATGGCAGCGGCGGAAACGCCGAACACTTCCTCCAGAGCATGCACCAGCTCGGAGAGCTCCAGAACGGTCAAACCCTTGATCTCTTCGATCATAGCAGTAACTTTCTCAGACATTGTAATATCCTCCTGTTATAGATTGTTGTTTTGTTTGTTTGTTACCGATCACTCGGCAGCGGCCTCAACAGAGCCGCCCTTCTGCTCCGCCACCTGGCTGAGAATGTAAGCCAGAGCGGAGATGGGTGCCAGCATGGTACCCAGAACCTGGGCCTGCAGCACGGGCAGTGCGGGGATGGAAGCCAGAGCGTTGACGGTTTCCATGGGGACGACCTTGCCCTCCATGAAGCCGCCCTTGATCTCAAACTTGCCATTGAGCTTCTTTGCGAATTCAGCGATCACGCGGGCGGGAGCAACGGGATCCTCAGTGCAGGTAGCCAGAGAAGTGGTACCGTTGAGTTGATCGTCGAGCTCGGTGAGGCCGGCGTTGTTGAATGCAAAGCGCAGCAGGGTGTTCTTCACAACAGCGTACTCGATGTTGTTCTTGCGGCATTCCGCACGCAGAGCAGTGTCCTCTGCCACGGTGATGCCCTTGTAGTCCACGATGACGCCGGCTGCGGAATTCTGCAGCTTTTCGGTCAAAGAGGCCACGATCGCCTGCTTTTCAGACAGAACTTTTGCGTTGGGCATTCTTTGTTTTCACCTCCATAAAGAATAGAAGCGTTCAAAAAGAAACCTTCCTCATATCAAAAGACATGAGGAAGGCAATCAGCAATTCAAAATTGCTATCCTCGGCAGGATTTATGGCTCACGCCGCCTGCTGTCTTTGGAACGCGACTTACATTATATCCGTTGCCTGCACGGTTGTCAAGCAAAAGATAACGGGAAATTAGAGCTGCTTCTGGGCGTTCATCTTGACGCCGGGGCCCATGGTGGCGGCGCAGACGCAGGACTTGATATACTGGCCCTTGGCAGCGGCGGGCTTGGCCTTGATGATGGCGCCCATGAGAGCGGTGTAGTTCTCAAAGAGCTTGTCAGCACCGAAGGAGACCTTGCCGATGGGGCAGTGGATGATGTTGGTCTTGTCCAGACGGTACTCCACCTTACCGGCCTTGGCCTCCTGAACAGCCTTGGCGGCGTCGGGAGTCACGGTGCCGGACTTGGGGGAGGGCATCAGGCCCTTGGGGCCCAGGACCTTACCCAGACGGCCCACAACGCCCATCATATCGGGGGTGGCGATGACCACATCGAAGTCGAACCAGTTTTCCTTCTGGATCTTCTCCACCAGGTCCATCTCGCCGACGAAGTCGGCGCCGGCGGCCTTGGCGGCCTCGGCCTTGTCGCCCTTGGCGAACACCAGCACGCGAACGGACTTGCCGGTGCCGTTGGGCAGCACGATGGCGCCGCGGACCTGCTGGTCAGCGTGGCGGCTGTCGACGCCCAGCTTGCAGTGGAGCTCCACGGTCTCGTCGAACTTGGCGGAAGCGGTCTTGCAGATCAGCTCCAGACCCTCCTTGGGATCATAGAGAGCGGCCTTATCGATCTGCTTGGCGGAATCTTGATATTTCTTACCTCTAAACATCTTTACTACCTCCCTTAGTCGCCCACGACAACGCCCATGGAACGGGCGGTGCCGGCGATCATGCTCATAGCGGCTTCCAGAGAAGCAGCGTTGAGATCGCGCATCTTCAGCTCAGCGATCTTCTGGATGGAGGCCTTGGAGATGGTAGCGACCTTCTCCTTGTTGGGAGTGCCGGATGCCTTCTCAATGTTGCACTCCTTCTTGATGAGGACCGCAGCGGGAGGAGTCTTGGTGATGAAGCTGAAGGAACGGTCGGCGTACACGGTGATGACCACGGGGATGATAAGGCCCATGTCATTCTTGGTGCGCTCGTTGAATTCCTTGGTGAAGGCGGAGATGTTCACGCCGTGCTGACCCAGAGCCGGGCCAACGGGGGGTGCGGGAGTTGCTTTGCCTGCAGGGATCTGCAGCTTGACATAACCGGTGATTTTTTGTGCCATGGTAGGCACCTCCTTTTAATAATGTGGTAGCGGCTTACCCAATGTAAGACCCGCTCTTGGCGAGACGCGGCTTTTCGCGTCTCTCCCACTTGCGCCGGAGTGGTTTTGCCCCGGCCTGTGCGGAGCTGCCGCACTCAGTCTTTGACCACCTCGACCTGGTCGAGCTCCAGCTCCACCGGGGTCTCGCGGCCAAACATGGACACCAGCACGCTGACCTTGTTGCGGACGGTGTCGATCTCCTCGACAGAGCCCATAAAGCTGGACAGCGGACCGTCCGTGATCTTCACGGTATCGCCCACATTGTAGAGCACCACGATCTCGTGCTTTTCCATACCCAGGGCCGCCACCTCCTCGTCGGTGAGGGGGATGGCCTTGTTGGCCTCGCCCACAAAGCCGGTGACGCCGCGGATATTGCGGATCAGGTGCCAGGTCTCGTCGGTCAGGATCATCTTGAGAAGCACATAACCGGGAAAGACCTTTCGCTCCACTTCCTTCATGACGCCGGCCTCGGTCACCTCCGTGACGGTCTCCATGGGAATTTCTATCTGAAATACCATGTCCTCGAAGCCGCGGTTGACAACTGACTTTTCAATGGCGGCCTTCACCGCATTTTCATAGCCGGAATAGGTATGTACCACATACCACTTCGCATTATCAGCCATTGCGTTTTTCCTCAGTGGAACAGGCCGATGAGGCCCTCAACAGCCAGGACGGCCACTGCGTCGAAGATCCAGATGCAGGCGCCTACCACCAAGGAGCACAGAAGCACCGTCAGGGTGTTCTTCATCGTGACCTTACCGGAGGGCCAGGTGACCTTCTTCAGCTCGCTTCGCATTTCCCGGAACCATTTTGCCGGGCCCTTGATTTTCTTTTCCTCAGCCATTTTCGTATCTCCTTCCCATCACTTGGTCTCGGTGTGGACGGTGTGCTTTCTGCAGAAGGGGCAATACTTGTTCAGCTCGAGCTTGTCAGGGGTATTCTTCTTGTTCTTCATCGTGTTGTAGTTTCTCTGCTTGCACTCATTGCAGCGGAGAGTGATTTTCACGCGCATGTAACGGCACCTCCTTATTAGATTAGGTATTCCTTGCGGGAAATACCCGTTTGCCTCCCTGGTCAAAGGGCCTCCTTCTGCACCGCCCGAAGCGAAAAGCGCGCAAAAAGAAAGCACCCATTCACAGGTAATTGACATGATACCATACTTATTCGGCCAGGTCAACCGTTTTTTCTAACTTTTTTCCGATAAAATTTTCCGCTTTTCCTTGCTTCCATAGGGCTTTTCGTGTATGATGAGGGCAATCTGAAGCGTGGGGGTATTTTGCGATGAAGATCATGGCCATTGACTACGGCGACGCCCATACCGGCATCGCCGTTTCTGACGCGACAATGACCCTCACGGGCTTTACCACCGTTATCGACAGCCGGAAGAGCGAGGTGGTCCTGCGGGAGATCTTAGCCCTCATCGCCCAGCACGGCGTCACGGAGCTGGTGCTGGGCTATCCCAAGAATATGGACGGCACCTTAGGCCCCCGGGCGGAGAAGTGCGCCGCCTTCGGAGAGGAGCTGCGCGCCGCCGCCGCCCTGCCCCTCACCCTGTGGGATGAGCGGCGCAGCACCGTGGAGGCCCACGCCATACTATTTAATAACGGTAAAAACGGCCGCCAGCGCAAAAAGATCGTGGACGCCGTGGCGGCCAGCTTGATGCTGGAGGGCTATATGACCCGCCGGCGGCTGGAGGCCCAGCCATGACCGCCGTCATCATCGGCGGCGGCGCCGCAGGCATGATGGCGGCCCTCAGCGCCGCCCGGTGCGGCCACCGGGTCATCCTCCTGGAGCGTCAGAGCCGGGTGGGCCGCAAGCTACTGGCCACCGGCAACGGCCGGTGCAACCTCACCAACCACCACGCCGCCCCGGCACACTATCACGGGGGCCGGGACTTCTGCTCCCATGCGCTCCGGGCCTTCGATGTGGGCGCCACCCTGCAGTTTTTCGCCTCTCTGGGGCTTTTAACGGTCCGGGAGGACTCCGGCCGGGTGTACCCCATGAGCAATATGGCCGGCAGCGTGCTGGATGTGCTGCGCTATGCCCTGGAGCGCCCGGGCATTGAGGTGCACACCGGCCAGACGGTCACCGCCGTGAAGAAGACCCCCGACGGCTTCACCGTAAAAACCGAAACGGACACCTTCACCGCCCAGGCGGTGATCCTGGCCGCCGGCGGTGCGGCGGGCAGCAAGGTAGGGGGCGTCATGGACGGCTACCGCATTGCCAAGGCGCTGGGGCACCACCGCACGGCCCTCTACCCCTCCCTGGTGCAGCTGAAGACCGACCCCACCTATCCCCGGGCCCTGAAGGGCGTCAAGGCCGAGTGCGGCATCCGCATCTGCCGGGGCGATGCCGCGGCAGCGGAAAACCGCGGCGAGGTGCTCTTTACGGAGTACGGCGTCAGCGGCCCGGCCATCTTCGATATCTCCCGGGCGGTATCCACCGGCGGCGAAGGGCTCACCTGCGTGCTGAATTTTTTCCCGGACTGGGAGCCCGCCGAGGTGCTCCACTGGCTGCGGCAGCGCCGGACTGCCATGGCGGCGCATGAGGCCGCCACCCTGCTGACCGGCTCCTGCCACACCCGCCTGGGGCAGATGCTCTGCAAGGCGGCAGGGTTCACCTCCCAGCGGGCGGGTGAGCTGACTGACGCAGACCTCGCCGCCATCGCCGGTGTGGCCCTGGCCTTTTCCCTGCCCATCACCGGCACCTGCGGCTTCGACCAGGCCCAGGTCACGGCAGGAGGCCTGGACACGGCGGAGTTTGACCCCGAGACCCTGGAGAGCCGCCTGGTGCCGGGCTTTTACGCCTGCGGCGAGGTGCTGGATGTAGACGGCGACTGCGGCGGCTACAACCTCCAGTGGGCCTGGTCCAGCGGCCATCTGGCGGGGCAGCTGCGGACGGCACGGCAAGGGAGCCGCGCTCCCCTTCCATAACAATTTACTATGACCTTAAAGGGCCTTCCCCTTAGAAAGTGTATCGCCATGAAAGAGCAAGAGAATCTCACGATCCCCCTTCTGTGCGGCATCAGCGGCAATATCATCTGGGGCTTCAGCTATCTTTTTACCCGCATGGCCCAGCAGTGCACCACCCCCCTGGTGCAGATCTCCCTGCGGTTCCTGCTGGCCTTCCTGCTGATGACGGTCCTCTGGCTCACCGGTCTGCAAAAGGTAAACCTCCGGGGTAAAAAGCTCCGGCCCCTGATACTGCTGGCAGTGCTGGAGCCCGTCTACTTCTTCTGCGAAAGCTATGGCATCTACTATTCCAACAGCACCTTTGCCGGGGTGTCCCTGGCCATCGTGCCGGTGCTGGCCATGGCCCTCGCCTTTTTCACTCTCCGGGAGCGGCCCTCCAGAGGGCAGGTGCTTTTCAGCTTCCTGCCCATCATCGGCGTGGTGATCCTCACCCTGGCCAACAGCGCCATGGGCGTTATCCAGCCCATGGGGGTGATCCTGGTATTCGGCGCGTGCATCTGCTCGGCCATCGGCCGCGTGCTCAACCGCAGCGCCGCGGCAGAATTCACCTCCTTTGAGCGGACCTATGTCATCATCGCCTCCTCGTGCTTGGTGTTCAACATCGTGGCCCTCATCTCCGTGAAGGGGGACTTCACGCCCTATGTGCAGGCCCTCTCCTCGCCATCGTTTTTGCTCTCCACCGTGGTGCTGAGCGTGTTCTGCTCCGTGGTGGCCAACCTTCTGGTGCACTACGCCGTGGGAGTGCTGAGCGTTACGGTGAGCTCCAGTCTGGGCAACATCATCACCGTCTGCGCCATGTTCGCCGGAGTGGTCTTCCTGCATGAGCCCATGGACCTCTGGTCCTTTGCGGGCTCCATTCTGGTGATAGCGGGCATCTGGCTGGTGGCCCGGGAGGAGCGCAGGGCGGAGAGCCGGAAATTAAATGTGAAAAGCTGAGCAGCAAATACCGCGGCAGGGTAAGCGTACCCTGCCGCGGCTTCTTTATTTTATTGATGGGACGGTGCTCAGGAGAGCTCCTCCAGGCGCTCGGTGAGCTCATCGGCCAGGTCCTCCAAGTCCTCGTGGGCCTCGGCCCAGTCCACAAACTCCTCGCTGGTCTCGTCGCCGGGCTCCTGGGCGTCCATGTCCGCCAGCTCGGCCAGGACCTCCTCCAGGGCATGGCTCAGCTCCAGGCGGGTCATCTCGGCCGGGTCCTTCCGGCCGCCGGGAAACTCCAAGATCATAGCCCCTCCTTACACGCCGGTCATCACGGTCATCACCTTGAACTCCTCGGGGTTGAGGGTCTTTTTCATGGCCAGGCCCTCGTGGATGTCAATGTCCACGATCTGGTCGTTTCGGGTGCAGATGACCCGGTTGGTGCCGCCCTCGGCCAGCACCCGCACCGCCTCATAGCCCAGACGGGTGGCCATCACCCGATCCTTGGCGGTGGGGCTGCCGCCCCGCTGGATGTGGCCCAGGATGGTGACCCGGGGATCCAGGCCCAGCTTTTCCCTGATCTCCTTACCCACCTCCACGGCACTGGCGGCGCCCTCCGCCACCACGATGGTGAAGTTGGTCTTGCCCCCCAGGCGGGCATGGCGGATCTTCTCGGCCACATGGGCCTCAAAGTCATACTTGCTCTCCGGCACCAGCACCGCCGTGGCGCCCACGGCCAGCCCCACATAGAGGGCCAGATACCCGGCATGGCGGCCCATGACCTCCACCACGGAGCAGCGCTCATGGGACTGCATGGTGTCCCGGAGCTTATCGATGCACTCCACGGCGGTGTTGGCGGCAGTGTCAAAGCCGATGGTGTAGTCGGTGCAGACGATGTCGTTGTCAATGGTGCCGGGCACGCCCACCACGGACACGCCGAAGCGGCTGAGATCCTGGGCGCCCCGGAAGGTGCCGTCGCCGCCGATGGCCACGATGCCCTCAAGCCCCAGCAGGCGGCAGGTGGCCGCGGCCTTTTCCAGGCCGCCCTCGGTGCGGAATTCGTCGCTGCGGGCGGTATAGAGCACCGTGCCGCCCCGGTTGATGATGCGGCTGACGGAGTTGCTGTCCATCATGCAGAAATCGCCGTTGACAAGGCCGGCGAAGCCCCGGCGGATGCCCACCACCTCGATGCCCCTGGCCAGGGCGCTGCGCACCACGCTGCGGATGGCCGCGTTCATGCCCGGCGCGTCGCCGCCGGAGGTCAAAACGCCGATGCGCTTTACTGCTGCTGCTTTCTCCATAGTTTCATTCACCTTTCTTATCGAAATATTCTTCCTTTTACACTATATCACCAAATGGCGGCGCTGGCAAGCCGTTTTCTCCGGCGGCGGAAAAGGCGCGCATTTTGCTGGACAACCGGCGGCCTTTGGGGTATGATAGAGGCGAAATTTCCCGAAAGGCGGTGCTCTCATGCATCCTGATTTTGCCCAGCTCACCCCCGCGTGGTTCCTGCGGGCCTTTGTCTACACCGGCTCCATCGGCGATTTTCGCTACCGCTTCGCCCATGAGGACAAAGCCACCCTCCATGCCGCCGTTTACACGGTCTTTTGCTATGAGCAGGCCGCCGACCGCATGGAGCAGGATTTTCCCTGGACGGAGGAGGGGGTGGAGCAGCTGAAGGCCTGGCTCCAGGAGCGCTATGACCACTTCACCGCGGCCCACAGCTTGGCATAAGGGCCCGCCCCGGCGGACAGAGGCGGAACCGATAGAAATCCGGGACAAGCACGGCAGCAAGTCCGGGAGCGCCCCAGGCGCTCCCGGACTTCTTTTTTCCTCTCGCCCCGGCCGATGGGACGCCGAAGGCGGGCCCATAAAGAAAAAGTTAAGAAAACCGCCCTCAAATTTTCCCCTTTTCGTTGACGCTTCACCGGCATATATGCTATTATTGTATAGTTGTTATGACAAATTGTACACACGGCCCGGGCCGTGTGCGGAGGGAGAGTTTTACGCCGTGTTTTTATTTCTGTTTTTATTTGTCCTGTGGCTGGTCCTCAACGGGCAGATCACGCTGGAGATCTGCCTTTTCGGTTTGGTGATCGCGGCCGCAGTGCTTTTGTTTTCCGTGCGGATCCTGGGCTATGACCCCCGGAAGGAGGGGCACTTTGTCCGCCGGATCGGGTGGTATCTCTACTACACCCTCATCCTCGTCTATGAGGTGGTAAAGGCCAGCTTCCATGTGATGCGCATCATCCTCCAGCCCCACCCGCACTATGAGCCCGCCATCGTGCGCATCCGGGTGCCCTTTGCCCAGGAGGTGTCCAGGGTGTTTTTGGCCAACTCCATTACCCTGACACCGGGCACCGTGACCATCGACCAGGAGGGGGACGACTTCGTGGTGCTGTGTCTGGATAAATCCGGCGGGGACGCCATCGCCGACTGGTCGCTGGTGAAGATCTTGAGAAAGGCGGAGGAGAAAAATGGAACTGATTAACACCTGCTATACCTATCTGTTCACCGGGGCCCTGATCCTTCTGGGCATCGGCATCCTCTTTGTTCTCATCTACATCATCCGCTCCCACCTGACGGTGGACCGCATCATCGGCATCAACCTCATCGGCACCATCGCCGTTGTGGCCATCTGCATCCTCACCTACCTGCTGGATGAGCCCTACCTGGCGGATGTGGCCATCGTATATGTGGTTTTGTCCTTCATCGCGGTGATGATGCTCTGCCGCATCTATATCAACCTCTACGACCGCCGCAGAAAGGAGGGCACCGACAAATGACCTGGGAATGGATCCGCTTCGGTCTCACAGCCCTTCTCATCTTAGGGGGCCTTTTCGCCATGTTCTGCTCGGTGCTGGGGCTCTATCTCTTCGACTTCGCCCTCAATCGCATCCACAGCGCCGCGCTGTCCGACACCCTGAGCTTACTGCTTTTCATGGCGGGCATCATGCTGGCCACGGGCTTTCATCCTCTGCTGCTGAAGCTGCTTTTGGTGCTGCTCTTCCAGTGGTGCACCGCCCCCCTCTCCAGCCACATGCTGGCCAAGTTTGAGTACAAGGTGGATGAAAACCTCACCCGCCATGTGGAGGTGCTGGACGCCCAATACTATCAGGAGGTGGATGAGCCGTGAGCGTATTTCGCATCATTCTGCTGACGGGGCTGGTGCTGTGCACCGTAGCGGTGGCCTGCGTCCGCAAGCCCTTTATCGCCGCGGTGATCTACATGGCCTACTCGGTGATCATGTCCGTGGTGTGGCTGGTGCTGGAATCCCCGGACCTGGCCATCACCGAGGCCGCCGTGGGCGCTGGCATCACCAGCATCCTTTTGTTTTTGACCCTGCGGCGCATCGATCTCATCGACCAGGACGAGAAGCACAAAAAGCTCGAGGAGGAGGAAAAGCACCATGAAGACGCTTGAGCTCCTGCGCCGCTGGCACAGCGGTGAGCTGGACCTGACCGAGCAGCTCCACGCCTCTGCGGAGGCCCCGGAGGAGCGGGAGGAGGTGCCCTACATCCCCCACGACGACCTCTCCCGGCTGGAGCGCAAGGCCCTGCGGCAGCGGCGGGTATATATCGCCCTGTGCGCCGTCTGCTGCGTCGTGTTCGCCGCTGTGATGATCCTCTCCGCCGCCCACCTGCCCCCCTATGGGGACCCCGACGCCCCCACCGTAAACGAGGTGGCGGAGCGGTATGTGGAAAAGGGCACCGCCGAGACCGGCGCGGTGAACACCGTGGCGGGCATGATCCTGGACTACCGCGCCTTTGATACCCTGGGCGAGAGCTTTGTGCTCTTTACCGCCATGTGCTGCGTAACGCTTTTGATGACCCATGTGAACCGCAAGCCCCGGGTCTACCCCCCGGATGCGGTGCGCTATGCCGAGGATCCCATCGTGGCCACCGTGTGCCGCTTTGTGATCCCCATCATCCTGGTGTTCGGCATCTACATCCTCCTCAACGGCCACCTATCCCCCGGCGGCGGCTTTTCCGGCGGTGCCATTTTGGCGGCGGGGCTCATCATCTTCGCCATGGTGTGGGGCGAGGGCCGGGCCACCCGGGCCATCCCTTTCTCCGTGCTGCAAAGGACCGTGGTGTGCTCCCTGAGCTTTTACGCCCTCTCCAAGACCTACTCCTTCTACACCGGCGCAAACCACCTGGCTTCCTTCATCTCCCCGGGCACCCCGGGGCGCATCCTCTCGGCGGGGCTGATTTTGCCGCTGAATGTGGCGGTGGGCCTTGTGGTGTGCTGCACCATGTACAGCTTCTATATGTACTTCAGAAGGGGGTTGATGTGATGCGCGATTTCTTCTCCGCCCTTTTGCAGAACTATGAGCTGGCCGTGGCCATCACCCTCTTTTGTCTGGGGCTCTGCATGCTCCTGTTCTCCCGGAACCTCATCAAAAAGGTCATCGGCCTGGATATCATGGATTCCGGTGTGTTCCTGCTTCTGGCGGACCGGGGCTACATCGAGGGCCGCAGCGTGCCCATCATCACCGACGGCGTCACCGATATGGCCCGGTATATCAACCCCATCCCCACGGGCCTTGTGCTGACGGGCATCGTGGTGTCGGTGAGCGTGTCGGCGCTGCTGCTGGCCCTGACGGTGCGGCTCTATAAGACCTACCGCACCCTGGATGTGGACCGCCTCTACATGATGATGTCCCACCGCCGAAAGGGGGATCGGGCATGAGCTTTGTGCAGAATTTTCCCTTTTTCAGCATCATTCTGTGCCTTTTGTGCGCCGTTCTCTCCTATGCCCTGCCCCATCGGGCGGGCCGGCGGCTGACGGTGGCGCTCTTGTGCCTGTCCACGGTGATGCAGGGCTGCGTGCTCTTTCACTGTGCCGCCGGCAATGAGAGCTTTTCCTACATGATGGGCCACTATCCCGCCCCCTGGGGCAATGAGATCATGGCCGGGGTGCTGGAGCCGCTGATGGCCCTGGTGTTCTCGGCGGTGATGCTCCTGTCCGTGCTGGGCGGCTCGCGGCACATCGAGCACGATGTCCGGGAGGGCAGCCGCTCCCTTTACTGGGTGATGATCGACCTGACGCTGGTGTCCCTGCTGGCCCTTGCCTACACCAACGATATCTTCACCGGCTATGTGTTCATCGAGGTCTGCACCATCGCCTCCTGCGGCATCCTCTGCGCCCGGGAAAGCGGCCGGACCCTTTTGGCCTCCATCCGCTACATGGTCTTTTCTCTGGTGGGCTCGGGGCTCTTCCTCATCGGCGTTGTGTATCTCTATGCCGTCACGGGGCAGCTTTTGTTCCCCCAGCTTTTGGAGACCGTGGGGCAGCTTTGGCAAAGCGGTGCCTATCGCCCGGCCATCACCATCGCCGTGGGCCTCATCAGCGCGGGCCTGGCCATTAAAAGCGGCCTTTTCCCCTTCCACACCTGGCTGCCGGAGGCCCATTCCCAAGCATCTGTCACCTCCTCGTGCATCCTCTCGGGCGTCATCGTCAAGGGCTATGCCTTCTTGCTCATCAAGATCATCTACCGGGCCATCGGCACGGAGGTCTACTACGCCACCGGCGCCCAGAACATCCTCCTGGTGCTGGGTCTGTGCGGCATGGTCATCTGCAGCATCTTCGCCATCCGCACCCGCCACCTGAAGGTGATGGTGGCCTATTCCTCCGCCGCTCAGATCGGCTACATCTTCCTGGGCATCGGCATGGGCACCCAGGCGGGCATGCTGGCGGCCATTCTGCAGATCATCAACCACGCCCTCACCAAGCCCATGCTCTTCCTCTCGGCGGTGCAGCTGTCTGACGCCTCCGGGCGGCACATGGACTTCCCCCGACTGCGGGGCGCGGGGCACCGCAATCCTGCCGCCGGCATCCTCTTTACGGCGGGGGCCCTGTCCATGGTGGGCGTGCCCCTTTTCGCGGGGTTTATCCCCAAGCTGTACTTTGCCCGGGAGGCCTTTGCCCTTGGCTGGCAGCAGTGGCCGGTGCTCCTGGCCCTGGCCGCCTCCACGGTGCTCAATGTCCTCTACTTCCTCTACACGGCGGTGCTCATCTGGCTGCCTCAGGGGGCGGATTGCCCCTATCGCCGGGTGAAGCTCTGCCCGGATGAGGAGCTCCCCGCCTTCGCCCTGCTGGCGGGGAACCTGGCCATGGGGCTTTTCTCCGGCGGCCTGGTGACCCTGGTGCGCCAGGGCCTGGCGCTGATCAACTGACGGGAAAGGAGAAAAATCAATGCTGCTTATCATTCTCCTGCTCCCGGCGGCTATCGCCGTATTCTGCGGCCTGCAGAGAGGTGACCTCCGCCCCGGTGCCTACCGGGTGATGGCCGCCGCCCAGGCCGCCGTGACCCTCCTGTGCGGCGCCGCAGCGCTGCGCGGCGGCTATGAAACGCCGCTTTTCCACCTGACGGACACCCTCACCTTCTCCCTGCGGACAGACGCCATGGGCGGCCTCTTCGCGGTGCTGACGGCGGTGTTCTGGCTGCTCTCCATTCCCTACAGCTCGGTGTACATGAAGCATGAGCACGGAGAGCCGGGATTTTTCTGCTTCCTGTTCCTCACGGAGAGCGCCATGCTGGGCACCGCCTTCGCCGGGGACATGATGACCCTTTATCTCTTCTTCGAGCTCACCACCCTGTGCTCGGCCCCGCTGGTGCTCCATTCCCGCACCGGCAAGGCCCTGATGGGCGCCGGGAAATATCTCTACTTCTCCATGGCCGGGGCCTTCGCCGTGCTTTTCGGCATGGCGGTGGTGTTCTCCCAAGGGGGGACGCTGGTATTCGCCAAGGGAGGCGTGCTCTCCGGCGGCGGCCCTCTGCTCCTTTTGGCCGCCTTCTGCATGATCCTGGGCTTTTCCACCAAGGCAGGGCTCTATCCCATGCACGCCTGGCTCACCGCCGCCCATCCCGTGGCCCCGGCACCGGCCTCGGCCCTTTTGAGCGGCATCATCACCAAGGTGGGCGTCCTGGGGGTCATCCGCACGGTGTACTTCCTGGTGGGCCCGGGACTGCTGCAGGGCACCTGGGTACAGCACTGGCTTTTGCTCATGGCTCTTTTGACCGTCTTTATGGGCTCGCTCATGGCCGCCTCGGAGAACGGCCTGAAAAAGCGCCTGGCCTTTTCCAGCATCTCCAACCTCAGCTATGTGCTCTTAGGCGTGTTCCTCATGACCCCCCTGGGGCTTGTGGGGGCGCTGCTGCAGCTCCTTTTTCACGCCATGGCCAAGATCGGCATCTTCCAATGCGCTGGGGCCTGCATCCTCCTCACGGAGACGGATACCCTGGACGGCTTCCGGGGCCTGGGCAAGCGCATCCCCGTGACCATGCTGTGCTTCACGCTCTTTGCCCTGTCCCTGGTGGGCATTCCCCCCTTCGGCGGCTTTTACAGCAAGTGGTACCTGGCCCTGGCGGGGCTCTCGGCCATACCGGGTCCCCTGCGCTACGCCATCCCGGCGGTGCTTCTGGCCTCGGCTCTCCTCACCGCGGTGTACCTCTTCTGGCCGCTGACCCGGGCCTTTTTCCCGGGCCGTGGCTTCCCCGCCCCCCAGCGGATCCGGGAGCCCCGGCGGATGCTGCTGCCCATGGTGCTGCTCAGCGCCCTGTGCCTGGTGCTGGGCATCCTCCACCCCGCCGTGACCCGGGTGATGGAAGGCATCGCCGCCGCCATTTTGTAAGAAGGGAGAAATGCAATGAACGACTTATTCCTGTGTCTGCCGGTGCTTCTCCCCATTGCCGCGGGGTTCGCGGGCTACGCCATTCCCTTTAAGACCCGCCGGGCGAGATCCGCCTACTACGGCGCCGTCATCTCCCTGACGGCGGTGCTGGCCTGGGTGGGCATCCTCCTCTGCCGGGGCGAGGCCGTGAAGCTCCTCACCTTTACAGAGTCCGCCGCCCTGGTTTTCCGTATGGACGGGGCGGGGAAGCTCTTCTCCGGCCTGGCCGCTGCCCTCTGGCCCTTTACCATGGTCTACGCCTTTGACTACATGCGCCATGAAGAGCACCTGCCCATGTTCTGGTGCTTCTTTACGGCGGTCTTCGGCATCACTCTGGGCATCGCCTGGGCAGGGAATCTTTTGACCATGTATCTCTTCTACGAGCTTTTGACCCTGGCCACCATCCCCCTGGTGATGCACGCCATGCACAAAAAGGCCGTCCGGGCCGGCATCAAGTACGCCCTTTATTCCATGATCGGCGCGGCCCTTGCCTTCATCGCCCTGGTGTACTGCATGGTGAGCGGGGCCGATGTCTTTGCGCCCGGGGGCCACGCCCTCACCGGGCGGTATGCCGCGGCGGTTTTCGTGCTTGGCTTCGTGGGCTTCGGCGCCAAGGCCGCCATCTGGCCTCTGCACAGCTGGCTGCCCAGCGCGGCGGTGGCCCCCACGCCGGTCACGGCCCTTCTGCACGCCGTGGCGGTGGTGAAGGCCGGCGCCTTCGCCTGCATCCGGCTGACCTACTATGTCTTTGACAGCACCCTCCTCACCGGCACCTGGGCACAGACGGCGGTGATGGCGCTCTCCATCTTCACCCTGCTCTTCGGCTCCTGCATGGCCCTGAAGCAGCAGCACCTCAAGCGCCGCCTGGCCTATTCCACGGTGTCGAACCTCTCGTACATCCTCTTCGCCGTAACGCTCATGTCCCCCTTGGGTCTCCTGGCGGCCTTTCTGCACATGATCGTCCACTCGGTGATAAAGATCCTGGCCTTCTTCAATGCCGGCAGCGTGCTGCACTATGCCCACCGGGAGTGGCTCTCGGAGCTGGAGGGCCTGGGGCGCCGGATGCCCTGGACCTTCGGGTGCTTCACCGCGGCCGCCTGTGCCCTGACGGGCATCCCCGCCTTCAACGGCTTTGTCAGCAAGTGGTACCTGGCCCTGACCGCCGTGGAGAATCCCCATCCCCTGGCCATTTGGGGCTTTGGGGCCCTGCTGGTCTCCGCTCTGCTGACGGCCGTCTATATGTTCCAGATCGTCATCCGGGCCTGGTTTCCCCGCCGGGACCTGCCGCTGCCGGAAAATGCCCATGAGGCCGGGCCGCTGATGGTGGTGCCCATGGTGCTTTTGGCCGCCATGTGCGTTCTGGGCGGCATCGCTCCGGGCTGGCTCCTGGACATCATCGGAAAGGCGGTGGGCGTATGAGCATCGGCATTTTCATTGGGGTGTTCTTCCCCGTTCTCGCCGCCATCCTCCTGGCCGCCCTGGGCGGCAAGGAGGAGCGCACCCTCTATTTAGGCGGTATTTTGGCCACCGGCACGGTGCTGCTGGCCATGCTCCTCTGTGCCCTCCAGGACGGCGGCACCCTGACGCTGCCCGTCATGGGACTTACCTTTACCCTGGGCGGCTTCCAGCGGGTTTACGGCCTGGTGGTGGCCTTTATGTGGTTCATCGCGGCCCTTTTGAGCCCCCAGTATTTCAAGGGGCACCACAACCTCAAGCGCTACTATTTCTTCTTTGTGCTTTGCCTGGGCTTCACCCTGGGGGTCTTCCTCTCCGGGGATCTGATGACCACCTTCACCTTCTTCGAGCTGATGAGCCTGGGGTCCTATGTGTGGGTGGTGCAGGAGGAGACGGAGGGGGCCATCCGGGCTGGCGGCACCTACCTGGCCATCGCCGTGTTAGGCGGCCTGGTAACGCTGATGGGCCTTTTCATGCTCCACGATCTCACCGGCACGCTTGTGATCGCCGAACTGGGCAACGCCTGCGCCGCCGTGGAAAACCGGGGCGCGCTCTGGGGCAGTGCCGTGTGCATCCTCTTCGGCTTTGCCGCCAAGGCGGGCATGTTTCCCCTGCACATCTGGCTGCCCAAGGCCCACCCGGTGGCCCCGGCTCCGGCCTCGGCCCTGCTCTCCGGCGTGCTGACCAAGGCGGGCATCTTCGGGGTACTGCTCATCACCGCCGACATTCTCACCGGCGAGCACGGCTGGGGCGTGCTGCTGCTGGTATTGGGCAGCAGCACCATGGTGCTGGGAGCGGTGATGGCCGTGTTCGGTACGGACATCAAGTACATCCTGGCCTGCTCCTCTCTGAGCCAGATCGGCTTTATCACCGTGGGTGTCTCCATGCTGTGCCTGCTGGGGGCCCATAACGCCCTGGCGGCCCATGGCACCGTGCTCTACATGATGAACCACTCCCTGGTGAAGTTAACGCTCTTTCTCTTCGCCGGCGTGGTATACTGCAACACCCACGCCCTGGATCTCAACGCCATCCGGGGCTTCGGCCGGGGCAAGCCCCTGCTCCACGCCGTCTTCCTCTGCGGTGCCTGCTCCCTGGCGGGTGTGCCGGGGACCCTGGGGTATCTCTCCAAGACCCTGGTCCATGAGGCCATTGTGGAGTATGCCGCCGAGACCGGCTCCGGGGCCGTGACGGCGGTGGAGTGGCTGTTTCTCTTCTCCGGCGGCCTTACGGCGGCGTATCTGCTGAAAATGTATGTGGCCATCTTCTGGTCCGCTCCCGCCCAAGGGCTCCACAGCCGCGATAGCTGGGGCACCGCCGCCACCCGCATAGCCCTGTGCGCCGCCGCCATCACCCTGCCGGCTCTGGGCCTTACGCCCCACGCCGTCTCCGAGAGGATCGCCGCCGTGACGCTGCCCTTCACCGGCGGCCACCCCTTCTCCCACGCCATCCACTACTTCAGCTGGGTGAACCTCAAGGGCGTGGTCATCTCCCTGGGCATCGGCGCGGCGGTGTACCTGCTCTTTATCCGCCGGGTGCTGCTGAAAAAGGGTGTATATCTCGACCGCTGGCCCCTGTGGCTCTCCCTGGAGAACAGCGTCTATGTCCCCGCCATCCGGGGCCTGTGGGTGGTGCTCTTTGCCGTTGTCCACGCCATCTGCGACCTGCCGGATGCCCTCATCCTCCTCTTGGGCCGCACGGTGCTGCGGCCCAGCGCCGGGGAAGCCCCCTCCCTCTATCACCGGGAGCTGCACCGCTATGCCCTGCGCCACCGGCTCACCGACCATCAGCTCTCCGACCGGGTGGATACCGCCCAGGAGGAGGCCGACCGTATGCGGGGCAGTCTGAGCTTCGGCCTGCTGCTGACGGTGTTTGGCCTCTGCGCCGTGCTGCTCTATGTGATTTTGTATGTGTTCTGGTGAAATGCCCAATCAAAAAGACCTGCCTTGCACCGGCAAGGCAGGTCTTTTCTATATCCGCAGGTTTATCCGCAGGTTTTCTGTATCCGTCTTTCTATCGCACCGTATATCCGCGCCGGCTCAGCTCCGCTTCCAGGTGCGGCGGCTGAGGAGCACCAGCATGGGCATCAGCTCCAGGCGGCCCATGAGCATGATAATGCTCAGCACCACCTTGCTCACATCGGAGAGGATGCCGAAGTTGGCCATGGGGCCCAGGGCGCCCAGGCCGGGGCCTACATTGCTGATGCAGGTCACCGAGGCGGAGAGGGCCTCCAGCAGGCCCACATTGTCCCAGGATACCACCACGGCGCCGCACATGGCAATGAGGCAGTAGGCCGTCAAAAACGCTCCGGCGCCGCTGACCACCCGCTCGTCGATGGGAGCGCCGTCCACGGTGATGGTGCTCACATGGTTGGGGTGGAGAATGCGCTGGAGCTCCCGGCGGAAGCTGCGCAGCAGGATCTGGATGCGCCCCAGCTTGATGCCGCCGGCGGTGGAGCCGGCGCAGGCACCCGTGAGCATCAAAAGCAGCAGCACTGCCTGGGAAAAGGAGGGCCACAGGGCGAAATCCGCCGTGGCGTAGCCGGTGGTGGTGACCACGGTGACCACCTGAAAGGCGGCGTCCGTCAGGGCCCGGCCCAGGGTGGTATCGCTTTGCAGCAGCAGATTCAGCGCAATGCCGCCGGTGGTGAGGCCAAGCAGCAGGATGTAGAAGCGAAACTCCTCACTGTTCCACACCTCCCGCCAACGGCCCCGGAGGGCGGCATAGAGCACGGCGAAGTTGGTGCCCGCCAGCACGGTGAAGCCCGTGATGACCCAGATGGCCGCCGTGCCGTAGCTGCCCACGCCGGCGCTGCGGATGGAAAAGCCGCCGGTGGCCATGGTGGTAAAGGCGTGGTTCACCGCGTCGAAAAGGGGCACCCCCGCCAGGCACAGCGCCGCCGTCTCCGCCGCGGTAAGGCCGATATAGATGGCATAGAGGATCTTGGCGGTATCGGAGACCTTGGGCACCAGCTTGGACTTCAGGGGCCCCGGGCTCTCCGCCCGCATGAGGAACACCGCGCCGTCCCCTAATTTGGGCATCAGCGCCAGGAACAGCACCAGGATGCCCATGCCGCCCATCCACTGGGTCAAGCTGCGCCAAAGGAGGATCGAGGGGCACAGCGCCTCCACATCCGCCAGGATGGTGGCGCCGGTGGTGGTGAGGCCGGACACGGTCTCAAAGACCGCATCCGTATAGCTCTGCATGCTGCCGCTGAGCACATAGGGCAGCGCGCCGAAGAGCGTGAGCACCACCCAGCACAGGGCCACGGCCACATAGCCGTCCCGGCCCTGCATCTGCTGCCTTTCCACCCGCAGGCACCGCAGGATGAGGCCGCACACGGCGCAGATGCCGATCACAAGGGCAAAGCTCCGCCAGGCGCCGTCTCCATAGTACAGCGAGATCATAAGGGGCAGCAGCAAAAAGCCCCCCAGCACCCACAGGGTCGCCCCCACCACATTGCCGATCAAACGAAAATTCATAGCTTCTCTCCCAGGTATCCAAGGGTATTCGTCCTGTTGAACACTAAACATTATAGAGCAAACTGTCCGGGTGTCAATAACCCTCGTTATTTTTAACAAAATTTTCGGCTCTATTTTGTCATTTCCGTAAATTTTAATTTTCCATCCTTTAACCAGTTTTTAACAAAATTACGCAAATAGACCCTCCCTTTTTTGAAATGCGGTTTTTCGGTCTTTTTTGCCGCCGGCAGGTTTCCGAATTTTCTATTTTTGAATTTATTCTAAAGAAACTTCCAGAAATAGCTGCACGCCCTGATACATACGAAAAAATTTGACATTTACTCTGATTTGTGCCATTCTAAGGCCAACCATATATCTCCCAGTGGAATTACCGCTTTTCCCCTGGGGAAAAAAGGAGTGATTTGCTTGAGCAGACTGGACATCAAGACCCCCAGCAGGGCGCAGACAGTGGTGGACAATCTCTACCGCGATATGGAGCGCCGCATTGCGGCCAGCCCGCCGGGCCTGTGCCCCGTGGATATGTCTTTGAGCTTCCTGCAGCTTTGCCATGCGCAGACCTGCGGCAAGTGCGTACCCTGCCGCATCGGGTTAGGGCAGTTGAAAAAGCTGATCTCCCAGGTGCTGGACGGCACGGGCACCATGGACACCGTTTCCATCATCGAAAAGACCGCCCGCAGCATCGTCAACACCGCTGACTGCGCCATTGGCCGGGATGCCGCCCGGCTGGTGCTGGACGGCATCAACGGCTTCCGGGACGACTATGAGGAGCATGTGCTGCACCACCGCTGCCTGGCGGGCCTGCAGCTGCCGGTGCCCTGCGTGGCCATGTGCCCCGCCGGGGTGGATGTGCCCGGCTACATGGCCCTGGTGGGCGCCGGCCGCTGCGCCGACGCCGTGCGCCTCATCCGCAAGGACAACCCCTTCCCCACCGCCTGCGCCTACATCTGCGAGCATCCCTGCGAGGCCCGCTGCCGCCGCAATATGATCGACGACCCCCTGAACATCCGGGGCCTCAAGCGCTACGCCGTGGACCACGCCGGGGAGGTGCCCCAGCCCCCCTGCGCTCCGGCCACCGGCAAGACCGTGGCCGTCATCGGCGGCGGCCCCAGCGGCCTGAGCTGCGCCTACTACCTGGCGCTGATGGGCCACAGGGTCACGGTGTTCGAGGAGCGCAAGCAATTGGGCGGCATGCTCCGCTACGGCATCCCCTCCTACCGCTTCCCCCGGGCGCTTCTGGACGCGGAGATCGCCTCCATTCTCTCCCTGGGCATCGAGGTACACACCGGTGTCACCGTGGGCAAGGATCTGTGGGTGGAGGAGATCGAAAAGCAATATGACTGCGTGTACTTGGCCATCGGCGCCCACCAGGACAAAAAGACCGGCATCCCCGGTGAGGACAGCGGCCATGTGATGTCCGCCGTGGAGATGCTGCGGAGCATCGGCGACAATGTGATGCCCGACTTCACCGGCAAGCGGGTAGTGGTCATCGGCGGCGGCAATGTGGCCATGGATGTCACCCGCAGCTCCATCCGGCTGGGGGCCGCCAAGGTCACCTGCGTATACCGCCGCCGGCTGGAGGACATGACCGCCCTGCCCGACGAGATCACCGGCGCCATGGCCGAGGGCGCGGAGATGCGGGCCCTGGCTGCCCCGGTCCGCATCGAGGCGGACGAGGCGGGCAACGCCGCGGCCCTGTGGGTGCAGCCCCAGCTCATCGGCGATGTGGATAAGTCCGGCCGGCCCCGGCCCGGCAACGCCGATCTGCCGGAGGAGCGGATCCCCGCGGACATCATCGTGGTGGCCATCGGCCAGGGCATCGAGATCCAGGGCTTCGAGCAGGCCGGCGTCCCCATCCGCCGGGGCACCTTTGTGGCGGGGCTCTCCGGTCAGGTGTCCGAATCCGCCAAGCTCTTCGCCGGCGGCGACTGCGTCACCGGCCCCGCCACCGCCATCCGGGCCATTGCCGCCGGCAAGGTGGCTGCCGCCAATATCGACGCCCACCTGGGATACTGCCACGAGATCACCGTGGAGATGGATATCCCCTCCCCCAAGCTCAACAACCGCGCGCCCCACGGCCGCATCAACACCACCGAGCGGGAGGCCTGTGAGCGCCGCTGCGACTTCGAGGACATCGAATGCGGCCTGACCGAGGAGGGGGCCCGCACGGAGGCCTCCCGCTGCCTCCGCTGCGACCACTACGGTTATGGTATTTTCAGAGGAGGTCGAACTGAGAAATGGTAACACTGACTATCGACAAGAAAACCGTCACCGTGCCGGAGGGCACCACCATCTTAGAGGCCGCCCGCAGCGTGAACATCGACATCCCCACGCTCTGCTACCTCAAGGACATCAATGAGATCGGCGCCTGCCGCATCTGCATGGTGGAGGTGGAGGGCTATGAGCGGCTGATCCCCTCCTGCAACAATGTGGTAGCGCCGGGGATGACGGTGTACACCAACTCGCCCCGGGCCCGGGAGGCCCGGCGGGTGAACCTGCGGCTTTTGCTGAGCCAGCACGACACCCGCTGCACCCAGTGCACCCGCAGCGGCAACTGCAAGCTCCAGACCCTGACAAACGACTACAACCTCCTGGGGGATCACTACATTCTGGACCTCAAGAATATCCCCGATGACTACAGCAATCCGGTGGTTCGGGTGGAGAACCGCTGCGTGCGGTGCATGCGCTGCATCCAGATCTGCGAAAAGGTACAGACCATGGGCATCTGGGACCTGATGGGCACCGGCTCTCACACCACCATCGGCGTGGGCCGGGCCCGGACCCTGGCGGAGTCCGAGTGCACCTTCTGCGGCCAGTGCATCACCCACTGCCCGGTGGGCGCCCTCCAGGAGCGGGACGATACCGGCAAGGTCTTTGACGCCCTGGCGGACCCCGACAAGATCACCGTGGTACAGATCGCCCCCGCCGTCCGGGCGGCCTGGGCGGAGCACTACCACTTAGACCCCAAGTTCGCCACCGCCCAGCGGATGGTCAGCGCCCTGAAGGTCATGGGCTTCGACTATGTCTTTGACACGGACTTTACCGCCGACCTGACCATCATGGAGGAGGGCAGCGAGTTCATCCAGCGCTTTACCCACCGGGATCAGTATCGCTGGCCCATGTTCACCAGCTGCTGCCCCGGCTGGGTGCGGTTCCTCAAGAGCCAGTACCCCGGCTATACCGCCAACCTCTCCACCGCCAAGAGCCCCCAGGGGATGTTCGGCGCGGTGGCCAAGAGCTACTTTGCCGACAAGCTGGGGGTGGATCCCCGGCGGATCTTCGTGGTGTCCATCATGCCCTGCACCGCCAAGAAGGCGGAGCGGGCCATCCCCAACCTCAACGATGCCTGCGGCGAGCCGGATGTGGATGTGGTGCTCACCACCCGGGAGATGGTGCGGATGTTCCGGGGCGAGCAGATCGCCCCCGCCACACTGCCGGAAACCCCCTTCGACAGCCCTCTGGGCACCTCCACCGGCGCGGCTGTGATCTTCGGCGCCACCGGCGGTGTGATGGATGCGGCCCTGCGCAGCGCCTATTACCTGGTCACCGGCCAAAACCCGGATGCCGATGCCTTCACCGCCGTCCGGGGCATGGACGGCTGGAAGGAGGCCACCATCACCATCCCCGGCGCGGGAGATGTGCGCGTGGCGGTGGTCAGCGGCCTGGGCAACACCCGCCGGCTCATGGAGGCGGTGAGCTCCGGAAGGGTGCGGTATGACTTCGTGGAGGTCATGGCCTGTCCCGGCGGGTGCGCCGGAGGCGGCGGCCAGCCCATCCATGACGGCGCGGAGCTGGCGGCGTACCGCGGGGATGTCCTCTGGGGCATCGACAAGAATGCCGCCGTGCGCTTCAGCCACGAAAATCCCGATGTCCAGGCCCTCTATGCGGAGTTTTTGAAAAAGCCCCTGAGCCACCGGGCCCACGAGCTGCTCCACACCGAGTACGACTCCTGGGACATTCACCGGGTCCATTGAGAAAACGGAAAGCAGGGCGGGGTGTGATCACCCCGCCCTGCTGACAGTGTGCCGCGCCTGCGGCGCGCCTGTTTTTGCAATTTTTTCCGGATGGCTTGCGTTTTTTCGCATTTTCCTTTATGATGGATGATAATTTTTACTTTCCATGCCGAAAAGCCCTCTGCCCCCGGTGCATTCTGAAAAGCCATGAAAAAGGAAGTGAACGATATGGCCTGCGACGAGAGCTATTACCGCCAATATTTAAGCGGCGATGACGAGGGACTCAGCGCCCTGATGAAGACATACGGTGATCCCCTGACGCTGTACATCGACGGCTATCTCCACGATGTCCATGAGTCCGAGGAGCTGATGCTGGATGTTTTCGGCTACCTGTTCACGAAAAAGCCCCGCATCCGGGACGGCGGCCTCAAGGCCTATCTCTACAAGGCCGCGCGGCACATGGCGCTGCGGCATAAGCACAGGCGCAGGCCCCTTTTCTGCCTCGGTGATTTGGCGGAGGAGCCGGATGGCCGCCTGCTGGCGGAGGAGGTCCTTCGGACGGAGGAGCGCAACCACATCCTGCACCTCTGCATGGGTGAGATGAACCCGGACTACCGGGAGGCGCTGTATCTCACTTATTTCGAGGACATGAGCTATGCCCAGGCGGCGGAGGTCATGGGAAGGACGGTCAAGCAGATCACCAACATGGTGTATCGGGGAAAAGAGAGTTTACGCAAGCTGCTGGAACGGGAGGGGATCACCAATGCGGAGCCATGAAGAACGGATCACGGAGACAAAAAGAAGGATCGCCCAAATGGAGCGGGAGAAAAAGCAGCGCCGCCATAAGATCATCCTGGCAGCGGCCGCGGCGGCGTGCCTGGCGCTGCTCATCGGCGTCTCCCTGGCCATGCCCGGCATAGCCGCGCGCATAGAGACCGGCAGCCACACCGGCCTTGAAACGGCGGCCAGTATGTTTGGCGGCAGCGGGGCGCTGGGATACATCGTCATAGCGCTTCTGGCCTTTCTTTTGGGGGTATGCGTGAGCGTTTTGTGCTTCCGGCTGCGGCAGCTGCACCGGGACGACCCCCGGGAGCAGGAAAGTGAGGGGCACCATGGAGCTCCTTGAGAACCTGCTGCAGCTGCTGGCCGCCTTCCTGGCCGCCTGCCTCACAGGGCTCGCCCACTGGAAAAGCAGGCGCCAGGCGTATTTCCTGCTGCTGTGCTTCTATGGCTGCTTTGCTCTCGGCTCCCTCTACTGGACGCTGTATCTGCTGCTGTTCTCCACCACGCCGCAGGTCTTCTATGTGTCGGAGTTCGGGTGGCTGGCCAGCTTGATCTTCCTGCGGATCCTCCAGATCTCCCTGAGCGGAAGGGACGAGGGCAGCTTCCGCAGCCGCTGGACATGGCTTGCGCCCGCCATCGGCCTGCCGCTGACGGTGTTCTACTGCACCTATGGGGACATCCTCTCCAACCTGCTCTGGTGCGGCATGATGATCTGGCTCTCCTTCTGTGCCATCCGGGGGCTTGCCTATGCCGATCGGCAGCAGGGGGAGGCCCGGGATATGCGGTATTTCCACATGGGAGTATTGGTCTTTGTGGGCGCGGAATACCTGCTTTGGACGGCGGGCTGCTTTTGGCCCGACACCTCTCCGGCAAGCCCCGCCTTTTGGTGTGACATCCTGCTGACCCTTACCCTTTTGGGGCTGCTGCCCGCCACGGGAAAGGCGGTGGGGCCATGACCTACATCGAGAACATTTTTATCTGCATGGTCTCGCCGCTGCTGGTGGCGGCCCTGTGCATGGGCAGGCGGCAGCTGCGCTTTTTCCTGCTGTGCATCGCCGGGATGGGCGTGTGCCTGCTCACGGCCTATATCAACACCTTCCTTGCGGCGGTATGTCAGGCGGATGCGCTGGCCGCCACGGTGGAGATCGCCCCGGTGGTGGAGGAGGTCATGAAGCTGCTGCCCCTGGCGTTCTATCTCTTGGTATTTGAGCCGGAGGGGGAGAAGATCAAGTCTGCCGCCATCACCGTGGCCCTGGCCTTCGCCACCTTTGAGAATGTGTGCTATCTCATTCAAAACGGCGCCGAGCGCTTCTCCTTCATCTTCTTCCGGGGCTTCGGAACGGGAGCCATGCATGTGCTCTGCGGGCTCATCGTGGGCGGCGGACTTGCCTATGCCTGGCAGCGGGCATGGCTGCAGATCGCCGGCGCCTGCGGCCTTTTGGGGGCGGCCATCACCCTCCACGCCATCTACAACCTGCTCATCGCCTATGGCGGCGCGGCCCAGTATGTGGCCTATGCCCTGCCGGTGCTGCTGGTAGCAGCGGGCAAGGCGTCCGCCCTTCGCCTCGGGCGGAGGGAATAACCGAATCGTTTCCGTTCTCTCCTTGAGAGCCGCCTGAAGGCGGCTCTCAAATTTTTTTGAAAACTTTTCGTTTTCGGTGAGAGTTTTTTTGATTTTCTGTACCTAAATAAATGAAGGTTTTTTAAGACGCATTGCCGACGATTCAGAGAGGAGGGATCAGATGCTATGTACGATACCGCGATCCGGGTGGCGCTGGTGAAAGAGCGGGTGCGGGAAAACGCCCGCCGAAGGCAGCGCCGCGGCATACAGGGGCTCAGCGCCCTGTGCATGCTGCTGTTCGCGGCGCTGCTGCAGGCGGAGAGCCAGGTCCTCCGGCAGGGGCAGACCGCCGCCCAGGGCAGCTTCGGCGCGATGCTGCTGCGGGAGGACGCCGGTGGCTATGTGCTGGTGGCCGTGGTGGCCTTTACGGCCGCCGTGGTGCTGGTGATCGCCTGCGTGCGCCTGCATGAATGGGAAAAACGAAGGAACAGCGAGAAAGAACGAGAGAAGGAGAAAACACCATGAAGAAAATACTATCCCTATGGCTGCTGCTATGCCTGCTCCTGAGCTTATTCCCCGCCCAGGCACTGGCCTATGCGGGAGATATCCGGCCGGCAGACGGCAGCGCCGTAAAGCAGACCCGGCTGAGCAGCGGGTCGCTGGCGCTGGAAAACGACTATATCCGCGTGATCGCCCGGAAGGACGGCACACTGTCAACGGCTCCGGCGGCGGAAAGCGCCGCCCCCACGGACAGGCAGACGCCGTTCTGCTATTTTATTACCTATGAGGGCTACAGCTATAACATACGGGAGGTCTCGCACCCAGCGAGTCTGCACCTGAAAAGCCTGACCTTTGTGAACCGGACGCCCAACGGCGCGGCAAAGGCCATCAAGGCGGAGTATGACCTGACGGTCACGATGTTTGGGAAAGCGATCAACGGAACGACTGCCGTGTACCACGAGCTTGTGCAGATCGCAGAGAGCGCAGAGGATACCTGGGGCGCGCTGACAACGGTCGACAGCGTTCAGCTCAACATCGGCTGGGATCTTTCATTCAGCGGGGATATCGCCTGCCACTGGGGCTATACCCTCAGCGGCTTTACCGGCATGGGGCATACGAACGCCACGGACAGCCCCGCCATCAAGCTGAACCGCACCTTCTACAATTGGGAAACGAAAGAAACGACGGCTGAAAGCACCACGGTCACGGGCGCGACTGAGGATATGCCTGCTTACATAACTGCCCAGCAGGGGAAGCATTTGTCCACAAGCATCATCCACGAGGTCTATACGGACGGTTATCCCTGGGCCAATCCCTTTGTGGGGCTGTCGGTACTCAAAGACGGCAGCTCTGTCGTGACCCATCTGCCGAACACGGTCAGCGTAACGCCGGCCAGCCGGCCTGCCGACACCCGCATAGTCTGCACGAGTCCTGCTGGCTTCCATTTCCTCAACGACGATCCGCGCGGTATTTCCCACTTCCTCTGGGGCTTCCACAATCTGGTGGTGAAGCCATCGGAGGTGCCCTCGGAGCCGGATAAAGTCGATCCCACCATCTACGCCCAGCGGCTGGCGGTCTTTGCAAGGAGGGACGGCGTGATGGTGCTGCCCGTGGCAAGTGATGCGGCGCTGTCGGCGCTGAAGCTGATATACGGCGACCCCATCTCCTTCATCAACGGCAACTATGAGAGCAAAAACGGCACGGAATTCACCTTCACCGGCGGCGCGGCGCTGCTCTCCCCCTCCGTCACCGCCACATGGGGCAGCGGCGGGAGTCTGGTCATCCACTGGGACGGTCGGGTAGAGCAAAGGGGCGTGCATCTGAACGCGCCCAGCTTCAAGTTCTATCAGCCGAAGAGCGGTTCGGAGAGCAATTTGAGGATCAAGCTCACGAACAAGGGCTTCTCGTTTGACATTGACCCCACAAAGAACGAAGCCATCGTCTTTGTGGACATTCCCTACGCCACGGTGAAGCTGGAGAGCGCCACCACCAACGGGGCGGGCGATCTGGTCCTCGGCGGCGGGATCGGCTTCAGAACCGTTCTGAACGGCGCGGAATTCAACATGGAAAAGCTGGGCTTCGGCCTGAATGAGAAAAAGGAGTTCAAGGTCAACGGCGTAAAGGCCACGGGCAAATTCGACACCGCGAAGCTGATGGCGCTGGAGCTGGCGAAGGTGGAGGGCGAGGTCAACACCTTCAAGGGCGAGGAGCGCTACGCCTTCGAGCTGGAGCTGAACGCCTTCGACCTCTTCGAGACGGAGGCCAAGCTGGCGCTGGAGCGCAGCAAGAAGGACGGCTCGCTGATCCCCGATGAGCTGTGGTTCTATGTCAAGGCAAACCCCGGCATCCCCCTGATCCCGCCTGTTCCCGTGGGGCAGCTCAACGGCGGCGGCGCGGGCTTCAAGGATCTGGCGGCCACGGTGAACGGCAACTATTTCGCCATCCCGCCGCTGAAGCTGCGGGGCGCACTGACGGGCACATACCTGCACCTCATCGAGGGCACGGGCAATGTGGTCCTCGGGCCCAGTGAGATATCCCTGAAGGCGACGGATGTGAAGCTGGTGGGCACGAACGCCTCGGTGGTCAAGAGCTTCGGCTACGCCCTTAAGCTCAACGGGCAGGAGCGCCATTACAAGGGGACGGACTACACGGGCATCTACTTCGTCGGGTCGAAGGAGCTGGAGCTCAATCTGCCGAATGATAAGATCAATGCCCTCGTGCTGAAGTCCTCCATTGATGTGGGCGCCTTCGGCGGTGTGAACGCGGCGAAGGATCGGCTGTACCTGGGCGTGGGCGCCAACGCCATCGTCACGGGCCGGGTGCAGGTCCCCGACGACATCCGTGTGATCGGCGGTATCGGCGTGGATGTCGGAAACATCAACCTCGTTATCGGCGGGCATACGACAACCTCCATCGGCTCCGGCACCTCCGTCAGCGACGGCATGAAGCAGGCCTTCAAGAACATGGATGTCTACCTCGGCGCGATGGTCGGCGTGAACATCAGGCTCGTTGATACGCGGGTGTGGGTGCTGATACCGCAGATCGTGCAGACCAACTTCCGCAGGGGCGAGGGCTGGAACTTTGAGATCAGCTTTATCAAGAGTCTTCCCAAGTGGAACTGGGCGGATAAGGGCATTGAGCCCATCGTGCAGGCGGCGGCTCTGGAGGAGAGCGGGGAGACGCTTCCCGCGCTGATGGCCTCGGCCCCCGCCATGCTGACCGGCGGCGCAGGCAGCGGGGCGGTGAACATCCCGGTGACGGCCGGCGAAGGCGAAACGCCCTATATCGTGCTGGCCTTTGACAACAGCGTCCCCGAGACGGAGATCCAAAGAGCGCTGACTATTGAGAAGGACGGCAGAGGCATCGGCATCCACTGGCTGGGCGAAAACGGCGAGATGGACCCCGCCGCGGAGATCAACGCCATGACCGTCGGCGACATGAAGAAGACGGAGGACGACGATAAGACATACCGTCTGGCCATCCTGCGGCTGAAGGAGGGCGGCAGCTATTCCGTCAGCGCCGGTGCGCTGCCCTTCTCCGATGCAGATCCCGTCTCCGTTGCACCCTTTGAGACGCTGGAGCTGGCGCAGAGCGGCAGCGTGCTCACCGGCCAGGTGAAGCATCCCGAAGCGGGCGCAAGCTATGTGCTGCGCACCTATCTGGGCACAAAACAGGGCGGCGCGGACTATCTGGTCGATGAGCGGGAAGTGAATGGCTCCGGGAGCATCTCGCTCACCCTTCCCGGCAGCGGCCTGCTGGCGCCCACGGGCGAATACTATGTGACCTCCTTCCTGATGACGGAAAAGACATTTAAAATGGAGGACGGGACGCAGGAAACGGCGCTTATGGCCATCGACAGCAAGGTGTTTGACGACACGGTCACCTATACCAACACCAAGCAGCCCGAGGCCCCCGGCTCCGTCAGTCTGGAGTTTACCGGCAACGAGGTCATGCGGGCAGCGTGGCAGGCCGTGCCCGACGCCGACGGCTACCGCGTGACGATCTATCGGCTGGATGAGAAGGGCGCTTGGGTCGATTCCGGCTTCGGCTATGATCTTAAAAATTCCAAAGACGGACAGCCGGTCACCGCCATCGACATGGCGCTGACCGTGGGCGGAAACGGCGTGGCGGTTTCGGAATCCGGCAGCAGCGCCGCCTCCGTTCCCGCCGAAAACCTGCAGCCCAACGAGAAGTATAAGGTCGGCGTGAGCGCCTATAGGACCGAGGAGGGCGGAAAGTATTACAGCACGGAGGTCCAGTCCTCCGAAGAATTCCTGCCGGAATACAAGCCGCTGAGCATCACCCTTACTGTGGGCGAACAACCGTGCAGCAAGGACGAAAACGGCGTATTCCACGCCTATGTAGGCGGCAGCGGCGGCCTCCTCACCGTGACCTGCGCGGGAGCCGAGAAAATCACGGTCACGCGGATGGATACGGACGCGGACATTGCGCCGGACAGCCCGGGGAGCTTCCCCCTCCCCAAGTTCACCGGTACCCTGATGCTCCGGGTGCGGGGTGAAAAGGACAAGGATGTGACCGACGCATTCCTGCTGGTGAGCGTGGATGAAACGCCGCCGGTGCTCACCCTCGCCGAGCCCATCTTCTACGCCGATGCAAAAAGCGGTGCTTATACCATCACCGGCACGGCGGATGCGGGCAGCCAGATCCTTTACGGCGAAAGTGAAAGCACCCATGCCGCAGGCGATGGTAGCTTCACCATTCCCGGAACGCTCGATAGTAACAAAAACAGCGGCGTTTTGTCGCTCTGCGCCCAGGACGCCGCGGGCAACACCTCCGCGCGGCAGCTGGCGCTGGTGGCCCGGCGGCCCAGCGAGCACACCGTCACCTTTGACGGCAACGGCGGTACCCCCTCTGTCAGCGATATGACCACAGCGGAGCAAAAGCTCTCCTCCCTGCCCAGCGCTTCTCGGGGCGGCAGCTACCGCTTCGATGGCTGGTACACCGAAAGGAGCGGCGGCACGAAGATCACCACCGACACCGTGTTCTCCGCTGATACGATCCTCTATGCCCACTGGACGCGCATCGGCGGCGGCGGTGGCAGCAGCGGCGGTGGCAGCGCCGGCAGCGGCGGCAGTAGCGGCAGCACCCTGAAGGTCGGCGCAGGGGGCAGCACCCAGAAGGTCGTCCCCGGCGGCGAACCACTCACCGCTCCCCACACGCTGCACTTTGAAACGGGCGGCGGCAGCGAGCTGAGCGGCGTGCAGGGCGCAAACAACGCCTACATCGACCTGAGCGAGTATGTTCCGACGCGGCAGGGCTACACCTTTACCGGCTGGTACAGCGACCGCGACCTGACAAGCAAGGTCGACGGCGTGTACCTGACGGAGGATACGACCGTGTATGCCGGCTGGCGCGCAGACGAAGCGGAAGCCCCGGACACGGTCACTCCGGAGGAGCCGGTGCCTTCGCCCGGCGGCGGGGCGGGCCTGTGGTGGATCGCCCCCTGCGTGGCGCTCATCGGCTGCCTTGTGGTGGCCGTATGGCAGATCAGGCGGCGCAGGGATAACCGGCGCAGGAGATAACCGCATATGCGAAATGCCGCCCCCATAGGGGGGGCGGCATTTCGTTTGTAGGCGTCATCGCGGACGCCGATCTCTGCAAAGGAACACCGGCACCCTTTCTCCTTATAACCGGCGTTTTCATGCTGCTTCCATCTGGGTGGATAGAGCCCTTTTGCCCCAGCAGCGCGGCGGCACCGCTCCAGCAGCAGAGAAGCTACCGGCTCTTGCAATTTCTGCCGGGTATGGTATACTGAAAATGTTGCCGGAGCAACAAGGAGGTGACGCTATGGAAAACTATCTGCCGATTCTGGAAAAGGTCTCCCTCTTCGCGGGCATCGCCCCCGGGGAGCTCCTGCACCTGCTGCGGTGCCTGCAGGGCGCTCCCCGCCGCTATGGCAAGGGCGAGCTCCTCTGGCAGATGGGAGACACCGTGACCCATGTGGGGGTGGTGCTCTCCGGGGCCGTGGAGGCGGCGGAATACGGCCCTGACGGCACGGAGCATCTGGCCGCCTGCCAGAGCGCCGGCAGCGTCATCGGCGATCTTCTGGTAGCCGCCGACGCCCCCAGCCCCGTGACCCTCCGGGCCCGGGAGAGCACCGCCGTGCTCTTTTTGCCCTTAGACGGCATCCTGGGGGACTGCGGCCGGGGCTGTGAGGCCCATGTGCGCCTGCGGCGCAATCTCCTGCGGGAGACCGCCCGGAAATACTGGCAGGCCCGGGACCGGGTCCGCTACCTCCGGGAGGCCCGGCTGGAGGATCGGGTGCTCCTCTTCCTCCGGGATCAGACCCCGGCGGACAAAAGCGGCTACATCACCGTGCCCTATACCCGCGCCCAGATGGCGGCGCTTTTAGGGGCCAACCGCAGCGCCCTGTCCCGGGCCCTGGGGCAGATGGAGAAAAAGGGGCTCATCTCCTATTATCGGGACACTTTTCGGCTCAACTTGTTGAAAAACACGGAAATTGCGCCGTAAAGCACCAAATGTTGTGGTGGGATTATCGGAAAAAGCATTGCTTTTGCGGGAAAATATGTTATACTTATCCTGTAAGTTCATGCATATCCGCAGGTATGTTTTCATCCCCGGCGGGTATCATAATCCTATCGTTCACGATCTTATCGTTCACTCATTTTTTACAGAGAGGGTGCCACTTTGAATCAGTACATTATTCGCGGCGGCCGTCCCCTGTTCGGCGAGGTCACCATCAGCGGCGCGAAGAACGCCGCCGTGGCCATCATTCCCGCCGCGCTTCTGGTGGATGGCGTATGCCGCATTGAGAATATCCCGCAGATCAGCGATGTGACGCTTTTCTTCTCCATCCTGGAGGAGCTGGGCGCCCGGGTCCGTATTTTGAATGACCACGCCGTGGAGCTGGACTGCCACGCTATCGCCACCACCCATGCCAACTATGACCTGGCCCGCCGCATCCGGGCCAGCTACTACCTGCTGGGCGCCCTGCTGGGCCGCTTTGGCGAGGCCACCGTGGGCCTGCCCGGGGGCTGCAACTTCGGCGGCACCCGGCCCATCGACCAGCACATCAAGGGCTTCACCGCCCTGGGCGCCGAGGTCAGCGTCACCGGCGGCAGCGTATATGCCAAGGCGAAGAATGCCCGGCTGAAGGGCGCCAGCGTGTATCTCGATGTCGTGTCCGTGGGCGCCACCATGAACATCATGATGGCCGCTGTGCTGGCGGAGGGCACCACCACCATCGAGAACGCCGCCAGGGAGCCCCACATCGTGGACCTGGCCAACTTCCTCAACTCCATGGGCGCCGATGTCAAGGGCGCCGGCACCGACTCCATCCGCATCCGGGGCGTGGAGCGCCTCAGCGGCGGGGCCTATGCCATCATCCCCGACCAGATCGAGGCCGGCACCTACATGACCGCCGTGGCGGCCACCGGCGGCCAGGTGCTCATCAAGAATGTCATCCCCAAGCACATGGACTGCATCAGCGCCAAGCTGATGGAGATGGGCGTGGAGATCGAGGAAAACGACGATACGCTTCTCGTGCGCCGCAGCCGTCCCCTGGTGCGGGCCAATGTGAAGACCATGCCCTACCCCGGCTTCCCCACGGATATGCAGCCCCAGATCACCACGGTGCTGGCTCTGGCGGAGGGCACCAGTGTGGTCACCGAGAGCGTGTGGTCCAGCCGCTTTAAGTATGTCGACGAGCTCAAGCGCATGGGCGCCAACATCCAGGTGGACGGCAAGGTGGCCGTCATCGAGGGTGTGGATCACTTCACAGGCGCCCCCATCCAGGCCCCCGATCTGCGGGCCGGCGCGGCCCTGGTCATCGCGGGCCTGGCCGCCCGGGGCACCACCGAGGTCACCCAGGTGCAGTATATCGAGCGGGGCTATGAGAACATCGTGGAGAAGCTGCGCCGTCTGGGCGCGGACATCCGCATGGTCACCATCCCCGGCGGCAGCAGAGAGGAAAGCATCGGTTAACAACAGGACAAGCATGCGCTCGTTGGGGATCTCTGACGGGCGCTGCTTTTACCCCGTGAGGTAGCATCATTGATCACACTACATACCTTCGCCAGCGGCTCGGAGGGCAACTGCCTGCTGCTGTCCGCTCCCGGCGTACATTTTTTGGTGGATGCCGGCATCTCCTGCCGCCGCATCCGGAGCTGCCTGCAGGAGCTGGGGCTCACCCTCTCCGACCTGTCCGGCGTCCTTGTCACCCACAGCCACGGCGACCATACCCGCGGCCTGCAGACCCTGTGCAAAACCGCGGCGGTGCCGGTCTATGCCAGCGGCGCCACCGGCGCGGCCATCGCCGCGCCCCACATTGCCCCCTGCCTGCGGCGCATCGAGCCAGGGGATGTTTTTCCCCTGGGAGCGGTACGGGTGACGGTGTTCCCCACCAGTCACGATGCCCCCGGCAGCGTGGACTTTCGCTTTGACTGCGGCGGCTGCAGCGCCGGGGTCCTCACCGACACCGGCTATGTCACCGACGAGGCGGCCGAGGCCCTCCGGGGGGTGGAGCTGCTGGTGCTGGAGAGCAACCACGATGTGCTGCGCCTGAAGTCCGGGCCCTACCCCTATTCCCTGCAGCAGCGCATCTTAGGGGACCTGGGCCACCTGAGCAACGCGGCCGCTGCCCGCTTTGCCGCGGAGATGGCGTCCTTCGGCACCCGGCGATTCATCCTGGCCCACCTGAGCCGGGAGAACAACACCCCCCAGCTGGCCTTAGAGGCCGTGACGGAGGCGCTGGCCCCCTTTCCCTGCGAGGTGGCCCTGGCCCCCCGCAGCGGTGTGAGCAGCGCCTATCAGACGGAGGGATCACTATGCAGAAGATAAACATTCTCTGTGTGGGCAAGCTCAAGGAGCGGTTTTACACGGAGGCGGCGGCAGAATACCAAAAGCGCCTGCAGCGGCACTGCCGGCTGGAGCTTACAGAGCTGCCGGAGAGCCGCCTCAGCGAGAACCCCTCCCCGGCGGACATTGAAAAAGCCCTGGCCGCCGAGGCGGCCCTGATCCGGGAGAGACTGCCCCGGGGCGGCGCGGTCATCGCCCTTTGCATCGAAGGCAAGCCCTGCTCCAGCGAGGAGCTGTCCCGGCGCATCCTGGATTATGGCGTGGCGGGGAAAACCGCCGTGAGCTTCCTCATCGGCGGCAGCTTCGGGCTGGACGCCGGGCTGAAGCGGGAGGCGGACTATCGCCTGTCCATGTCTCCCATGACCTTTCCCCACCATATGGCCCGGGTGATGCTCTTGGAGCAGGTCTATCGGGCCTATCAGATCGCCGAAGGCACAAGGTACCATAAATAATACTTTTCGGGAGGTTTTGTGATGAACGAGTTTGATGTCTTGGCCGCCGCCGAAACCGCGAAAAACGGCGAGCTGCCGCAGAATTTTTGGAATGAGCTCTCCTCCGGCTGGCACTTTGGCCGCAAGGAGCCGGACTGGCCGACAGACGAAAAGGGAGAAAAGGAAAAGGCCGTGCTTTTGAAATCCACCTTCGACTCCCCGGCGGAGACGGACCTGACCATTTCCCTTTTGGCCTCCTGCGGCATCCCCTGCTTTAAGTATTACGCCAAGGAGGGCGGCGCAGGGAAGCTCATCAACGGCTTTTCCGGCTACGGCGCCGACCTCTATGTCCCCGAGAGCCGCCTCCAGGAGGCACGGGACATTTTGAACGCACCCCCCATGGAAGAATGAAAGGAGCAACACCTATGGACTATCGCAAGGAATATGAAAAGTGGCTGCACAGCGGCGTGCTCACTCCGGCCGAGCAGGCGGAGTTAGAGGCCATCGCCGGGGATGACAAGGAGATCAAGTCCCGGTTCTTCGCGCCCCTGGAGTTCGGCACCGCCGGCCTGCGGGGCACCATGAAGATGGGGCTGCACCAGATGAATGTGTATGTCATCCGCTGGGCCACCCAGGGCTTTGCCAATGTCATCGCCGCCGAGGGTGAGGAGGCCAAGAAAAAGGGCGTGGCCCTGTGCATGGACTGCCGCAACCACTCCATGGAGTTTGCCCGGGCCGCCGCGGAGGTCTGCGCCGCCAACGGTATCCGGGTGCGGATCTTCGAGTCCCTGCGGCCCACGCCGGAGCTGAGCTTCGCCGTGCGGGAATACGGCTGCCAGGCGGGCATCAACATCACCGCCAGCCACAACCCCAAGGAGTATAACGGCTACAAGGTCTACTGGGCCGACGGGGCCCAGCTGCCCCCCCAGCACGCCGCCGCCATCGCCAAGGAGCTGGAGCATATCGACATCTTCACCGGCGTGCGGCGCATGGACTTTGACGGGGCCGTACAAGCCGGGCTCATCACCACCATGGGCCAGGACACCGACCGGGCCTTCATGGCCCATGTGATGGCCATGGTCAACGACCGGGATTGCGTGGCCCAGGTGGCGGACACCTTCAAGGTGGTCTACACGCCCTTCCACGGCTGCGGCTACAAGCTGGTGCCCGAGGCCCTGCGGGGGCTGGGCATCCGCCACCTCTACCCCGTGGAGGAGCAGATGGTCATCGACGGCGACTTCCCCACCGTGGAGTCCCCCAACCCGGAAAACCCCGAGGGCTTCTACCTGGCCATTGCGCTGGCTGACAAGGTGGGCGCCGACTTTATTCTGGGCACCGACCCGGACAGTGACCGGGTGGGCATCATGGTCCGGGACGGTGCCGGCAAGTTCGTGCCCGTCACCGGCAATCAGACCGGCGTTCTGATGGCCGATTACCTCATCGGCGCCCTGCGGCGCAGCGGCCGGATGCCGGAGAAGCCCTACTTCCTCAAGAGCATCGTCACCACCGATATGGCCCGGGCGGTCTGCGAGGCCAACGGCGTCACCTGCTGCGATACCTTCACCGGC
The DNA here is from genome assembly GCA_934591705.1 of uncultured Oscillospiraceae bacterium. Taxonomy (GTDB): domain Bacteria; phylum Bacillota; class Clostridia; order Oscillospirales; family Oscillospiraceae; genus Vescimonas. Next base: position 44,810 of record CAKTPM010000012.1, read on the forward strand.
TTTAAGTTCATGGCGGAGAAGAAAAACGCCCTGGAGGCCGCCGGAGAGGGTGAGGTCATCATGTCCTATGAGGAGAGCTACGGCTACATGCTGGGAGACTTTGTCCGGGATAAGGACGCCGTCACCGCCTCTTTGGTGCTCACGGAGATGGCCGCCTGGTATGCCGCCCGGCGCATGACCCTCTTTGACGCCCTCCATGCCCTCTATGAGAAATACGGCTGGTACGGCGAGAAGACCCACAACCTGGTGATGCCGGGCTTAGACGGCTTGGAGCGCATGGCCAAGCTGATGAAGACCCTGCGCCAGACCCCGCCCACGGAGATCTCCGGCGTGGCGGTGCGCCTGCGCAAGGACTATCAGGACGGCTCCGCGGTGGAGACCGCCACCGGCAAGGTGTCCGCCATGGAGCTCTCCGGCAGCAATGTGCTGCGCTATGAGCTGGCCGACGGCACCTCCCTCATCGTGCGGCCCAGCGGCACCGAGCCCAAGATCAAGGTCTACATCCTCACCAAGGGCGCCGACGCCGCAGAGCGGGATGAGAACATCGCCAAGTACAGCCGCTGGGTGGACACCCTCACCCATATGGTCTGAGGGCCCCTCTTTGGTATTGACAGGCCGCGCCTGTTGATATAAAAATCGGAAGAAAATGAGAAAGTAAGAAAAGGAGATTTTGCAGATGAAAAAGCTTCTTGCGCTGGTTCTTGCTCTGCTGATGGCCCTGTCCCTGGTGGCCTGCGGCGAGCAGACCCCCACCGGCGAATACGCCGGCAAAACCATTGTCCTGCACACCAACGATGTCCACGGCAATATTGCCTACTATGCCTACATCGCCGGCTTGAAGGACCAGTACGCCGCCGAGGGCGCCGAGGTCATTTTGGCCGACGCCGGCGACTTCAGCCAGGGCACCGTGTATGTCAGCTCCTCCAAGGGCGCCGATGCCGTGACCATGCTCAACGCCGCGGGCTACGATGTGCTGACCCTGGGCAACCATGAGTTTGACTACGGCTGGGCCCAGGCCAAGGAGAACCTGGCCGCCTTCAACGGCAAGGTCGTTTGCGCCAATGTGCTGGAGAACGGCGCCCCCATCTATGACGGCCACACCATCATCAAGAAGGGCCGCGTAAAGATCGGCTTCTTCGGCCTGGATACCCCCGAGGCCCAGACCAAGGCCAATCCCGCCCTGATCCAGGGCCTGACCTTCCTGGCCGGCGAGGAGCTCTATGCCTGCGCCCAGGCCCAGGCGGACGCCCTGAAGAAGGAGGGCGCTGATATTGTCATCTGCCTGGCGCACCTGGGCATGGATGAGTCCTCCGCTCCCAACCGCTCCACCGACCTGCTGGCCAACACCACCGGCATCGACTTCATCATCGACGGCCATTCCCACACCATGGCCGTGGCCACCGCCGAGACCCCCATCCAGTCCACCGAGAGCAACCTGGCCTACATCGGCATGGTGACCATCGACAACAAGACCAAGGCCATCGAGGGCTATGACCTGCTGCCCACCCCCGTGGAGGTGAAGGAGGGCGAGGAGGCCCCCGTCATCGAGATGCCCACCAATGCCGCCGTGGCCGCCGCTGCCCAGGAGATCATGGACCGCATCGACGCTGAGTACGGCACCGTGTTCGCCAAGAGCGAGGTGACGCTCAACGGCGAGAAGGCCCCCAACGGCAACCGCGACAGCGAGACCAACAACGGTGACATCATCACCGACTCCATGCTCTGGGCCCTGACCGAGCAGCAGCCCGGCAGCATCGAGGGTGTTGATGCCGCCAACATCGTGGCCATCACCAACGGCGGCGGCATCCGGGCCGCCATCAACCCCGGCGACATCACCAAGAAGGATGTCAAGACCGTGCTGCCCTTCGGCAACACGCTGGCGGTGGTGTATGTCAAGGGCAGCGTGCTGCTGGAAGCCCTGGAGGCCTCCACCTTCTGCACCCCCGAGTCCGTGGGCGCCTTCCCCCAGACCGCCGGCATGGAGTGGACCCTGAACACCAAGGCCGCCTTTGACCAGGGCGATGCCTATCCCGACTCCACCTATTTTGCTCCCAAGAGCATCAACCGCGTGAGCATCCAGAGCGTCAACGGCAAGGCCTTTGATGAGAACGCCGAGTACGCCGTCATCACCAACAACTTCCTGGCCGCCGGCGGCGACACCTACTACGCCTTCGCCGCCTCCTCCGGCTATGACACCGGCCTGGCCATGGACGAGGTCCTCATGGCCTACATCACCGAGAAGCTGGGCGGCACCATCGGCGCCGACTATGCCGAGCCCCAGGGCCGCATGACCCTGAAGTAAGTCATTCCCCAGACATGATAAAAGGACGCATCGCAGGATGCGTCCTTTTCCTATGCACTTAAGCGCTCAGGCGCTGGCTCCCGCCGCCGCCAAGATATCAAAGAGCTTCCGGTAGCCGGGCATGGCCATGTGGATGCCGTCCTGGGCCAGGAGCTTGCCCAGATCCCGCTCGCAGACAAACTTCTCCCGCACCGACAAAAGGGGCACGCCCTCGGACATGGCCAGCCGGGCGGCGGCGTCGGAATAGAGCTCCTGGTGGCGGTAGATCATCTGCACCTCCCGAAGCCAGGACATGATGGCCTCCCGGGAGAGGCCGTCCCGGCAGATGTGGGCAAGATACCGGGCCGCGTCAATGGGCGGCAGGGTCATCATCACGGGCTTGACGCCCTTTTGCCGCAGAGTGTCCAGCATCTCCTTCATCAGCCGCAGAAACTCCGGCAGGGGCGTGTGGGGCAGGTGCTCCCCCTGGGGATCCGCCGCGATGGCGGCCCAGTCGAAGTCGCAGTCGTTGCCGCCGTAGGTCAAAAGGGCGATGCTGCCGGGCTCCATGCCCTTTTGCACATCCCGCTCCACCAGCTTGCGGCCCTTCTGCGCCGTGGCGCCCATCATGGCCCGGTTCACTACCCGCTGCGCCAGGGCCGGGTACCAGCTCTCCACCTCGGAGAAGTGGAAGTGGTAGCGCCCGTCCTCCCCCAGCACCGTGGCCTTCATAATGGAATCGCCGTAAATGTAAAACCGCTTCATCCTGCACGCCCCTTTCTCTAACTAATATAGTATATTATGTCTCCCGTGTCAAGTGTGACTTTACCTGTTTTTTCTATTGCGTTTTCGCCTCACATCTGCTACAATCGGTGTGATAGAATCGGGAGGTGCTATATGCAATTCGATCAAGAGCTGGTTTCCCACAAGCTCAAGCGCTGGGACGCCTATATACAGAACTACCGCCTGCCGGAGTGGGAGGCCATTCCGGACTTCGGCCTCTATATGGACCAGGTGGTGGCCCTGACGGAGCAGTATCTCGACTTCATCCCCACGGAAAAGGAGCGCTTCGTCACCCCCTCCACCATCAACAACTATGTGCGCCTGAAGGTGATGCCCGCCCCGGCGGGCCGCAAGTACTACCGGCTGCACATCGCGTACCTGCTGATCATCCTCACCCTGAAGCAGAGCTTGTCCATCAGCGATATCCACCGGGTCATCCCCCCGGATATCTCCGTGGAGCGGCTACAGATCATCTACGGCTACTATTGCCGGATCTTCCACAACCTGTCGCTGTTCTTCATCCGGCAGGTGCAGTCCGGCGACCACTCCATCCGCAGCGCCCCGGAGGGCTTGAACGGCGCGGAGCTTTTGGTGGTGGAAAGCGCCCTCATCGCCGGGTTCTCCCGGATCCTGGCGGAAAAGCTCATCCGCCTGGACGAGGCGGACCCGGAGCGCGTGCTGGCCGCCGAGCAGCAGGAGAGCACCCCGCCGAGCGAAAAAAAGAAGAAGAAAAAATGAAAACCGCCGCCGCAGAGCCAAAGCCCTGCGGCGGCGAATTCTTATACCATGCGGCAGCCCTCGCAGCCCTCGCAGTCGGGGAATCGGGCGTGGTCGTAGGGGATGCCGTTTCGGTCGTAGTAGTCCTTGATGGCGGACTTCACGGCCTCCTCGGCCAGTACGCTGCAGTGCAGCTTGTGGGCGGGCAGACCGCCCAGGGCGTCCACCACCTGCCGGTTGGTCAGCGCCAGGGCCTCCTCCAGGGTCTTGCCCCGGATCATCTCCGTGGCCATGGAGGACGAGGCGATGGCGCTGCCGCAGCCGAAGGTCTCGAATTTCGCATCCGCGATCCTGCCGTCCCTGATCTTCAGGTACATCTTCATGATGTCGCCGCACTTGGCGTTGCCCACCTGGCCCACCCCGTCGGCGTCCTCGATCTCACCCACATTGCGGGGGTGGAGAAAATGATCCATTACCGTTTCCGTATACAGTGCCATAGCGTTTTTCCTCCTTACAGAATAAATGGCCGCTTGCCGCTCTGGAGGTCCTTCCACAGGGGGGACATGCTCCGCAGATAGTCCACGATCTGGGGCACCGCCTCCAGCACGGCCTCTACCTCCTCCGGGGTGTTCCACTCGCACATGCTCAGGCGCAGCGACCCGTGGGCCACCTCATGGGGCCGCCCGATGGCCAAAAGCACATGGCTGGGATCCAGAGAGCCGGAGGTGCAGGCGCTGCCGGAGCTGGCGCAGATGCCCCTTTGATCCAGCAGGAGCAGCAGGATCTCGCCCTCGACGCCCTCGAAGCAGAAGTTCACATTCCCCGGCAGGCGATGCACCGTGTCGCCGTTGAGGGCGCTGTGGGGGATTTGGGAGAGCCCCGCGATGAGCTTGTCCCGCAGGGCGCTGACCTTGGCGGCGTTCTCCTCCATGTGCTCGCAGGCCTCCTTGAGGGCGGCGGCCATGCCCACGATGCCGGGGATGTTCTCCGTGCCGGCCCGCTTCCCCCGCTCCTGAGCGCCGCCCTCAATGAGGGTCGCCAGGGGGATGCCCTGCCGGACATAGAGGGCGCCCACTCCCTTGGGGCCGTGGAACTTATGGCCGGAGAGGGAGAGCATATCGATGTGCTGGGCGTTCACATCGATGGGCAGATGCCCGGCGGCCTGCACGGCGTCCGTGTGGAACAGCACGCCCTTCTCCCGGCACACCGCGCCGATGTCCGCAATGGGCATCACCGAGCCGATCTCGTTGTTGGCGTACATCACGGTGACCAGGGCCGTATCCTCCCGGATGGCGTTTTTCACCTGCTCCGCTGTCACGGTCCCTTGGCTTCCCACATCCAGAAGCTCCACCTCAAAGCCCTCCTTCTCCAGCTTCCGGAGGGTGTGGAGCACGGCGTGGTGCTCGAAGCGGGTGGAGATAATGTGCTTTTTCCCCTTGCGCTCGCCGAGACGGGCGGCGGAGAGAATGGCTTGGTTGTCCGCCTCGCTGCCGCCGGAGGTGAAGGTGATCTCCCGATAGCTGCACCCCAGGCAGGCACCCAGCGTTTCCCGGGCCGTCATCAGCGCGGCGGCCGCCTGCTGCCCTACCGAATGCAGACTGGAGGGATTTCCGTAGTTTTCCTGAAAGCAGGGCAGCATTGCCCGCAGAGCCCCGTCACTCACCGCCGTGGTGGCGGCGTTGTCCATATAGATCGTCATAGTGCCGCTCCTTTTACCTATTAGTTTACTATGTTTATAGTTGTACACCATAACACATAGTTTGTCAATAGGTTTTTAGAAAAAAGTGTTCCGCTCCCGGTAGGGAGCGGAACGGAAGGTCATAGCGCGCAATCCTCCCCTGCCTGGGCCATAAGATCCCGGAGGGTCACGCTGTCCAGATATTCGTTGATGCGCCGGTCCAGCTCCTGCCACAGAGGCAGTGTAGCGCAGCAGTCGCACCGGGGACAGGGGTTCGACTCCCCTTCCAAGCAGGCCACCGGGGCCAAGGTACCCTCCGTCAGCCGCAGAATCTCCCCCACTGAATATTGCTCCACCGGGCGCAGCAGGCGGTAGCCGCCGTTTTTACCCCGCAGGCCCTCCACCAGATGCGCCTTTACCAAAACGGAGATGATGCTCTCCAGATACTTCTCGGATATCTCCTGCCGCTGGGCGATGACCGGCAGCGAAAGCCACTCCCCCGCCGGGCAGTGCCCCAGCTCCAGCATGATGCGCAGGGCATAGCGCCCCTTTGTAGATACCAGCATGGCGATCCCTCCTTTTTATCATAACATAGTATACCACTATGTTTACTTGAAAGCAAGAGAAAAGACCTGCCCCGCGGGGCAGGTCTTTTTCTATGGGTTTTGGGGGTGACTCTCAGGCGAGCTCAGGCAAAGAGGTAGCCATACTTGTCGCGGAGGGTGACGATGAGCACCTCCAGATCCTCGGGCAGGCCGTTGGCGGGGTCGGCCAGGTCGTAGTCCTTGGGGTCGCCGAAGGTGCGCACCCGGATCTTGTCGCCGCCCAGGAACAGTACGCCCGCGTTGGCGGAGTCCGCCATGTCCTCAGCGGTCTGGAAGAGGGTGAACTTATCGTGGCAGGGCTCGGAGGCATAGGGGCAGAACTGGGTGCAGTTGCCGCACTCGTTGCACATCTTGTCCACATGAATGATCTGATGGGTGCCGTCCTCCAGCTCGATGGCCACATTGGCCCGGTTGGGGCAGGAATCCACGCAGTTCTCGCACACGGTGGAGCACTGCAGGCAGCGGTCGCCCTCGTGGCAGGCGCAGCACTCGCTCATCTTCAGCGTGCCCTTCTTGGCCACGGCGTCGGGGATGGTGACATAGGCCTCCAGGGGGATCTCGTAGACATAGTCCTCACCGATGACCTCCTCGGCAAAGGCCATGGCGTCGGCGATGCCCTCCACCACGGTGGCGGGGCCCCGGGTGGCGTCACCGGCGGCGTACACGCCCTCGATGTTGGTGCGGAAGGCGGGGCGGCCCTTCTTGTCCACCTCGATGCCGTTGGCGGCCATGAGGGCATCGTCCACCTGCTCGCCGATAGCGGAGATGACCAGGTCGCAGGGGAGCTCGAAGAATTCCCCGCTGCCCACAGGGCTGCGGCGGCCGGAGGCGTCGGGTGCGCCGAGCACCATCTTCTCACAGGTGAGAACGCCGCCTGCGTGCTTCACGGGAGCCGCCAGCTCAGCGAACTCCACGCCGTCCTGCAGGGCCAGGGCCAGCTCGTGCTCATCGGCGGGCATGTACTTCTTGGTGCGGCGATAGACGATGGTGGAATGTGCCGCGCCGCTGCGCTTGGCCAGGCGGGCAGCGTCCATGGCGGTGTTGCCTGCGCCGACCACCACCACATTGCCCTTTACGGCGATGTTCCCGGCCTTGACGCCCTTCATCCACTGAATGGCACCGGCCACATCGCCCTGGATGCCCAGCTCACCGGCCTTCCAGGCGCCCACGGCAAAGAGGATGTGGGTATAGCCCAGCTTTTTCAGCTCCGCCACGGAGGGGGCCGGGGCGCCGCACTTGACCTCCACGCCGAAGCGCAGCATCATGTCGATGTCCTTCTGGATGGTCTCGTTGGCGATACGGAAGCCGGGGATCACATGGCGGGGCACGCCGCCCAGGCAGTCCTCCCGCTCAAAGACGGTCACGGCGATGCCGCTGCGGGCCAGGAAGGTGGCGGCGGCGATACCGGTGGGGCCGCCGCCGATGATGGCGGCCTTCTTGCCGGGCTTCTTCTCCGTGGGATGCAGGGAGGCCATCAGGGCGTTATAGCCCTTCTTGGCGGCCACCAGCTTGGTATCCCGGATGCGGACAGACTCGTCATAGAAGTTCCGGGAGCACTTGTTCTGGCAGCGGTGGGCACAGATGGTGCCGGTGATGAAGGGCAGAGGGTTGCGCTCACAGATGAGCTTCAGCGCCGGGCCGTAGAGGCCCTTGCGCACCAGCTCCATGTACTCGGGGATGTCCTGCTCGATGGGGCAGCCGCCCTGGCAGGGAGCGGTGAAGCAGTCGATCCAGGGGACATTCTTCTCGCTCTTCCGGGTGGGCAGGGGCTTGATGGGCTTGACATGGTGATAATCCGTGTGGGAGGCGGCGGAGAGGGCGCAGATCTTCTCGGTGTCGGTGCCGGCAAAGGCCTTGTAGGGCATTGGCTCCACCTTCTCCACCATCTGCAGCAGGCGGTTGTAGCCGCCGGGCTTCAGGATGGTGGTGGCCACGGTGATGGGCCAGATGCCCGCGTCAAAGAGCTTGTCGCAGTTGAAGAACTCCGCGCCGCCGGCGAAGGAAATGCGCATCTTGCCCCGGAACTGGCGGGAGATGCGGTGGCACATCTCGATGGTCAGGGGGAAGAGACTGCGGCCGGACATGTACATCTCGTTATTGGGAAGCTCGCCCCGGGTGGTGTCCACGGGGAAGGTGTTGGAGAGCTTGAGGCCGAACTCCAGGCCGTTCTTGTCAGCCAGGGCCTGCAGGCGCTGGAACATGGGCACGGCGTCAGCCCACTGGAGGTCCTCGTTGAAGTGGTGCTCATCGAAAACGATGTAGTCATAGCCCATGGAGTCCAGGGTGCGGCGGGCGGTCTCATAGCCCAGGATGGTGGGGTTGCACTTCACGAAGGTGTGCAGGTGCTTCTCGCTGATGAGGTAGGAGGCGATGCGCTCGATCTCGTCGGGAGGGCAGCCGTGGAGGGTGGAGACGGTGACAGAGCCGGACACACGGGGAGAGATGGCGTCGATATATGCGCTCTCGGCGGGGAAGAATTCCTTCAAAACCGCCTTGCACTCGCCGAAGATGGCGGTTTTCGTGGCGTCCATCATGCCGTTGAGATAGGTATCCACCTTCTCACCCTTGATGCCCTCTAAGTCATAGCCCACGGACATATTGAACACAAAGCCGTCGGGGTCACCGAGACCGTAGACCTTGGAGAGCACCTTCAGGGCGCACCATGCCTTGATGTATTCATCCATGGCCTGGGGCACGGTCAGCTCCGTGGACCACTCCTGGTTATAGCCCTCGTCGGCAGCCAGGATGCAGGGGCGGGGCACGCAGTCGGCCAGCTCCTTGCCGTCCATCTTCTGGACGGTCTTCACCTCGAAGAAGCGGGCGCCGGCGAAGTAGGCGGCGATGATGTTTTGCGCCAGCTGGCTGTTGGGGCCGGCGGCGGGGCCAAAGGGCGTTTCAATGCGCTCGCCGAAGATAGGCAGAGATTTGCCCGTGGCCTTATAGGCCTTGTGAACGCCGAAGATCTCGCCGGTCATGGCGTATTCGGTGGTGATCCAGTTCATCAAGGATTTGAAAGGAATGGGATACATTTTTTCAGACATCGTAGTTCCTCCTTGCGGTTATGTTTCAAATCATTCAATCATTTTTGCCGCGACCTGCGCGTGGCAAAAATTCATCGGCCCAGCCGCCTGGGGCGGCGACACCAGTGACCGATGTCAGCTGGTGGGGGATCTAAAGGGGGGATGTATCCCCCCTTTAGGGGCTTAATAGGTGCGGTGGTTCAGATCGCCCCAGAGCTTTTTGGCGGCCTCCAGGATGTGGGCGTTCTCGGCCTCCTCGTCGATGCCCACAAGCACACGGTCGAGCATAAGGGTCTTGCCGGCGGCGATGGTGGTCTGGCACTGGCGGCCGGTCATGCCGAAGATCATGTGCCCGTCGATATTCTCATCGGAGAAGGGGGTGAACGGCTTATAATCCATCACGATAATATCCGCCGCGGCGCCGGCCTTCAGCACGCCCAGCTCATCGGGGAAGTACCGCGCGCCGATCTTGGCGTTGTTGCGGAAGAGCATATCCGTGACCTCGCACCAGCCCACATTGGGCAGGCAGTTCTGGCTGCGCTGGGAGCACAGGGCCACCTTCAG